>JAJRXT010000078.1 GCA_024276125.1 bacterium
ATAGAAATTGACCCCAATGATGATGAGTATTGGAATGACAAAGCCGAGACTTTGCAAAAATTAGGGCGACAGGCTGAAGCTGAGGCGGCCTTTGCCGAGGCTCGGCGCCTACGTTCCATATAACTTAAGTTAAAGTAGGGCGGGTCAAGCCCGTATTATGAAAGAGTCTAAAAAGATACGTGTTGAGTCTTCGTTATCTGATAGCTGCGGACCCGCCACACCTGCAATTTAATGCTGTTGACCTAAGGCAGCTGTCATTCTGAATGAAGCGAAGCGCAGTGTAAGAATCTGCTCGCTATTGCGGGGAGAGATTCTTCGGCTGAAAGCTGAAGAATGACAGCATGTTTGATGTTTCGGTTTCTCCTTACGCAGAAACCCACAAAAAGCGCCGTTAACAGTTTCAGCGCAAGACAAGCCAACATCGAGGTCAGCCGAAAAAATTTAAAAAGGGAATGTTAATATGAGTCGCACCATTGAAGCTGTATATGAAAATAAGGTTTTAAAACCGCTTATACCGCTTAAAGGACTTCGTGAACATGAGAAGGTAATGATCATTGTCTGTTTGCCCCCTGATAAAAAAAAGTTACGCAAACTGGCCGGCAGCTTGACCAAACAAGAAGCCGATGCTATGCAGAAGCTTATAAATCATGAATTTGAAAGGATTGAAGGTGAGTGGTAGCCTAGCAGTGGATACAAACGCAGTAATCGCCTACTTTAGTGGAAATTCTCTGGTTTGTGGTCTGGTAGAAAACGCTGATACACTTTTTTTACCGGCTGTTGTTTTGGGTGAATTAACCTATGGCGCCTTAAACAGCGCTCAACCTCAGAAAAATAAACAGACGGTGTACAAGTTTTTGGCACAAACTCTTCTAATACCAGTTGATGAATCCATTGCCGTCAGATATGCAAAAACACGTCTGGCTCTTAAGAAAAAAGGATGTCCCATTCCAGAAAATGATCTATGGATTGCTGCTAGTTGCTTGGAGTTTGACGTACTATTGCTGAGTGCGGATGCTCATTTTAAAAAAATTGATGGTTTAAAGGTTATCAACTGGCTAAAAAAATAATGACCAAAAAAATAAAACAAATTGATCAACTAAAAGAATATTTCCAACAACGCTCCGATATATGTATGGCTTTTTTATTTGGCTCGCAGGCAAGCGGTAATACCAGAACCTCTTCCGACTGGGATATCGGGATATATTTTTACCCGACACAAAAAGAAGCCGAATGGGAGACTGGAGGATTCTACCCTGCTGAGGATAAAATCTGGGGCGAGCTTACCCAATTGCTGTCTTGCGAAGTGGATTTGGCGGTATTAAACCGGGCGCCGGCCAGCCTGGCCTTTAGTATCATTACCGACGGCGTTGTCCTGCTTATTAAAGATCAGGGGATTTATCTGGATTTTATGCTTAGGATAAGCTATGAGGCGCAAGATTTCAGAGAGTTTATATATGACTATTGGAAAATAAAGCAAAAAGCCGCATCATTAACCAGCCAAGCCAGAGAAAGGCTTATCCGCATACTGGATTTTTTGGAAACCGAATGCCAGGATTTTCCACAATTTAAGCGGCTAAGCTGGATAGATTACCGGCAGAACCGCTCCAAACAGCGCGAGGTGGAACGCTGGGTGGAAAACATTGTAAACGCCTCGCTTGATATAGCTAAAATACTCTTAGCCTCGGCTAAAAAACCTATTGCGCAAACCTATAGGGAAATTATGCAAAATTTAGCCCTGTTAGATACTTTCGATATATCGCTTGCAAATGAGCTGGCTAATTGGGTAAAATCAAGGAACATCCTGGCTCATCAGTATTTGGATTTGCGCTGGGAACAAATAAAAAAATTCATCGATCAGGGAGACTCTTCATATAATACCCTGATCGATAAAGTAAAATCTATTCTGACAGAATAAAGGAGTACATACAATATGCCGTTTAGTAAAGTCGAGCAGGCAATTTTAGATATTGCCCAAGGCAAAATGATTATCGTGGTGGATGATGAGGACCGCGAAAACGAGGGCGATCTGACTATAGCCGCCGAAAAGGTTACGCCAGATATTATAAATTTTATGGCTAAATACGGACGCGGACTTATCTGCCTGCCCATGACGGGTAAACGCTTGGATGAGCTTAATATCCCTATGATGGTTAGTGATAATACCTCATCCTTTGAGACGGCTTTTACCGTATCCATTGAAGCCAGATGCGGCGTATCCACCGGTATATCAGCCGCCGACAGGGCTAAAACAATTCTGACCGCTATTTCACCGGCTGCCAAACCCGAAGATATAGCCCGCCCCGGGCATATATTCCCGCTACGCGCTAAATGCGGCGGAGTGCTGCACCGCGCGGGACAAACTGAAGCCGCGGTTGACTTGGCACGCATGGCTGGATTATATCCCGCCGGCGTAATATGCGAAATTATGAATGAAGACGGCAGTATGTCCAGACTGCCGCAATTGGAAGTGTTCGCAAAAAAACATAACTTAAACATATTATGTATACGCGATCTAATCGCCTACCGCATGGTGCGCGAGAAATTTATAACGCGCATAGCCGCGGCCAAGCTGCCCACGACCTTTGGGGAATTTGTAAGCTATACCTACAGCAATCAATTAGATGATCACGTACATATTGCTTTGGTAAAGGGCAGCTGGAAACCAAATGAAGAAATTTTGGTACGGGTGCATTCCGAATGCTTAACCGGCGATGCACTGGGTTCGCTTCGCTGCGACTGCGGAATACAGTTACAAAAAGCGCTTGAGATGATCGAGCAGGCCGGAAAAGGCGTGCTATTATATATCCGACAAGAAGGACGCGGTATAGGCCTTGCCAATAAAATGCGCTCTTATGAATTACAAGATGCAGGAGACGATACGGTTGAAGCCAACCAAAAGCTGGGCTTTAAGGCTGATCTGCGTGATTATGGAATAGGCGCGCAAATACTGGCCGATCTAGGATTGAAATACATTCGCCTGTTAACCAATAACCCGCGTAAAATCGTCGGACTGGAAGGCTACGGCCTGCGGATCACAGAACGCATACCCATTGAAATAAAACCAAGTAAAACCAATATTAACTACCTTAAAACCAAACGCAAAAAATTGGGACACCTGCTTAAGGATGTGTAATGGCGTGTTGAATTGTTCTGGCTGGCTCTCTCAAAATCTCTCAAACAGGGTTACCGTTTATCATGAGCAAATACGATCGACTCATCCGACAAATATTAAGCGGCAGAGCTGATACCAATATATCTTTTGATAAATTGTGTAATTTTTTACTGTATTGCGGATTTGATATGCGTATTAGTGGAAGTCATCATATATTCAGACTGGCTGGAATAAAAGAAAAAATTAATCTCCAAAAAGACGGCGCTAAGGCAAAACCCTATCAGGTAAAACAAATACGTCAAATAATTTTAAAATATAAAATAGGAGACAACTCTTAATGGATAAATATGAAGTTATAATCTATTGGAGCAGAGAAAATAATGCCTTTATAGCTGAGGCGCCGGAACTTCCCGGATGTATGGCTCATGGTAAAAATCACCACGAAGCATTAGAGAACATCAAGCAAGCGATGACCCTCTGGATAAGGACTGCTGAAGAATTCGGTGATCCCATACCTGAACCCAAAGGAGAGCGCCTTATATTCGCATAGCTTTCTTTGACTAAATCTTAACGTATACACAATTATAGGCGCTATATGATAAAAAAGATCGTAAAAAAAGAAAATCTTAAAGACTGCTCAGAGTTAAGGGATAATCTCATATTCTGGCTGTCAAAAACACCGCAAGAACGTATAGCAGCGGTTGAATATTTAAGGAGACAGCGTCATGGAAGTACAAAAAGATTACAAAGAATTGTTCGCATTATTCAACGCCCATGGTCGCCTACAGCATAATAGGCGCATATGCCCTTGCCTGGCACAGCGTCTTGCGGTACACTGGGGTATATACATAATAAGGAGCATTAACATATGCCAAAAATAATTGAGGGTAATTTAATTGCCCAAAATCTGCGTTTTGCCATTATAGTAAGCCGGTTTAATGATTTTATTACCGGACGGCTGGTTAATGGAGCGCTGGATGCTTTAATCCGCCATGGCGCTGCTGATAATGACATATCATTAGTAAAAGTACCCGGCTGTTTTGAGATACCGGCTGTAGCCGGTAAGCTGGCTAATGCCGACAAATATGATGCAATTATCTGCCTAGGCGCGGTTATTCGCGGAGAAACCCCGCATTTTGACTATATTAGCGCAGAAGTAGTAAAAGGCGTAGCACAAGCCGCACAAAACAGCGGCATGCCGATAATTTTAGGCGTGCTTACAACTGATACGACAGAACAGGCAGTAGAACGATCCGGTACCAAGGCCGGAAATAAAGGTTTTGAAGCGGCTGTATCCGCCATTGAAATGGCAAATTTATATAAAAAATTAACTCCCGAATTATTCGGGTTAGGAAATCGTATTAATGGGTGAACGCAGGAAAGCCAGAGAATATGCCTTAAAAATCCTGTTTCAACTGGATTTTGACCGCGATAATCTGCAAGATAAAATCAATTTATTTTGGCAGGAACACAAATGCTCGCCTGTTGCTAAGGAATTTGCTCAAAAATTGGTAAACGGCACATTAATGAATTTAGAGCAGCTCGATGAAAAAATAGGGCGGCAAGCGCTTAATTGGCGAATAAAACGTATGGCGGTGATAGACCGCAATATCCTGCGTTTTGCCGCTTATGAAATTCTATATTGTGATGATATTCCGGCTAAAGTCAGTATAAATGAAGCATTGGAAATCGCTAAAAAATACAGTACAATAGAATCAGTAGCCTTTATAAACGGTATTTTGGATAAATTTGCCCCTAAATAAATGGGCGCCTCGCCCAATCCAATTATGATTATTCAGATTTTAGACCAACCCATAACCCAAATCAATTGTGATGCGCTGGTACTTTATTTATACAGCGTCTCACGTCCGCCTAAGGAAACGGCCGGTACGGTAGACTGGTATATGAACGGCTTTATCTCCAGGCTGATTAAAGCCGGTAAAATCACTTGCGCACACAGCGAAATAGTAATGGTAGCCACCCAAGGCCGTATGATAGCGCCGCGGGCGCTGCTTTTGGGATTCGGCAATCCGCCTGAAGTAAAATTAAACGATATTATGTTATTATGGAAGCAGGCAGCGCTTAATTTATGCTTTACCGATAATTATCATATAGCTGCCAGTATCCCTTATGTTAAAGAATGGAAATGGAGTACATACGATACTGTGGATATGATGATGCAGGGATTGCTTAGCGGCATTGCTGATGCCGGTAAAAATATCAGGGATTTTAAGCTCCATCTTACCAATTTTGCCGGCTTAAAAACCAAGGAAAATAAAGATCAGGCGCGCCTGTCCTTAAAGTCTATTAAAGAGGTAAGTTTAATCGGATATTAGAATAAAAAAGGGGTTGATATTTTGCGTTGCGCTATTTTAGCAGATGTGCATGGAAATTTGGAAGCCTTGGAAGCTGTCTTGGCTGATATTGACAACCGCCGGATAGATAAACTGTTTTTTGTGGGCGATATAGTGGGCTATGGGGCTGATCCGCAATCATGTATAGAATTGCTAGCAAATATTGCCAATATTTGTGTTGCCGGTAATCACGACAGAGCGGCTGTTGGGCTTACTGATATAAGTTATTTCAATCCGGCCGCCAAACAAGCGGTACTTTGGACTAAAAGTCAGCTTAATGAGCCCCATAAGGAATACCTAAGAGGATTAAACCTTACTGTTGTATCTATAGATAATATCCGCTTAGTTCACGGCTCGCCATATGAACCCCAAAACTGGCATTACATATTTTCTGAAAACGAAGCCGCCCTTAATTTTAATTACTTTAATGAACAAATCTGCTTTATAGGGCATTCACACAGACCTGCAATCTTTATACAGAACACCGATAAAAAGTGTTCTAAACACACAGATAACAGGATAAAACTACAGGCAGGCTGTAAATATATTATAAATGTAGGCAGCGTGGGGCAGCCTCGGGATAATAACCCGAAAAGCTGTTACGGCATTTATGATGATTTAAATAAAGAAGTGGAATTAATCCGTACAGCCTATGATATTAATAAGGCGCAACAAAAAATTATAGACGCAGGATTACCGGAATTTTTAGCTCGGCGGCTTAAAATAGGCTATTAATTCTAATGAGGCTGTCGCCAAATAGCCCAAAATGATAAAATCAATATGTTGTAACTTCTTGATAAGAAGGGGGTAGCGGCCAACGGAAGCGTAGGGGGAGAATCCCCCTAATTGGCAGGGGCGCCTACGCCCCTAATAGCGCTGCATATGTTTGGGTACGAACCATTTAATAAAATTATAGCTGATTCCTAATGGCGCGGGTTTGATACCGTGGATACGCGAGCTTACCACCGGCAGGGCTTCCGGTATATATAAAAATGTATAGGGCTGTTCTTCGGCTAAAATCTCCTGAAAACGAAAATAAGCCCTTTTGCGTTCTTCCTCGTCAAAGGTATAGCGTCCTTTTTCTAATAATCCGTCAACTTCCTTATTTTTATAGCTGATAAAATTGTATTCCTTAGCGCCGGTTTTACTGGAATGCCAAACATTATAAGCATCCGGATCAATAGAGCCTGACCAGCCTAAAATCACTGCATCGAATTTTTTCTTATCCACAAATTCCTTTAAAAAAGCCGCCCATTCTACGATTCTGATTTTAACCCGTATACCGATATCACGAAGTCTGTGCTGAATTATCTCAGCGGTTTTTTTACGCAGACTGTTGCCTTGATTGGTAATTATGGTAAATTCAAATGGTTTGCCGCCTTTATCCAAAATACCGTCGTTATTGCTGTCCCGCCAGCCGGCCTCAGCTAACAATTGTCTGGCCTTTTGCGTATTATGCGGATAACGCTTTACATTTGGATTGTAATACCATGTTCCCGGTTTATATGGACCGGTAGCAATTTTACCTAAACCCATCAGCACTCCGTCGATTATTTCCTGCTTATCAATAGCATAGGCAATAGCTTGGCGTACTTTTTTATTTTTAAATTTTCGGTTTAATAAATTGTATCCCAAATAGGTATACCCAAAGGACAGATAATTATATTTATTGTAATTCTTCTTAAATTCAGCATCATCTGTTTGTTTTAAATACTGTATAGGCGTAAGCCCCATACGATCAACCCCGCCTGCCCGCAACTCTAAAAACATGGTAGCCGGATCGGGAATAATGCGGTAAATATAACGGTCAATATAGGGACGTCCCTCAAAATAATCGTGATTGGCCTCCAGTACAATCTTCTCGCCGGTAGACCATTCTTTAAATTTGTATGCTCCAGTACCGATAGGTTTACGTGAAAGCGGGCTTTTGATAATGTTTTTACCATCCAGTAAATGTTTAGGTAAAACCCCCATTCCCCAGCTAATTAATGCCGGAGCAAATGGGTTTTTATAAGTTACTTTAAAAGTGTACTTATCTATTACTTCAGCCTTATCCACCATTACATAATTACCGCGATAGGGTGTGGGCACCTTGGGGTCAATCAATTGCTGGTAGGTAAACATTGCATCTTCGGCGGTTAGTTCCACCCCGTCGTGAAATTTTACCCCTTTACGTAAATGAAAAGTTATGCTGAAACCTTCATCATCCTTCTTATTGTCTTCATTATTTTCTTCCTGAATAGCGCCCTCTGCCTGCTCATTTTGAGCGTATTTTTCACAATCTCCGTAAACCAAATTTTTATCTTTACTTTTTATTTCCCAGCATTCTGCTAAATCGCCCACTATTTTTATATCTTTATCGTATTTTACCAAGCCGTTATATACCAAATCAGTAATATCTCCGGACGCGCTGTCTGGAACTAAAATAGGGATCAAGTTGCTGGCATCGCCAATAGAGCTATCCACAAAGGCATCGCCATAAGCCGGCACAATCGGCTGTTGGGGCTGTTGTTGCTTTTTAGCTGTTTGTGCAGATTTACCGGGCGCCTGCGCTTGTTCCGGCGCTTTTCCACATCCGGCCGCCAGCAAAGTCAAACTCAATAAAATATAGAGCGGAAAAAATAAGTAATATGACATAGTTTTAGTTTAAAGTTAGTACACTTATAGTACGGACTCGTTCTAATAGCATTTCAATCCCATATCTTTCGGGGTGTCTCACCCCGAAAGCCTGTTAATAACAAATTGCTCGCCGCGGGTGTTTCGGGATGGGACATCCCGAAACATAAAACATATATTTGACGGACTCATTTCCGTGATTAGCTGTCATTCTGAACGAAACGAAGTGGAGTGAAGAATCTACCCGCATTCTTAAGCGAGGAGATTCTTCGGCCTCCGGCCTCAGAATGACAGAATGTAATCTTTTTCGCAAGCTAAATCAATAGCCATTTTACTGTTAAATCACTCGCTTGCAGGTGCAGAGTGACTCTCTGCCGCCGGAGCAGGCGCTTTCGGAGCTTCAGTTGCGGCAACGGGCGCTTTTGTACCCTCTTGCGGCTCAGTCTTGGTCGTATCCGTCTTTTGTTCGGTAGTAACAGGCGGAATATTAAAATCTACCGTAGACGGCGCGGTTTGCTCGTCAATAACCGATGGCGTTTGATATGAAGAGATAACCGCCAGCGCTAGGGAATTTAGCATAAAAATTATAGCGGCGGCGGTAGTTAGTTTGCTTAATACGCCTCCTGCGCCGCGCGAACCGAATGCGCTTTGACTGCCCCCGCCGAATATTGCGCCGGCGCCGCCTTCTTGGCCTGCCTGAAGCAATACCACCAGGATTAAAAAGAAACAAACTATTATATGAAGTATCGTAAGCGCTGTGGTCATTATTTCATCCTACTTTGTTAATTTGGTAAGTTATCCAAAAAATATACGTTTATATCTAAATTTTGTTTTAAATAATATCTTATATTCTTATTATAGTCGTCTTTGTCTTCTGTTACAAGCAACTTATCACATGAATTGGAAGCTACCCCTACAAATAATAAATCATCATTATGGAATTTGAGGTTTTCAAGTTTATTTTTATGATAAGAAGGAATTTTAGAATCGTGAAAAGCAATTTTCCCTTTGGTACTTATCATATGCTTCCACCATTTTTTATAAAAGGGATTATTTTTAAGCTTTTTATTGTATTCCTTAACAATTTCTCTTTTGTGATCTATAACTATAGAATGATTTTTTCTTACATCCAAGACAAATTCTACTGCATTGAAATATTTTTCTTCGTTCACATTAGAAGCAAAAATCAGAATATTTGTATCAATTACCCAATTCATCTAGCGGCTTTCTGAGCTAATACGTCCAGGTGTGCCATAGCCTCTTCAAAGCCTTCATCAAAAAGCCCTCCGGCCAATTCTCTCTTTGCCCCAGGCTATCCAGTTTTAATTCCTCTATTTTGGTTCCCTCTTTGGAAGGGTTACACCAGTAAATTGCAATATCGCTATTTTTAAGCTTGCCCTCAGCCACCCGGCGCTGCATACGAGAGATTAAATGCTCGCTGTGCGTTTCAATCAATAAATGTTTTTTACTTTCAATGGCTATATCTATTAATAAATCACCCAAAATGGCTTGCGCTTTAGGGTGCAAATGTATTTCCGGCTGTTCAATGATAATAGTAGCATCTTTTGGGGTACAAAAGCCCTCTATAATTATAGGTAAAATCTGCGAAGCCCCAAAACCCACATCGGCAATATTTACTTTGATTTTTGTATGCGGATCCTTAAATACCAGATTATAAAGGCTGCTCTCAGGGTAAATCTGCTCAAGGTCTGTTTCTAAACCGATATTAAATTTCTCAAACCATTCTCTCACCTTTTTTATAACGCTCTTTTTTTCTCTATCAGAATAAAGAACGTCTATAGAGTATTCTCCTCGTGTTCCAACATCTTGATGAGTCTCCCCAGTTGCCAGATAAAGACGTTTAGGAAAGCTGCGCAATGGACCTATATAAAATATCTGTTTTAATAGTTCGTCAGAACCTCTAGTTAAATTATCGAATAAAGACAAGGTCTCTTGTAGTTGACTGTTATCCATTGCAGAAATAAGTTTGTCAAGTCCTCTTGCATTTTCTTTTACTCTTCTTATCTCATCTCTTAGAGAAGCCAATAATTGACGATAAATTAATGGGATAATGTATATATTTATATTTTTACGGAATTCTCTACTTTCTATTTTATACTCAGAAGAAAAAAAATCCGATTTAATTATATATTCTTCCCTCTGTCGTTTAGCATTTAAAATGTTCCTTCCCGAACATAAATCCTCAGCGATATATTCATTAAAATAAATACCGTCTTCATTGTAACCAAACTCAATGGCAACTTTTATATGTTTTTCTCTCTCTAATTTTGGTGTTGTTTTATAGACAACTTCAAAACTAATCTTATTTTCCTTATCATGCTTATACACAAAATCTGTATACGCCCCTAAATCAAAATCTTTGGTATATTGACCTTTAATTAACAGCGGGGTACTAACGCCTTCCGCTGTCTGTTTCAACAAAAGCAAGGGTTGAAAAATACTGCTTTTACCGGCGCTGTTAGGTCCTACAAAAATAGTCAGCGGTTTTACGGCTATATCCCCGGTGTCTTTTAAGCATTTAAAATTTTTTATTCTTATGCCGCTTAGCATATTTCGTCTTTTTATTATATGTTTCGGGGTGAGACACCCCGAAACAGAAGCATTTAAATTTTATAATTTCGGCATAGAAGTCCATCAAACATAACCATCAAATTTTACCATCTGCATATACTTCTTCAGCAAATTTTTCTATTATTTGGCTGCTAATCCAGAATCCATTTAATTTTAATTCATTAATATGCTTAATCGGATCGCTTAAGATTTTCTTTTTCCAAGCCAGCTTTATTATCCCAACAGTACCTAAAACATTAAGTTCTAAAGAGATAGCGAATCTTCGAGGCTCACGATTATCAAGCAGCAATAAATCAGCGCCAAGCTCCTGAGCAAGGGTAATAACTTCCGCCTCTCCCATATCTAAAATAGTTTGAAGAGCCTTAACCTCAGCTTTGTTTTGTACCTTTACTACCTGAATCCATGAATGACAAACTTCTTTAACTTCTTGAAAGCCGATCTTATCTTTTCCGGCAATTACTACTTCATTAAAAACCGCTTCAGGGATAAAAATATTATCATCCCACAGGGTGTTCAGAATATCAAACTTTCCTATAGATGACAGTCCAATAAGTGGCGAAGCGTCAGCTATAACTTTCATGATTGGCTTAATTTTTCTACCAGTTCACTATCGTCTTCGTATTCCAATACTCCATAATGTAAAGGAATCTTCCGTTCTTTAAGGAAACAGATAAAATCCCACACCGACATATCAGCCATCTGCCTTGCCTGTCCGAAACTAAGCCGGTTAGTTTCAAAAAAATGAGCGGCTAATTCCCTTTGCAATATTGTTCCTATTTGCTTTTTTGGTAATTCCAAAAAACTAATTATCTTCTCGGGCAAACTAATCTCACATATATATTTTTTCATTGTTATGTCTTTTACCCTTAAACCGGCGGTTTTTACACCTTATGCCTCAAATTTTACAATTCTGGCAAAACTGTCAGCCTTTAGGGCGGCGCCGCCGACCAGCGCTCCGTCAATATCGGATTGTGCCATAAGCTCATCCACGCTGGCAGGTTTTACACTGCCGCCGTATTGTATCCTTACCGCCGAAGCGGTTGCCTCATCAAAAATCCCCGCCAGTTTTCGCCTAATAAAATGATGTACGTCATTCGCCTGCTCGGGGGTGGCCGTTTTACCGGTACCTATTGCCCAAATCGGCTCATACGCTAAAACAATCTTCTGCATCTGCTCGCTTGTCAAACCCTGTAAACCGCGCCTTATTTGCAACACCACCACCGCTTGCGTCTCATTATTCTCACGCTGCGCTAATGACTCGCCCACACACACTATAGGGGTAAGGTTATGCTCTAAGGCCTTTTTTATCTTTTTATTAACCGTCTCGTCGGTCTCGCCAAAATACGCCCTACGCTCGGAATGACCGATAATCACGTATTTACAGCCAATATCAATAAGCATCCCCGGGGATACCTCGCCAGTATAGGCTCCGCTCTCCTCCCAGTACATGTTTTGTGCGGCAAGCGCTATATTAGAGCCGGAAATAAGCTGCCCCACAGTAGCAAGCGCCGTAAAAGGGGGCGCTAAAACTATATCCACTTCAGTCACCTGAGTTACTAATGCCTTAAAATTATTAACTAATTCATTGGCCTGCCCCGTGGTACAATTCATTTTCCAATTAGCAGCAATAATCGGACGTCGCATTTATTTCCCCTTATCGGTTAAAGCGGTTAAGCCAGGTAGGGCTTTGCCCTCTAATAGTTGTAAAAAAGCGCCTCCACCTGTTGAAATATAGGATATTTTATAGGATTCACCAGCGCGATGCACGGCTACATCAGTATCCCCGCCGCCTACAATAGTCAAAGCATAAGAGCTGGATACTATATTCACCATAGCCATAGTACCGCGGCTGAAGGCATCCATTTCAAAAACCCCCATAGGACCGTTCCAGATAATAGTCTTGGCATTCTCCAAGGCTTGAGCAAAAAGCGTAATAGACGCCGGACCAATATCAAGCGCTATCCATTCTTTGGGAATCTCCTGTATGGGAACCTTCTTGGTTTCGGCTCTAGCGTCAAATTTATCCGCCACAACACAGTCTACCGGCAGATAAAATTTTACCTTATTTTCTTTGGCTAAGGTAATAATCCTGGATGCCGTCTCCAACATATCGTCTTCCACTAAGGATTTACCCACCTCATACCCCAGCGCCTTTAAAAAGGTAAAGGTCATCCCACCGCCAATGATAACCTTATCCACTCTGGTAAGCAGGTTTTCAATTACCCCGATTTTACTGGAGACTTTAGCCCCGCCTAAAATAGCCGCCAAAGGACGCACCGGACTCTCCATCGCCCGTTCAAAATACTTGATTTCATTAATCATCAAAAAACCGGCTACTGAATAATGAATATGCTTAGTAATTCCTACATTGGAGGCATGACAGCGATGAGCGGTAGCAAAGGCATCATTTACATAAATATCGGCTAAGCCGGCTAATTGTTTGCTGAAATTATCATCGTTTTCGGTTTCTTCTTTATGGAAACGCAGGTTTTCCAATAAAACCACATCACCGCAACGCATGGCATCCACGGCCTGCTTAACTCTATCTCCTATACAGTCATTAACAAATGCTATCTTTTTATGTAACAATCGTTCCAGACGCCTGCCGACTATACCCAAAGAAAGCTCAGGCTTATATTCACCCTTTGGCCTGCCCATATGCGAGGCCAAAATCACCTTAGCGCCCTCGTCCAGACAGTAATTTATGGTAGGCAGCACCGCCCTAATTCGCGAATCATCTGCAATATGATTTTCTTTATCTAAAGGAACATTAAAATCTCCACTGATAAAGATGCGTTTTCCTTTGATATTTACATCTTTAATGGTCAGTTTATTCATTATATTTAAGCCAAGTAAAGATTTATACCGCTATGCTTTATGTGCAGTTTATGTTTCGGTATGTCCCATACCGAAACACACCTGCGGCGAGCAATTAGTTTCGGGGTGAAACACCCCGAAACATAAACCTGTAGGAACGGGTTTAAAACCCAATGCCATTAAGCTAAACTTTATAGTACAATGAAAAGCTTTTCTTAGCATGTCATTCTGAAGGCCGCAGACCGAAGGATCTACTCGCATATGCCTGAAGATTCTTCACTCCACTTCGTTTCATTCAGAATGACAAACTTAAAACCTATTACAGAAACATAAATTTTATTAGCCTGTAGGGGCGGATTTGAAACCCGCCCATACAAAACATCGGCATCAGATATAGTTATATGTATGAAATAAGGTCTTTTACGCGATTGGAATAGCCCCATTCATTGTCATACCAAGAGAGTATTTTAACCATTCTGCCATCAATGACCTTGGTAAACTGGGCATCAACAATAGAAGAATGCGGATTACCATTAAAATCGCAAGAAACCAATGGCTTTTCAGAAAAGGCCATAATACCGGATAAACTGCTGCGAGCGGCATTTTTTAAGGCCTCGTTTACAGCCTCGGCGGTAGTGTCCTTTCCTAATTCAACCACCAAATCCACTAAAGATACATTGGGAGTAGGCACTCTTATCGCCATACCGTCAAGTTTACCGGCTAATTCCGGCAATACTAATGAGACAGCCTTGGCGGCTCCTGTCGTAGTGGGAATCATGGATACAGCGGCAGCGCGGGCGCGCCGTAAGTCTTTATGCGGAAAATCCAAAATCCTCTGATCATTGGTATAGGCGTGAATAGTGGTCATAATTCCGCGTACAATTCCAAACTCATTTAACAATACCTTAGCTACGGGAGCAAGACAGTTGGTGGTACAGGACGCATTTGATATAATATTATGCTTGGCCTTGTCATATGTTTTTTCATTAACCCCCAATACAATGGTAATATCAGGTTCTTTAGCCGGAGCGCTTAGAATCACTTTTTTGGCGCCGGCGCTTAAGTGCTTGGAAGCGCTAGCCCTGTCTAAAAATAAACCGGTAGACTCAACCACCACTTCAACACCCAATTTATCCCAGGGTAAATTAGCCGGGTCCCTTTCGCTTAGGACTTTAATTTTTTTCCCATTTACAACTATCGCATCTTCCTGAGCTTCAACTTGAGCATTTAATATACCTAAAATAGAGTCATATTTCAAAAGATGTGCCAATGTATCCGGTTTGGTAATATCATTAACTGCTACAATATCGATTTCAGGATTGTTAAGACAAGCGCGAAAAACATTACGACCGATTCTGCCAAAACCATTAATGGCCACTTTTTTTGACATATTTTTTTGCCTCCTGTTTTTTTTGACCTCTTACAGTGTTTTTAGTTATATAAAATAAAATGATATTATACATCCTTAGGTAATTGAGTCAAGACATTTTTGAACATATACATGTTCATGCAAGTTTTGCGTCATATACCTAATAAAGCTATAGCCGCCCCCCTTTGGGTAAAAATGAAAACTATCCTATAAATAGTTTAGAAGTAATTTTGGAATCCTTAAGCCTAAATTTATATGCAAAAAGCTAACCAAACGCTATTTGTGCAGCTATTCCCGCAGGCGCGGGTCGGTAGCGTCCCTGATTCCCTCTCCCAGCAGGTTATAGCCCAATACGGTAATAAGTATCGCCATACCCGGATAAACCGAAAGCCACCATGCAAATTGGATATTATCCTTACCGGCGGTCAATATATTGCCCCAACTAGGGATAGGCGGCTGTACGCCGATCCCTAAAAAGCTTAAGGCAGATTCGGTAAGTATCGCTCCGGCAACTCCTAACGTCGCCGCCACTAAAACCGGAGCCAGTGCATTGGGCAGCATATGCCGGAATATAATGCGCAAATCACTTAATCCCTGAGACTTGGCCGCCAGTACGAATTCGCGTTCTTTCAAACTTAAAAATTCCGCACGCACCAATCTGGCAACACCCATCCAACTGGTTAGACCGATTACCATCATAATATTCCAAATACTGGGTTCTAAAACGGCGATTACCGCTAAAATCAGGAAAAAAGTCGGGAAACAAAGCATTATATCCACCAAACGCATAATAATCCAATCAATCCAATTACCATAAAAACCGGCCATAGCGCCTAGCAATAGGCCGATAGTAGAGGAAATCCCCACCGCTATAAAGCCGACCTTAAGCGAAATTTGAGAACCCCAAATCATTCGTGACAATAAATCCCTGCCCAATTGATCAGTACCCAATGGATGTTTTAGGCTGGGCGCCTCCAAAATAGACTTTACGTCAATATCCCCCGGCGCATAGGGTGATATTACCGGTGCAAGTAAAGACACCAAAAACAGTAGGAACACAATTATGCTTCCGGCAATTGCCAGCGGATTCTTACAAAACTGCTGCCAAAAGATACTATCGCTGATTGTTGATTTTTGTTTGTTCATAAAAAAATATGGCCTTTTAAGCTGCATCTTGAGTAAACTTATCGCACCGCAAATAGCGGACTATTGTAGACGCCGACCTTTAGGTCGGCCATGTTAGACGTACAAGGGCGGGTTTAAAAACCCGCAACTACAAAAGAAATTATACTATCAAAATACTCATTTTTCCCTACCTATACTTAATACGCGGATCAGCCATAGAATAGGAAATATCTGCTATTAAATTACCAAAAAGCGTAAGTACGGCTCCAATTACCAGTATACCCATAATTACAGGATAATCGCGGCTCATTACACTTTGATAAAATAACTGCCCCATTCCCGGAATAGCGTAAATACTTTCAAAAATAACGCTGCCGCCGATTAATCCCGGCACGGACAGCCCTAAAATAGTTATTACCGGCAAAAGCGCATTGCGCAGAGCGTGTTTAAATATAACCACACGCTCGCTTAGTCCTTTAGCTCTGGCGGTAGTTATGTAATCCTGACGGATGACCTCCAGCATGTTGGCTCTGGTATAGCGCGACAGACCGGCCAGTCCCCCGAAAGCAGATACAAATACGGGCATTATCAAATGTCTGGCATAATCTAAAAACATGCCCCAAGCCGATAGCTGGTTAAAATTAAGCGAACGCATACCGGAAATAGGAAGCCATGGAAGTTTTATTCCAAACAGGATCATAAGCAATAAGGCCAGCCAAAAGGTGGGGGTGGCAAATCCTATAAATACAAATACAGTGGTGATTTTGTCAAACAGGGAATATTGACGCGCCGCTGAGGCTACCCCTATGGGTATGGCTACTATAAGAATAAGAAGCAGGGAAAGTACGTTTATCAAAATAGTAATGGGCAGGCGCTCTAATATTTTATCCAATACGGCTCTTTGATCGGGTGAAAACGAATACCCGAAATCCAGTTTTAATAAGCGTGACGACCAATTTATATATTGAATATATAATGGTTTATCCAAACCATATAGCTCCCGCAGACGCTGTCTTGATTCGGCTGATACTTCAGGATTCATATCAGTAATCATATCAGTAGGCTCACCCGGCGCTAGATGAATTACCGTAAAGGAAATAATGGTAATGCCGATAAGCAAAGGGATACTAGTTAACACCCGCCGCAATATGTAATTAAACATTAGTTCCCCCCCCTTTGACTTTACTCACAATTTATAAGAATACTGAGCTTCTTGCAAAAGGCTCCAAAATGTCATTCCCGCAGTGATTTTAAAGCGGGATTCTAGCTTTAACTGTTTGAAAAACCATATTCCCGATAGTAAGCATTCGGGAATAACTGTCGTTAGGCAAGAGCCTCTACTAATAAGATTAATAATAATCTATCTGCTTTGCGAAAGCAATGTATAATCACTACATATTTTTAATTCAATATCTATTTAGGAAAGGTTAAAAATCACTTGCTATAAGCGGTTATTTTTGTTAATATTTTATTTTAATACATTTGGAGCTGCAAATGTCTTATTTTTCCTAAGGCACGATAGCTCATTGTTGATTAATTATAAAAATTATCCGATCTACGGAGTCTGTTTTCCGACCTCTTCTGGTCTAGGAGAAAAATAAAATATGATTTTCGACTCTTTAATGGGTTTGTTTTCTAATGATTTAGCGGTAGACTTGGGTACTGCCAATACTTTAGTCTATGTACGGGGTAAAGGAATAGTATTAAATGAACCCTCTGTGGTAGCTATAAAAAAAGATACTACCATCGTTTTGTCGGTCGGGGAAGAGGCTAAACAGATGTTAGGGCGTACTCCGGGAAATATAGTAGCTATTCGGCCAATGAAGGACGGCGTTATCGCTAATTTTGAAATCGCCGAGGCAATGTTAAGCTATTTTATTCAGAAAATACATAACAGAAAAAGGATGATTCGCCCGCGAATTATTGTATGTGTGCCTTCTGGTATAACTCAGGTAGAAAAAAGGGCGGTTAAAGATTCCGCCCAGCAAGCCGGCGCCAGAGAAGTATATCTGGTGGAGGAACCTATGGCTGCTGCTGTGGGCGCTAACCTGCCGATTCAGGAACCATCAGGCAATATGATTGTAGATATCGGGGGCGGTACTACCGAGGTTGCAGTTATTTCACTGGCGGGTATAGTATACAGCCTTTCAGTTAGAGTGGGCGGCGATGAAATGGATGAGTCCATTATTCAGCATATCAAGCGTAAATATAATTTGCTTATAGGGGAACGTACGGCTGAGGCTATAAAAATTAACGTAGGTTCGGCTTTTCCTTTGCCTGAACCTAAACACATGGATATAAAAGGACGCGACTTGGTGGGCGGTATCCCAAAAACGATTAGTATTAATGATGAAGAAATACGCGGCTGTATGAGTGAGACGATCTCTACTATCGTACAGGCGGTAAAAACCGCTCTTGAGGAAACCCCGCCGGAGCTGGCTGCTGATATTGTAGACCGCGGAATTGTTCTGGCCGGCGGAGGCTCTTTACTGGCTGGATTGGATTCCTTGTTGCGCGAGGAAACCAGACTGCCGATACTATACGCTGAATCTCCACTAGGCGCTGTGGCTACCGGCGCCGGCAAAATGCTAAACGAGCTGGAGTTGTTGCGTCATGTATCCCTGAAAGATTAGTCCTACGACATAATTTAGAAGCTGTCACAAAAGAACTTGACAGTAGAGAAAATCCCCCCCAAGCTTACCGTTGTTGCACTCACTGAAAGAAAAATTTGGAGTGAAATTATCTGCCCCAAATTATAGATGTTTCTATAATTCCGGCAACTTTTGAAAGCCGAAAGCATGAAAATGGATATCTAAGCTAAAAACCTTGGTGATTTTATGTAACATCATCAAGGCAAAACTCGTGCAGTCGGTAAAACTGTTTTCATCAGATAGTGATTAAAGTTTACTGCCGCTGGATGAAATTGCTTGTCCCGGAAAGCAATGAAGACGCTGGTATCTAACCTGAATTCAACATAAAAATTATTGATTTTTGTTAAACTGTAGGGGCGGAGGCTTGTCCCCGCCCGAGGATGCGGGAGGGGCTTATCCCCAATGCCATTAAGTTAAGCTTTATACTATAATGAAAAGGTTTTTTTAGCCTGTCATTCTTCAGCCTTCGGCCGAAGAATCTGCCCGCATATGGGAGTAGATTCTTCACTCCACTCCGTTTCCATTTAAGAATGACAATTTCCTTAACTTAATGGCATTGAGGATGCGCCTTTCCCCTACAGGAAATTTACATCAATTAATTGATATGTACTTTCAATATTTCTTATGTCTAACTCACGTTATCTAAGAAAATCCTGTTGCAGTAAGGGCTATTTTCCATAGAGATATTTATCATGGTTTATGGAAATATCACCCAATCCACTGTCAAAGGAACCCTCCATTTTATACAGGGGGGCATCCTTATAATTGTTTATCCAACCAGCGTTTCTCACGCATCTCATCCAAATTCCCTTCCCAGTGGAATTTCCCCTTAAATTTGCGAATAGAGGATTGCTGGTAAAGGCATATTAAGCTTTTCAGGGCTTCTTCAATAGTGGCCTTTTGTTTTTTTTTGCCCAGATAACTTCATCACCTTTTTTAAGAGTTCATCATTAATCATTACATTGGTTTGTATAATAAGCGCCTCCATACACAGTTTACGTAAAATTAGGAGCATGACAAGATAAAAAGTCGCTTATATACTACGCTTATCCCATTCTTCTATTGTACTGTCATCGGCATAATTACACATAGATAATCGGTTGCATCCTGAGCCTTAAACAAGCAGGGCGCTAAGGCTTCATTAAGTCCTATTTCCACTATTTCTCCATCAATAACTCCCAAAACATCAAGTACATATGGAGCGTTAAAGCCAATTGTACGCTGCTGGCCGCTATATTTAACGCTTATTTCCTCACAGGCGTCGCCGAATTCAGATTCTTGAGAGCTTAAAATTAAGGTATCCTTTTCCATCTGAAATTTAACGCTGCGATTATTATCATCTGAAAGTATTGCTACACGTTTTAAAGCGTGAATCAGTAATTCCCGTTCAATCAGCATTTCTTCCTTTATCTTTTCAGGAATTACTTTTTGATAATTGGGAAAACTGCCCTCAAGCAGGCGTCCCATAAGCACTACATCTTCACTAGTGAAAATAGCATGCTTTGACTGAAAACTGGCAGCAATTGAACCCTCCACCTCATCCACCAGCTTTTTTAACTGGCTTAACACCTTTTTGGGAAGAATAACTTTGATTTTTTGCTCTAATTCATGCTGCAATTGGTGGGTATTATAAGCTAAACGATGCCCGTCTGTAGCCACCATGGAAATAGTTTTCCCCTCTAATTCCAATAGCGAGCCCACCATAGTATATCTTGTTTCCACCGTAGGAATCGCAAACAATACTCTCCTGATCATATCAGACAGTATCTTCTTATCAATTGGAAAGAAATCCTGTTCTTTATAACTGGGTAAAGCCGGAAAGTCTTCGGCAGGCAGGCCGACTAATACAAATGAAGAAGCCCCGCAAACCAATTTTACGTAATTATTCTCCTGCTTTTTGATATATATTTCTTGTTCAGGCAATGCCTTTACAATTTCGAATAATTTACGGGACAGCAGAGTAACACTGCCGCGCTCTATTATTTGGGCGCTAGTATAACTGCGAATAGTGACATCTAAGTCAGTAGCGGATAAAGATATCCCCTCTTCGCCGGCCTCCAGGATAATATAAGACAAAATAGGCATAGTACCTTTAACAGGAATAACGCCTTGACACCGTTGTAAGGCAACCAGCAACTTATTTCTAGCAACCCTAATTTCCATTATTTATCTCCTAACCAGATTTTGGTCTATAAATACCCCAAAGATTCCAAACGCTGCTTTATTTTTTCCTTCTCCTCGTCGGAATAACCGTCGCCTATCTGTTCAATATAGCCTAATTCCGTCAATGTATTAATAATTTTATTCACACTTTCTTCGGCTGATTCCTTATCTGTTTCCACTATTACCTCAGCATTAAGCGGTTCCTCATAAGGATCGGATACACCTCTAAAATGAGCTATCTCACCGGAAAAAGCCTTTTCATACAACCCCTTAACATCTCGCTTGGCGCAAATTTCCACCGGGCATTTAACAAAAACCTCTACAAAATTGCCGATTTTCGCCCGATTCTCATCCCTGATATTTCTATAAGGAGAGATTGCCGCTGCAATATTCGCAACACCATTACGAGTAAGCAGATCACATACAAAACCAATGCGCCTAATATTGGTATCGCGGTCTTCCTTGCTAAAACCTAAGCCCTTGGATAAATTGGTACGCACCACATCTCCGTCTAAGATTTCTATGTTCAGACCATTCTCCTGTAACTTATCAGCCAACAGACGCGATAAGGTGGTCTTTCCCGATCCTGAAAGCCCCGTAAACCAAACTGTAAAGCCTTGATTCATAATTTTATTCCTTTTGAAAATTTTATATGGCGGTTAATTTTATATTATACCCTGCAAGGTTACGTTAAATGTTTCGGCTTAATATATTTATTGTATGTTTTGGGGTGTCTCACCCCGAAACACCTGCGCTTTAAGCAATTAGTTTCGGCTTGGGACAAACCGAAACATCAAAATTCTTAGCTACAAGGCGGTGTCGTAACTGAAAAAACTACCCTTTTCCTGTCATTCCTGCGAAAGCAGGAATGACAGGTTGAGAACATCGTTGATGTTATAAGCAGTTACAACACAGCCTCTACGCTTAAGAATAACAACCGCGTAAAAAACCTAAATCTCAATAACTTTGCCGATCATCGCATTAGGGATAGGCACATTAAATTGTTTAAGTACAGATGGCGCTACATCGTATATTTCTAAATTATCAAGCCTGCGCCCTTTACCGGCGGCTTCTTTTAGTTTAGCGGTACTTGTGGCAATAAATATACCCTCTTGGGCATGATTTGCATCATCAGGCCCTGTATCATTTTCATACACATGTATTTTTCCAATACCAACACTACCAATAGAACGCCAGTTTAAATCGCCTAAATAAACCACTAGATCAGGCGGAATATTCCTACATTTGCGGTATATATCCTGAGGCAGGAAAGCCCGCGTACCGATATTATTCCCCTGTTCATCGCAGATTGACTCTAATTTTTGCACCAGTTCATTGCGTACTTTATCATAATCGTCTTTAGGGATAATCCCTTGCGGCTCTCTGTCCTTAACATTCATAAAAATACGCGCATAATAACCGCCCTCGCCCCAGGCTGTGGTATGCTCCCAGTCAATCATATCGTATTTCAAGCGAGCCTGCTCTTTGGGTTCTTCTTTCAGTTTAAGGTAGCCCTGTCCTTGCAGCCATTCATTTATAGCTATTCCGCCCCGCATACTTTTTGCGCCGTGATCGGATACCACCATTATTATTGTATCCTCATCCAACAATTTTATTAATTCACCGATTTTAGTATCCAGATATATATAATAATCTTTTATTGCAGACTCATAAGGATTACCCTGTACATAAAGCCTGTGATCAGGATTACAAAAGCGCCAAAAAGCATGGTGGATACGGTCAATACCCATCTCTACAAACATGAAAAAGTCC
>JAJRXT010000079.1 GCA_024276125.1 bacterium
ATTTTGTACCGGACTGGATCGAATTTTACGGTAAGATAAATTTATTAAAAGGCGGTATTTTGCATGCGGACACAGTAAATACAGTAAGCCCGCAATACAGCAAAGAGATTCAGACCAAGGAATATAGCTGCTGATTAGAGAAGGTACTACAGGCCAGAAAAGATGATTTATACGGTATAGTAAACGGGTTGGATTATGATTTTTTCGATCCGGCAACTGATGATTACATTCCTTTTAATTACAGCCATAAACAAATTGAGCATAAACGAAAAAATAAAGTTGTATTACAAGAGCGCTTGGGATTGCCAAAATCTAAAAGACCGCTAGTAGGTATGATCGGAAGGTTAGCCGCTCAAAAGGGCTGGGATTTAATTGCCGAGGTTGCCGATAAATTGCTTAAACTCGATCTACAGTTAGTAGTCTTAGGAGCAGGTGAAGAGGAATACCAGCAGATGTTACAGCAGATGCAGAAAAAATATCCAAAAAAATTGGGGCTTACTATTGGTTTTGATGCGCAGCTTGCTCAGCTCATTTATGCCGCATCGGATATGTTTTTGATGCCTTCCAGATATGAACCCTGCGGCTTGGGGCAGCTTATTGCTTTGCGTTACGGAAGTATACCTATTGTTCGGGCGACAGGGGGGCTGGCGGATACCATAGAAAATTACAGCGCTAAGACCAAAAAAGGTAATGGATTCTCTTTTGTTAAGTATAGCTCATCGGATATGCTAAAAAGCATTAAACGCGCTTTGGATGTTTATGCGGATAAAAAAAGCTGGAAGGCATTAATGAAAAAAGGGATGCAGCAGGATTACTCTTGGGAACATTCCGCTAATTTATATTTAAACCTTTACAAAAAAGCTCTAAAAAAGAGACGATAAGGAGTAGTTGATTGATTATATATATTATTTTAGCTGTTGCTATTGTTTTAAACGCTTTGGCCAATATTTTGATGAAGGTTGGTATGAATAAAGTCGGGGGTTTAGACGGCGGGGTAGTAACCGCTTGGGTTACAAAAATGGTGACGAATCCATTTGTTTTTTTTGGATTATCGTGTTTTGGGCTGGCGTTGGTAGCTTATAATTATGTTCTATCCCACCTTGATTTAAGTATTGCCTATCCTGTTATGACCAGCGTAGGTTACTGTATTGTTATTATTGCCTCCTGGGCATTCTTAAATGAGAAAATTGCTCCTGTACAAGTTGTGGGTTTTGTGCTGATTTTAGCTGGAGTCTGGATGGTAGCTAGGCCTAAACCACACGATCAAAGTGTTCATAATCCAAATCAGAGTGTTGAGCTTAGCCGGAATATGGATGCAGCCGGGTAAAGCTCCTAAGGCAGAATATCTACCAGACGCGCAGTGGCTGACCATTCTCCGGTTTCGAGTTTGTAAGTAATCTCTTCCTTCTTATCAAATAGCTTACCGCCTTTCTTACCATGAGCCCGTATTTGTAGTTCATCTCGGTCGTAATGATATTCAAAATAGACATTATCCTCACCCACAACTTCGTCAATCCATTCGTCTGTTTCGTGGTTATGAGTGTTGCATTTTCTTGGAGGCCAGTATTGGTGTGCCCGGTGGTAGCTTTTAGTATATGAAATTATAGCCTCCAGCATGTGTAATGATTCAGACGCATGAGAGGAATTTATATGCCGGGCATATACCGCAACCCCCGTAGATGCTAATATTCCTATAATAACTACTACGATGAGAAGCTCAATTAATGTAAATCCTTTTTCATTTATTAAATTTAAATTTCGGAATTTCAAAACAGATTAAACCCAATTTTAAAGCCAACCCGGATATTCTATTTTTAACTCTTCGAGTAAAAAAACAGCTTCAATATTTAAAATGGCTGCTAGTACGCCATCCATTTTCATTTGACAGGCTAGTAAACCATTTTTAACAGTCACCCTGAGCTGAAAGCGAAGGGTCTCTGTCCACGGTTGGCTGTAGATTCTTCGCTTCGAGGCTGCGTCATAACTGCTTAAAACCTGAAAAATACTCTCAACCTGTCATTCCTGCGGAGGCAGGAATCCAGTATTTTAAAATAGCTTATGGATTCCCGCCTTCTTGGGAATGACAGGAAAAAAGCGGTTTTTCTGGTTGCGGCACAGCCTCGAAACTAAGCGGAGTGAAGAATCTGTCCCCGCATAGCAAGCAGATTCTTCGGCTTTCGGCCTCAGAATGACAGAATATAATCTTTTTTCGGAGTTAACTCTACTAGCCATTATATTTAATTATACCACAATTTTTTATTATTAAAATTAACTTCCAGAAAAATGCGGGTTAAGCGGTTTCCCCGCCGCTGTCTATAAATGCCTCAAGATCACGATGAGACGCAGTGGGCGAGCCTTTTTCTAAAAAACGCTCGCCTGCAATTGAAATAGCCGATGCGCCAAGCGGGGCGGTCAATAAGATGCTTAGTACCGCCATTGCCAAAATTAATTCACCGGCGTCTGTATTCATACCCGCAAGGTTCATGGCAGCCAGAGGCGCCGCTCCTATAGCCGCCTGAACCGTGGCCTTGGGAATATATGAGATAACCACAAACATGCGTTCCTTAAAATTCAGATTGCTTCCCATAACACAAAGATATGTGCCGATACTCCGTGATACAAGGCCAATGATAATCAAGAGCACACCGGCAAGACCAGCCCTTAAAGGGACAGATATATTGACTTGAGCCCCTACCAACACAAATAAGATAATTTCGGCAAAAACCCAAATTTTACCAAGCTTAGCGGATATTTTGTGCGCCATAGCCTCGTCTAATTCCAAAATAATAAAACCAATACTTATTGCCGCCAATAATGATACAATCGGTATCCAATGTTCAAGCTGGCTCAATAAAATGGAAACCCCCAAGACTGTCAGCGCTTGTTTCGTCGCCCGCGGGCTAAAGCGTTTGAATAAACAATACAGTAAATACCCTACTAGTATGCCAATCCCTATACTTAAACATATGGAAACAGGTATTGCAGCAAGGCTCCATGCAATATTTATCTTATAACCGGTATATACGCCTATAATAATAGTGTAAATAGTTATATTGTAAACATCATCCATGCAGGCTCCAGCCAAAACAAGAGTGGGAATTCCTTTTTCTATTCCTTTTTCCTCTTCAATGAAGCGCATCATTAATTGGACTATTACAGCCGGAGAGACAGCCGCGAGTATAAATCCGAGTATGGCGGATTCCATATAACTTAGCCCCAAAAAGTATGGACCAAGAAACGTTATGGCAGCGGCTTCAAGTGTTGCCGGTATAAAGGACAGCCTTATTGCGGTTTTGCCTACTTTATTAAGAGTTTCTCTGCTCATTTCAAACCCTGCACGCAACAGAATTATTATTAGAGCTATCATACGCAGATCGGCTGAAATATTAATAATATCTTTACTCAGCCAGCCCAAAGCATAAGGACCGACTATTATTCCAACAAGCAGCATACCCACCAAGCCCGGAAGCCGAATTTTTTTAAAGAGCCAGTCTCCAATCAGACCGAAGATGATAATTATAGCCAGCGATAAAGCCATTACTACTCCCAGACAATAAAACAAAAACACTCCAAACAATCATATACAACCCAAGGCGCTACCTATAGTGAAATTATCCATTTTTGTCATTCTGAGGCCGAAGGCCGAAGAATCTTCCCTGCAATAGCGAGCAGATTCTTCACGGAGTTTATCCTCGAGCAAAGCGAAGGGCTTCGCTGCGTTCAGAATGACAACCATGTAAAACCAAATTTTTCCCAAAATGAACCTATAGGTAGCAATTTGGGTTATACAATACCTTTTACTCAGATTTTACTTTACCGGTAATATCCGAATCAAGGCTTCGGCGGCTTCGGCCGCCAGTTGATCAAAAGAGGCTGGATTCTCATACGCCCATACCTTAGTTGAGGAGGAACCTCTGCCTGTCCAGATTAATTCTCCGGTTGACATATCCCAAACCTGCCCCAAAATAGTAACCGAATAATCGGACGACCTGTTTCCGAATGCCCACACAAAAGACATTGAATTGTCATTTATATTGGATATAATCACCAATTGAGGGATCATCAGGTATCTGCAATCCAGATAACCGCCCAACTTTTTCAGAAAATCGGAATTAATACTCAAATAATTATAGGTTCTTAAAAATTTTAGATAAGGAAAGGTAATATCTGACCGGCTGATAATAGCCTGCAGCTGTTTTGGAGGAATTATTGTTATACTGCTCATTTTTTGCTTGAATTTGGCTAATAATATGTCATTTGCATTATTACGGAAACCTTCCATAGAAGTTTCACTGGGCAGGGAAATCTCAACATCTTTAATAATACGGGAAGGTGAATAAGGCGCTTCGGCAATCCCGGCTGTATCGGATTTATTGTTTAAAGAGCTGCTGCCGGCAGCCATTACTGAAAACAGAGCCAGCTTGCCTTCAATTCTTATATCATCTTTAATCCTGTAAGACTCATCTGCAAAATGACTGATCCCGGAAGTTCCGCAAGCAGTAACCAAAAAGGTTAAGATTAAATATCCGGCTAACTGCATAATATTTCTCATTGCCATCCCTCTCCCCGATTAACCTTATGATAGTGTACTTTTTACCGCTTTATTTTGCCGCTAGCCGTTTTGGGTAATTCATTTACGCAGATAAATTCCTTGGGCGCCTTATATGCCGCCAGCCGCTTATAGCAAAAACGACGCAGTTTTTGTAAATCTATCCGTTTATCAGCCCCGTTTTTTAAAATAATTTTTGCAACTGGCAACTGGCCGTATATTGGATGCTCTTTACCGTAAACCATAGACTCCTCAATCAGGGGATACTGATTAAGCGCTGCTTCAACTTCAAGAGGAAAGATTTTGATTCCTATAAAATTAATGACATTCTGCTTACGCCCGACAATAGTCAGAAAATTATCCTCATCAATTTTACCCAAATCGCCGGTTATAAACCACCCATCCTCCAAAATATCCTCCCGATTCTGCCAGGGCGAAAAATAAGCGTCCAGCAATCCTTTACCCTTAACATAAATCATTCCCACTCCGGCTTCATTTTGATTAACAATTTTAACTTCATAATCAGGCAATATCTGGCCGACTGAATTACGCTTATTATGATTAGCCGAAAGATTGACAAACGGCAGCCCCACTTCTATAATTCCATATGCCTGCGCCAAGCAAAAACCGAATTTCGGCAAAAAGGCCGCCGCTGTCCTATCAGAAAGCTTGGTGGTAGTAGATACCGCTAAACGAACGCTGTCTAAAGATTCCGGCGACAGTAAATCCGAATTAATTAACAAATCATAGTGAAAAGGCGAAGCATATATAAAGGTCGCTTTATATTTATTAATACTTTCTATCAAAGCATCAGGAAAAGGATGATGACATAAAATAATAGTGGCGCCACGGCGCAAAAAAAGAAGAATACTAACCACAAAATGAAAGCTCATGGATAAAACCCACAAAATGGAATCTTCCGAGGTTATCCGCAAGCCCTTATCCGCAGCATCAGTTCTTTCCATAATTGTTTCATGCGATAAGACAACCCCCTTGCTATCACCCGTAGTGCCGGAGCTAAACCGAATAAAAGCCGGATTGATTTTATAATATTCCCTGGGGACCTTTTTGCTTACAGGTATCTTTTTAATAAAAAAGGTTTTGGCCAAAAGGCAGGGGGAAATAAATTTATCAGCTTTATCACAGCGGTAAAAATCCTTTTTAAACAAAAGAAAATCAGCGCTAATCTCACTTAAAATATGTTTGATTTCTTCTTTTGTATGCTCCGGTGAAATAGGGACAATTACCGCAGATATGGATAAAACGGCTAGGCTTAGGACAACATAGTCAATGCTGTTATCACAAAGTAAGCATACGCGATGATAAGCGGTCACTCCCTCTTTTTTTAATAAACCGGCAATCTCCTGTGCGGCATAAATTAAATCATTGTATGACAATTTATGCCCGCCTTCGATCAGCGCTGTTTTGTGCCCAAAAGACAGGGTCTCTTTTTTGATTAATTGAAAAATATTCATGTTTTCTATAGCTAGTGTCGTGTCAACTTTAAATTGTCGTAAGCCGTCATCCTGAGCTTTAGCTATGGGTCTATTATAGTATATTGACGGTCTTTGCCCTATTCCCCCTCACCTCAATCCTCTCCCCCAGGGGAGAGGAGGTTAAGAATCCCTTCTCCCGTGGGGGAGAAGGTCAGGATGAGGGGGAATAACTCCAGTGACAAATTTATCCGTCAGATTAAACTTGACAGGACACTAGTAATCCCGATAAATTGCTCTTATAGACAGAATGTATTTTGTACCATTAACGATAGTTTTTATTACTTCCCAAAAAGGCGCCTTAACTTTATTAATTCTAAGCGGATTACCCCTCCAGCCTATGGTGTAAAGACGGGCAAAATGCTGGTAAAATTTTTTCATATCCAGCTTAGTGGGCAAAAGCGTATGAAAGCAATCATAAAACAAATACCCGTCCTCACAAATAAAATCATCCTTATATTTATGCCAAAGTTCTGTACCCGGAGAGGGTGAGAATACAGTAAAGGATACCTCGGCAGGCAGAACATTAAGCGCTTCTTTTTCTAATGCCCTGAAATCCTCAACCGAAAAGCCGGGATCAACCATAAAAGATGCGTGCAGGATTATACCCAATTCCCGCAGAATTGATATAGCTTTCTGATTAGTCTCCGTAGTTGTTCGTTTTTTGTAATCGCCAAGCCGGGCGTCATCCATAGCTTCCAAACCAACATAAACTATACCTAAACCGGCCTGTTTCCATAATTTAAATAATTCAGGCCGACTGACGATTGTATCGCTTCTAGCCCAACTGACAAAATGCTTTTTTATACCTCGTTTAAGCAACAGATTTGCAATTTCTGTCATTCTTTGTGCATTTAAAAATGTTTCGTCATCCACAAAATAAATATAATCTTCTTTAATAGTTTCAATCTCAGATACTACATCCTCTGGAGTACGCTGTAAATACTCAGAGTGCATTATATAAGGCACTACGCAAAAAGAACACGAAAAGGCGCATCCATAAGATGTTCGGATGGTTGCTATACGAGGAAATATAGTGGGTAATTTTTTCTTGGGGCTGGACGTCCACACGGAAAAATAGCGAGCGCGCTCTACCAAATCCCTGCGCGGCTTGGGTATATCGGCTGGACGAGGGAATTTTGCAGGCGGCGCCTTAGCCTTTACATCAAAATCAGGGTCTTTAATGGATAATACAGACTGCCCAAAATAAAGGGGTTCTTCCCGCTTAAATCGGGCAATGATCTCCCGCATAGCGCATCCTCCCTCACCGCGGACAATAATATCAATCTCATCCATTGCATAATCCGAAGGAGCAATGCTGGCATGAATCCCGCCGACAATTATCGTTGTCGAAGGGATATTTGTCTTTGCAATACGAGCTAATTCCTTGACTATCCCTGCTTGACTGCTATAGCCCGTAAGACCGATTATATGCGGTTTTTTAGCTTGCAATTCCCGCTTAAAAAGCCCAATGGGGTCTTTTTCCAAGCTTAAATCACAGATAGAGACCTGATCCTCATCCGGTATGCCGCCGGCTACAATTTCTAATTCCAATGGCTCCAAATGGAGAAATTTTTTCAAATGTTTGGTCACTAAAAGCTGCGAATGCGGTCTGACCAAAAGAATGCGCAAGGGGCGCTCCTGCATTAATCCCCCCCTCCTCTTGTATTGTTTTAACATTAGTTTGACATAAAAGTTATTGATTTTATTAACGTAGGGGTAGGTTTCAAACCTACCCCTACAGGAAAGCTACATAACAACTTTGAAATTCCTAAATATAAATTTATGAATAAAACGGGGCAAAAGTCCCCCCATGCTTAACCCAATATGCGGTAGCTCGTCCCGCCTGTTCTCCTAGCGCCATACATGTTCCCATAACCCGAGTAGAAGCATAGGCCTCATGCGAAACGGAAATAATCCGTCCGGCACATAAAAGATTGCGGATATGCTTAACCCTCATACAGCGGAATGGAATCTCATAATAATCGCCGGCCTTTAAATATTTATACACCGTACCCTTGTTTTTATCCCATATTTCTATAGGCCAGGAATTCTTTACCACTCCGTCATGAAATTTCCTGCCGCTAAGTATATCTTCTTCAGTCAGCGTAAATTCCCCGTAAATCCGCCTTTTCTCCCTATCCATAACCCCCATTGAACTTCCTGTAATATAGGCGTCTTTAAATTCCGGCAGTCTGCGGCTTAAATATCCGGTGGCCGCTAAAGCATATTCTCTGGCCTTTAGCTCGCGCTCGGCGCTATTTACCCCATTAATACTTAATTTGCAGTAACCCTCATCCGGGGCGTCTCCGATGCTGTAACTTGTAAACTTTAAAGCCGGCGGTAGAATATTATTTTTAACCGCCTCTGTCAAACAATAAGGAACCTTAATCGACAGCATTGCATCCTGATTACGCAGGCCTTTTAATAAAACCGTATAACCCGCAAGTTGTATATTATTAAGCGACTCTATTTTATATGAAGCTCCAGCCATAATGGATACATCCGCATTGCCGGTACAGTCAATTACCGCCTTGGGGAATATATCATACTGTTTTGCTGAATGATATACTGAAACCCGATTAATGGTTTCTTTTTTCTTATCTACTGAAATTGCGGTTGTATCCAGAAGAACTGTTAAATTAGGCTCGTCTAGGCACAAAGAAATTAATACATATTGAAGGTTAAAGCCGGAATAAGGCAGGGCGAAAACCTTACCTAACCGAGTAATTTTGTTCTGCGGTGATAATTTATTTAAAAGACTTACTATCTCGCGGATAATCCCCGAATTCAAGGTGTCAGCCGGCAAGTTATCATTACATAAGTATAGCCCGCAAATATAACGCAGCATTCCAAGCGCGCCCACTCCGCCCAAAACATTCTGCTTTTCCAATAAAATAGTGCGGGCGCCGTTACGCGCTGAAGCTGCCGCCGCTAATACCCCGGAAACACCTCCGCCAACCACCAAAACATCACAATTGGTATTTGTTTTTAACATAATCTTAAGTCCAACATAAAATTACTTTAATTTATCTATAAAAGACAAAACCATGAGGAACCCTTTTTGAAAAAAGTGTTCCTCAAACTCCTCCCAAAAACTTTCAATCTTAAGGAATTTGGTTGGCGGCACAATAATACTGGCTATAAACATTGTTGCAAGATAACATGTGCCGCCAACCAAATTCCTTGAATTAAAGTTCTTAGGAAGGGGGTTTGGGGGATAACCCTTCTTTCAAGAAGGGTTTCCCCCAAGGTTTGCTCTTTTATGAATAAGTTAAACCAATTATGTTGGACTTAAGGTTATGTTAAAGTTTTATAATTTGTTGATTAGGTTTTTTTTAAGCTCGTCAACCTCTTTATCTGACAGTAATCCGTCGAGCCAGGTGATAATTGCATTTAATTGTCCATTGAACGAATTAAAGAATATTCCTAATCCGGGCGGTACTGGAATGCGCGGCATATGAAAGATGTTTTTGATTTTAGTCCCCATTAAATCAGGAAACCGGTATGAACTTTTCCCTACATTAGAGCAGCAAAATGAAGCGATATTTCCGCCGACCGGCAATTGAAACAGCCTGTTTAATATAGGCAGCGGGGCAATCCTAAGCAAGGCTGAGGCCTCCATAAGTTTAGCCGGAATCCCTAATTGCACCTGCTCGTACATTTGTCTTTTTATTTCCTTTAGCAATATTTTCCTGTTTTTGAGAAATTCCACACGGATTTGAAAGAAAAACATGGAAACATAATTAAAGAACAATTCCTTTTTAATATCCTTTGCCGATCTCATATCAATCGAAACCGGAACCATATAGCTGTCACCGGATATCCCCTTTTTTTCAAAAAGCTCATGTATGATTTGGGTTACGGTTGCAAATAGATACGGCATTTCCATTAAATATCCCGCTTGCGCATAAGCATTTTCGTATATTTGTTTGGTTTCTTTTTGGTCAAAGCAAATCAAATGGAATTTAAAACCCCTTTTAATATCTGAATCAGGGACGGGCAGACGCCTTATAGAGGTTTTAGAAAGCGCTATTAATCTGCGGTTAATAGTTTTGCCGGAGGAGAATTTATGCTTCCAATTATCAAGATCAGCAGGAGCCGTTAAACAAACGTCCTTGGTAACCATAGAATTGCCGTTATTAACAAAATATTGTTGAAATAAATCAATAAATGCCTCCGCTCCGCGGGCGTCAAGCAGACGATGATCAAATGTCATTGCCAGCCAACTCTGCCGGTTTTTAGTATATACAAGATGAAAGGCTAAATGTTGATTCTCCCTTTTAAAGGGGCGGTTACTGCCATCTTCCATCAAAGACAATGCACTTTTAGAGGGAGGTAAGTCTTCACAATGATAAACGCTAAGGTTCAGATCATTTTCAATATATTTACTAGGAATGCGCCAATAGGGCAACAGGGTATAATCGCGGGCTACTTTTCCTTGCAGCAATGGAAATTCATTTAGTAATCGGCCTAAGCAGCTTCGCAATGCCGCCTCTTCAACCTGACCATCCAGCATGAGGACTACTTGCGAGGCATTACCGGCTGCGGTTGTTTTTTTTATTAAATAATCTATAACGCTCATTACCCAGTCGAAACCGGATAAATAACGCCTGTTTTTTGATGCCAGAGCTGTCAAATTAATAAAATTTAAAGCCTTGTATGGACATAGCAAGCCAGAGAGTGAATTGTTTTAATATCCTCTCGCGTTAAACCGGATTCCAATAATTGCAGCTTAAAATTGTTTTCAATAAACACAAATATCTCCACCAAGCCTAAAGAATCAATCCCCAATTCGGGTAAAGGCGTCTGCGCCGTAACTGTATTCTTATCCAGCGACATTATGTCAGTTACGGCCTGCATTAATTTTTCTTCTATTTGTTGCAAAGTCGCTTTATCCATAAGCGTATGCTGTCTCCTACCATAAGAGTGTAGATATATATAATACGTCAACCTTCTACAAAACTCAATGTTGTTGACTTAAGGTAGCTGTCATTGCCAACGAAACGAAGTGGAGTGAAGCGGGAGTCAGATTCTTCGGCTTCCAGCCTCAGAATGACAGCTAAGAAAAGCTTAAGTACAGAGTGTTTAGGTTTCGGGGTGTCTCATCCCGAAAGACACTTAGCGCTGAGCAATAGTTTCGGGGTGAGACACCTCGAAACATACCATACAACAGTATTGGCCGTCTGTGTTTTGGTAATTTTTTCCGAAACACCGAAGTATTGCTTAATAATGCTGTTCACTCTTAGAAGTTTTTATAAGAATTCCGTTTTTATCAAATGTATATGTGCTTATTTTTATTCTATACTTGTCGCTTCCGAAATAGAATGGAATAAACGCTTTTCCAGTAATATGGCTTTTATTATAAGTAAGGGTTTCTTCTCCCTTTTCATTGATGGCTACTCCGCTTGGTTTGCCTAATTTTTTAATAACTTCTGCTTTGGTAGTCTTGTTCACCACAAATTCATTTACTGGCGTCTGTGTTTTACTGGAATTGTCTTGGAGCGATTTATCAGGTTTGGTTTTAGCGCCCCCGCATCCATACGTACAAAACATAAATGACAAACATAAAAACAAAATCTCTGTCCTAATTCTCATAACTTAGCTCCTTTGCGAGTTATACTTTCGTAGTCCGTCATAATTAATGTAATCCGCAAAAATACAACTGGATCAATAATTGTCCATAATATTTTTTACCTGTTATTTCCTTATCTAGTGCAGCGTTTTTTTCAATGTATATATTCGTTTTGTCATTCTGAACGAACAAGCGTAGTTCGTATTGCGGAGGGATATCCTTCGGCCTTCGGTCTCAGAATGACAGCTAATGGTATCCTTTTTAATGAAACGCTCCACTAGGCGCGCTTTAGATGGATAATGGCATTTTCAGTATTGCAATTATACCTTATACACGAAATTCGTTCAATACTGGAAGACCCTTGATCCTGTAAAAGGTTGATGCCGTGAGGATTATCAGTAACCGGATTTTTATAATACGCTTGATTTTTAAGCATTAATGCTCCGGCTGTACAATTAAAGGCGCTGCCAATCATCATACTCCCGAATAATGGGGCATAAGCCGCTGTAGGAATCTTAGGCGAAATCGCGGACAGATAAGCGGATTCATCAGCCATGGCGCCGTCGGCGTCAATAATATTTAAATCTACGTCTACATTATTATCTAAATTGTTTTTGTTAAAACAAATACTCTCAATCTTACAGAAGGTATTATCGGTTTTATTTTTACTCACTAAGAAAAAAACCGACCCCTCCGCCGGTATTTGATAAGTCGGTTTAAAATTAAAGGGCTTTATTCGGCCGTCTTCTGCCAATGACAATTTATGGTTTTGTATATACCCCAAAACCTCGCCGTACTGGTCAACAGCGCCTACTAGGCAATAGTCACAGCGTTCCTCATCTAACCACACCCCCGCCATTTGCAACGCGGTTTGAAAAGAAAAATAAAATTGCGTAATTGTTAAGCAGGGACCGTGTACGCCCAATACTCCCGCTATATAAGAGCTGGCCGCATTATGCACGGAATTGGAAAATACAGTGGGAGAAACATTTACCTCGCCATAATCCAACAGACCATCCAAAAAATCAAATGTAGTTACCTGCGGGCCGAAGGCAGAAGAAACAATAATACCTAAACGTTTTTTATCCATATGTAAAACTGCGCTGTTAGTTGCCGCATCGGCTGCCGCCAATACCGCCATTTTGCTGAATTTATCAGCGCGCCGCAGCTTTTTCCATAAGTTTTTATCCTTAATCCTGTCTAGGTCGACGCTATACACAAATAAATTATTATCTTCAGCATTAAAGCCTTTTATCAAAGCATTTTCATAGGCGTCTATACCACAACCTCCGGTAAAAACAATGCCTATTCCCAAAATATTCATAAGAAGAGCAAATCCTATTGGCAGTTAAACTATATTGGTTTTTGGGCTATCCCCAACAGATATCCGCCCACCCAGATATCAGTTTGTATATCAATAAAACCAGTATCGTGTAGCCTTTGCGTAAACTCAGGCGTATTAAATTTACCTTCTTCCGGGTGGGGCAAAAGCCAAGAGATTAACTTCTTGTTTAAAATAGGTTTTAAAATCTCTTCAAAAAAAAATTGTCCCCCCGGTTTGAGCGCCCGGTAGATTTCAGCTAAGGCAGCCTTCCAAGCCGGAATATGATGCAGGATACCATAATCAAACACCGCATCAAATTTATTATCAACAAACGCCATAGCCGCCGCATTTCCAACCAAAAGTTTTGTTTTTGGTCTATCTTGCGGTTGAATATATCTATCGGCTAATTCAATCTGTTCGCGGTCTAAATCAAAACCTATTACTTGGGCTGCATTCCATTCTTTCAGAATTATCCGCATTCCGGCTCCCCGACCGCAGCCTACCTCCAGACACACTGGATTTTCCTTAATTTTACTTCGATTAAGAAAAAATCTGGTAGGACCAAGTTCCTGACACCTAACCCTAAGCGGACTATTAATAAACCATTTTTCTAAGCCGGACATTCTCATCTGATAATTTTTCTTATCCTGTAGGGGAGGTGGCTTGTCCCCTCCCGCATCATTGGCAATGCTGTTGACTTAAGAGAATTGTCATTCTTAAACGAAACGAAGTCCTTAGCTTTGCTCAAGTCAAGGATAAATTCCGTGAAGAATCTGCTCCCGTATGCGAGTAGATTCTTCGGCTTTAAAGCCTCAGAATGACAGACTAAGAAAAGCATGTTCAGCAATTGTGGTGGATTCGGGGTAATCTTTAGCTTATTGGGCGTTTTTTATGTTTTTTTTAAGATAACCTGTTATATAAGACCCTTTAATCCACCCTACGGCTACGGCAAGGTTTTTTTCTTTTTCAGGCTTAGGAACTGTTACGAAATAACTGATTTGGCGAAAACAAGCGCCGCATTATTACCGCCGAAAGCTAATGAAGTTGATAGGGCATATTTACCGTTTATTTTAGTCTTTTCTCTAACAGGGGCAATGCCAAGACTCTTATCGGCATTCATAAATCCGGCGCTTGCCGGTATCCAGCCTTTTTTTAAAGCAGCCGCCGTAAAAACAGCTTCTATCCCACCGGCGGCGCCTAATGTGTGACCGGTAAAACCCTTAGTAGATAAAAATTTTATTCGCTTACCGAACAAGTTTTGTAAAACAGCCCCTTCTACCTTGTCATTATCTAATGTTCCGGTTCCGTGCGCATTAACAAAACATATATCATAAGTTTTAATACCGGAATCCATCAGCGCTTTTTTTATAGACAGCTCCAGCCCTAAACCGTCCGGTCTAGGCGCTGTAAGATGATAGGCGTCGCTGGCCGACCCGTATCCAGTAAGATATAAATCAGAGGATTTCCCCCTTTTGGCAGCGGAAGATTCAGACTCTAAAATCAAAACCCCTGCGCCTTCACCCAAATTAAGTCCCTTGCGGTTTGCATCAAACGGAGCGCATAAGTCTGAACTAATAATCCCCAAAGAGCCAAAGCCGCTTAGCGAAATACGGCTTAACTCATCTGCTCCACCGGCAATAGCTATATCGCACAAGCCGTTATTTATCCATGACAAGGCCGCTCCAATAGCGTCGCTTGCGGAAGAACAGGCATTAACCACCGTCATATAAGGGCTGTGAGCTTTAAATTTACGGCTGATAAATTCAGCCGGATTCCCTTTTAGATATCTATCGACCGCAAGCATTGGGGCTGAGCCGCTCAAGCGGTAAGATTCGTAAAACTTGCGGCCATTAAGCTGGCTGCCTACCGTGGTTCCCAAACAAACCCCAACCCGTAATTTAGATAAATCGCTAGCTAGTCCAGCCATAAAAAGAGCTTCATTAACCGCGCATAACGCCAAACTTATGGTTCTCCTGCCGGCTAAATCAAACTCCTTAGGAATCTTTTTAACCTCAAAAACCGGATATTTTAAAGGAGTCTCAAATATAGATACAGAACCGGCATTTCTTTTTTCAACTTTAAGTGAAGCAAGCGCCTCCGTCAGATTGCTTCCTGCCGCGGAGACTACTCCCATTCCGGTTATCAATACATTATTGTTCTTCACAACAGCTTCACCCTAGCATAAAAAAACATAAACAAACCACAGAGAACACAGAGGTACACAGAGAATTAACAAAAAAAACCTCTGTGAATCTCTGTGCACTCTGTGGTTAATATTTATCTTTTAATATCAGACAGTTAAGATTCTAAAAATTTTATAATTTCCTGTACAATAAGCATAGTTGCATAATTAGCTATAATATTTTTAGTGGGGTCAGATTTGAGAATCTGACCCCGAAGCCTAGTTGTCGGATTTGAGAATCCGACAACACAGGTTATAGATATTTATGTAATTATACTTAAAAAACAAGTGACTAATTTTCAGGACTTGTTTTTTGTATTTTCATACACATAATCGGCTAAGGTATCAATGGAATAAAAAATTTCTTTTCCCTTATTCATATCTTTAACTTCCAGACCGAAATTGCGCTGCAACATAACTACAATTTCCACCGCATCCAGAGAATCAAGCCCTAATCCCTCGCCAAATAACGGCTCGTCTGTTTTAATATCATCTGGATTTATATCCTCTAAGGATAAATTCTCCACTAGCATTATTTTTAATTTTTCCCGTATTTCTATTAATTCTTTAGTTTTATTGTCCGACATTGTATCCCCTTTAGCGGAGTTTATGCTAAATAGTACATTGTTTCATTAAAATGTGTCCATCTGTTTTGTCATTCTTAAACGCAGCGTAAGTGGAGTGAAGAATCTGTCCCCCGCGTATGCAAGCAGATTTTTCGGTCGAAGGCTGAAGAATGACAGATAATTGCAGCCTTTTTAATAAAACGCTATACTAGTAGAGAGCGTTCTTATTGTTTGCGTTCTTCTGCCCAGATGTCCTCAAGAACAAACCATTGAAAAGGGTATTCGGCTGCATAATCTTCCAGATTTTGAGCAAATTCCTGAATCCAGCCTTCAATATCTTTACGCTTATCTTGCGTACCGCTATATTGAGGTTGAATAATACTAGGATAAAACACTCGGTATTTTTTATTAGAAACCCTGGCTGAAAACAAGATAACCACAGGGCATCCAGTTGCGGCGGCGATTCTAAAAGCCGCATACGGAAAATGCGCCTTTTGACCCAAAAAATATGCTTCTACAGAATCAGACCCATATGTTCTGTCTCCCATTATAGAAACAATATGCCCCTGACCAAGGGCATGCGTTAACTCAACAACGCCCCCGAGATATCCCGCCGGAGAGATGATTTTAATCCCTTCCCGTTCGCTATCAATATCCAGCATGTCTTTAAGAGCCGCATTATCCTCCGGACGCATCAGCAAATAGACCGGTTTTTTTATTAATTTACTAAAACTTGGCATAATAGCCTGCCAATTACCAACATGCGTTAGTAATAAAATACACCCTTTTTGCGGGTTATTAAAGAGCGAGTTCAGTCTTTCATTGCATTCATCCTCTATTTCAAACTCTCCTTGCCCCGAAATAATATAATAGCGGTCAATTAAGTTCTTTCCTTGATTAATAAACAACTTATATACATAATATATTTTACGCAAAAAACTATGGTCTGGATAGCGCCTGTTTATATAAGCCATGCAGACAGAAAATGTGACTCGATCAAAGACCAGATAATATGAACAAACAAAATAAAGTAGTCCATAAGCTCCCGCCAGACCGAAAAGCTTTAAAGATATCTTAAAAAACCAAAGCCCCAGCCGGTTGCCTCTTTTCTTCGTTGTTGCCTTAAGTTTTTCATCAGACATTGGAATTCATGCGTTTTTTTATAAAAGTAGCCGTAAAAAATACAACTGAACCAATCCAAACCGCCCCTATCGGAGCTAAGATAAGAGAGCCTAAAACCCATTCGAACATACGATGCGAAAATTGCGAGAAAATAGTTTCAAATGAAATATCTGTTAACCAGTAACCATACCTGATATAATGACCAATCTCTATACAGAATACCGGCACAAAGGGCGGTAAGCAAAGATGTTGAATATTAACCGCCATAACTTTATTTAAGTGCAGGCGTACGGAAAAATATATAATCACCAAAGTATGCAAAAAGAATAGGGGTAAGGTAGCTAAAAATACCCCTACAGCCGCTGATATTGCCAATCCTTCGGGAGTGGCATTTTCCTTAAGCAATAGCTTTAGAAATTTAATCGGATGCCAAAGCGATTCGGCAAAATATACTTTTTGGCGGTTAACCAAGCGTTTATGTTTTAATGGTAACAACCGCCTGCCGACCAGCATAGCATGGACAAGCGAAATACGCAGATTATCTAAAAACGGTTTAAAATGAGAGACTCTTTCCATCGGTTTAGGATAATAAACGCTAACCGGAACAGTTTTTAATTCCAGCCCGGCCCAAGCGGCTTTAGCCAGCGCCTCGGCTTCAAAATCATAACGCCTTCCGCTAAAGCTCAAATTGTTAATGTATTTAACAGGATAAGCTCTAAAACCGCACTGACAATCGTCAATGTGTATTCCGGTTTCTATTTGCAGCCATAGATTGGCAAATCTCCTGCCAAAGCGGCTTTTCTTGGGAATATTATCAGTATTAAAATCTCTACTGCCAATAATCAAACTGGAATCATTTTCAAGGATTATCGGCAAGAATTTTTTGATATCTTCAGGATCATGCTGTCCGTCAGCATCAATAGTGATCATATACTCCCCGCCATTTTCCTCAATATATCCGGCGGCAGTAAGAATAGCCTGCCCTTTTCCCATATTTGTTTTATGATTTAAAACCACCACATCCACATCCGAAAGCAGCGACAAAATATCAACATCCGTGCTGCCGTCGTCCACCACCAGCACATTTTTTGTAATAAGACTACACTTTAGAGCTACATCTCTAACCGTATGTTTATTATTATAAACCGGAATTACACACCAGATATGATTTTCTCTAATTTGATTTTTTACCGGTATTTTATTCATAAATCAATGTCTTTATGTTTCTATAATAACGTGAGTTCGACATAAAAGTTCTTGATTTTGTTATCCTGTAGGGGCGGGTTTCAAACCCGCCCCTACAGCAAGAGGGGATATGTCACTCTTCTACAAAAATTTTACGTCAATCAAATCTATACAAAACACCAACTAGCTGATATATAAAAACATTTTAATTTTTCTTATGTCGAACTC
>JAJRXT010000080.1 GCA_024276125.1 bacterium
AACAGATAACAGACTTAATCTCAGGTCAAGATAGCTGGGCTGTAAACATTATTCCTACAGAAAAACCAAGTTTTAAACCAATATCCCCCAATTTAAAAGAATCTATAACCATAGCCTTAAATAATCGTCCCGAATATCTAAGAGCGCAAACCGAACTTAAAAATAATAAAATAAATTTAGCGCTGGCGAAAAACAAAATATGGCCGCGCTTAGATTTAGAGGTTGGTTTGGGATTCAGTGGATTAGGGGATGATTACAGCAATAATTTAGACGAACTTTCCAGCCTTGATTATGAGGTCTGGAATGCTGGACTTAGCTTAAATATTCCATTAGGAAACCGGCAGGCCTATAATGAACGGATTAAACAAAAGCTTGAACATAAAAAAAAGATTTTACAATTAGATGAATTAAAACAAAAAATTATTCTGGAAGTGCGGCAAGTGCTGCGTCAGTTAAATACCAATCTTGACCGTATAGAAACCACGCGGATTGCAACGGAACTAGAAACGGAAAAACTTAGAATCGGTGAAGAAAAATTTGATTTGGGTATGATTACCAGCCATGATCTATTAGAGGACCAAACCGAATTATCGCAGGCTAAAATTAAATACTTAACAGCGTTAAATGATTATAATAAAGTTTTAGTCGATGTGGATGCAGTAACAGGCATTATGTTGGATAAACTTAATGTAAGATTAAAAGAACTTTATCCCTCGGATTGAGATATATAAATAACGTGAACTTGGTATAAGAAATATTAAGATATAAACTGATTGATATAAATTTCTATAGGAGAGAGGCTTGTCCTCAATACTGTTGACTTAAGGAGAACGTCATTCTGAGGCCGGAGGCCGAAGAATCTACTCGCATATGGGGGTAGATTCTTTATTTCGCTTCGCTTCATTCAGAATGACGTTCTCCTTAAGTCAACAGTATTACCGAATTACGGGCTTAGGACAAGCTGTCGCCCCTACAGTTTAATAAAATCAACAAGTTTTATGTTGAATTTAAGGTTAAATAGGAGAAAAATAATGTCAAATTCGATTAAAAAAATACTCATAACCGGTGGTTTGGGTTTTATTGGCAGCAACTTTGTGCGCTACTTTATTAATAAATATCCTGATTGCCAAATTATCAATTTGGATAAAATCACCTATGCGGGAAATCCTGATAATCTCTTAGATATACAGGATAATCCAAATTATCAGTTTGTAAAGGGAGATATAACTGACGCCAAAACAGTTAATCCATTATTTGAACAAGGACTTGATGCTGTAGTAAATTTTGCGGCCGAAACCCATGTAGACAGATCAATTGATGATGCCAGCCAGTTTATTATGACCGATGTTTACGGTACTTATGTTTTGTTGGAGGCCGCCAGGAAATTCGGCGTAAAGCGTTTTGTTCAGATATCCACAGACGAGGTATACGGCGAGGCGGTAGCAGTCCCATGTAAAGAAGCAGACACCCTGATGCCAAAAAGCCCGTATGCGGCCAGCAAGGCCGGCGCTGACAGGCTGGTTTATTCATATTATACCACCTATAATCTGCCGGCGGTGATCACGCGTTGCAGTAATAATTTTGGCGCATATCAGTACCCTGAAAAGCTTATATCCCTGCTTATTACTAATCTACTAGAGGACAAACCGCTGCCTATATACGGAGATGGGAAAAATAAGCGCGACTGGATATATGTTACCGATCATTGCCGGGCATTAGATATGGTATTACATGCTGATAATATAGAGGGTGAAGTTTTTAATGTAGGCTCTCAATGCGAGTATGATAATCTGAGCATTGCCAAAACTATTTTAGACCTATTGGGTAAACCGCATGATTTAATAACCTTTGTAGGCGATCGAGCAGGGCATGTCAAGCGTCATGCGGTAAATACAGATAAAATAAAAAATGAATTGGGCTGGACGCCTGAGACGGACTTTCAAACCGGTATGCAAAAAACCATTAACTGGTATAAGGAAAATACAAAATGGTGGCGGAAAATAAAAACCTGCGAATACATGGAATACTACCGTACGCATTATAATCTAAAGTAACTCAGACATCAAATTAGTTTGATTTATTTTATAAAGGCAAACCTTGGGGGAAACCCTTCTTGAAAGAAGGGTTATCCCCCAAACCCCCTTCCTAAGAACTTTAATTCAAGAAATTTGAGGAACACTTTTTTCAAAAAGGGTTCCTCATGGTTTTATCCTTTATAAATAAGTTAAACTAATTAGCCGCCTACAGCTTACTTTTTCACGCCGGCAAGCAGATTGTTTTGTTTCAGGTAATCGGCTACGGTTTGGGCAATTAAATTGCAGCCTTCGGGGGTGATGTGTGCATCATATTTCCAGTATAATTTCTTCTTATCTACATTATCTTTAAAAACCTGATAGGTTTCCACGTAGTATATATTATTTTCATCAATCACATCTTTTAGTTTGCTAAGATACGGATTATGTCCTTCTTGGCGAATAGCGTCTTCATAGTGTAAAAAAGCGATCACATAGGGTATGTTTAATTTATCGGCGGCAGCCTTAAAGTCTTTGATTAATTTGCCTGCCTTATCATAGGCTTGCTCTTCGGTAAGTATCATTTTTGCCGGATGTATGTCTATCATATAAGAATGAGGCCACTTTATACCCATTAGATAAAACAACACCCGCGAAAGATAGCTGTTTTTTAATATATAATGCTTAAGCGGCGCCCAGCCGTTGTAAAATTGGCTGTCAATAATCTGTTTGGATTCTTCTAATTCAGCCTGCGTTTGATACTGAATTATCATATTTTTATAGCCCTGCCGATAATATTTACCTATGCGTATATCCCTTATATCGCTGTCATGAAAGCTGTGGATTATCATATCCGGCTTATATTTTAGCGCATAATCGGTAAGCATGACATAATGAGCCCCGGTAGTGGTGCCGTCAATGGAGAAATTAAGTATTTCTATATTGGGTGATACGCTTTCTTTTAGGATTTGCTCAAGCCTTTTGGGGTAATTCTCATTCATCTGCACTTCTAAGTTTACCGTATATGAATCGCCTATACAGGCTATACGGAAGGTATCTGCGGGTTTTTCTATTGTATGTTCATCATCGCGCCAGCCTTCTTTATTCGCCTTTACATTGGTTTCCCATTCATAGTAACGTTTGTAGACAGCGTTCACATTGGGTATGAACATATAGCCGATATCTTTGTTATACTGATAAATAACAGGCAGCCAGTCGCCATAAGATGTGCAGGGTATCTTAATTATCCTTAATGCGATCTCGCCGGCTAAGGCGCTGATGAGTAAAAAAATAAGGCAGATTTTTATCTTACGAGAAGATGCCATAAAAAAACTCCTTTTATTTATTGTCATTGCATAGGCAATAATTTATTTTCTGTTATAAATCGGTAAATGCTATCGGCTACAAATTTGCAGCCTGTACTATTTATATGATTATCATAACGCCAGAATAAGCGCTTTTTTTTAGCTTCATCTTTTGTTTTTTCAAGCAG
>JAJRXT010000081.1 GCA_024276125.1 bacterium
AAGAAGGCGCTCTTAAATTAAAGGAAATATCATATATTCATGCCGATGCCTATCCGGCGGGAGAATTAAAGCATGGAAATATTGCCCTTATAACTAAGAATACGCCGGTTGTGGCCTTGGTTACTCAGGATAAAGTACGTGATAAGATGATAAGTAATATAATGGAGGTAATTTGTCGGGATGCTCCGGTTATTGTGGTGGCTTATGAGGATGACGGAGAAATTGCCAATGTTGTACCGCCCTTTAACAATATATCTTCAAATATTATCCGCATACCGCGTACCATAAGCTGGCTGGCGCCCATATTGGCGGCTATTCCCCTGCAATTGATTGCTTATTATACCGGTTTAAATAGGGGTTGCGATGTTGATCAGCCCAGAAACCTGGCTAAAAGTGTAACTGTGGAGTAGGCATGAGTAAATTTTATGAATATAGTATTTGTGAACTTAATTCTTTGCTTTTAAAAAAAGAGATTAAAGCTGTAGAAATAACCGAATCATATTTAAAACGTATTGAAAAATTAGATGGTAAAATTGGCTCTTATTTGACTATAACTGCTGAAGAGGCGCTAAAACAGGCGGCTATTGTTGATAAAAAAATTGTAAATGGTGAAAAAATATCTGTGCTTGCCGGTATTCCGCTGGCTATAAAAGATAATATGTGTATTAAGGGAATAAAAACAACATGCGCATCTAAAATTTTACATAATTTTATTCCGCCTTACGATGCTACGGTAGTAAAAAAACTTGATAATGAAGATTATGTATTATTGGGTAAGACAAATTTGGATGAGTTTGCAATGGGCGCTTCTACTGAGAATTCCGGTTTTAAGATTACGCATAATCCGTGGGATTTAAGTTGCGTACCGGGCGGTTCAAGCGGCGGATCGGCTGCGGTGGTGGCAGCGCGCGAGGCGGTTGCGGCGCTTGGTTCCGATACGGGCGGTTCAATTCGTCAGCCGGCTGCTTGCTGCGGAGTGGTAGGTTTAAAGCCGACTTATGGTTTGGTTTCCAGATTCGGGCTGGTGGCCTTTGCCTCTTCATTGGATCAAATTGGTCCTATTACGCGGGATGTTAGGGATGCGGCTGTATTGCTTAATATTATAAGCGGGCATGATGAGTGCGATTCAACCTCTATAAACAAAGAATTACCAGATTACACGGCGGGTTTGGGCGATGGTGTCAAGGGTTTAAAAATAGGTTTACCCAAAGAGTATTTTTCCGACTGGGTTGATGCTGAGGTTGCCGTATGTATGGATAGCGCACGGAAAATCTTAGAGAATTTAGGAGCGGAATTTATTGATATTTCACTGCCGCATACGGAATATGGCGTAGCAACCTATTATATAATTGCAACAGCTGAGGCCAGCGCAAATTTAGCGCGTTATGACGGGGTGAAATACGGTTATCGCAGCCCTGATTATAATAATTTTCTTCAAATGCAGAAAAATACCAGGGAAGAGGGGTTTGGCGCTGAGGTTAAGCGGCGTATTATGCTGGGTACATATGTATTAAGTTCCGGTTATTATGATGCTTATTACCTAAAAGCTCAAAAGGTTAGAAGCCTTATAAAAAATGATTTTGATCAGGCTTTTTCAGATTGTGATTTGATAATGACTCCTACAATTGCAGAGCCTGCTTTTAAATTGGGTGAGAAAACATCAGATCCATTAAAGATGTATCTATCTGATATCTTTACCATATCTGCCAATTTAGCCGGTATTCCGGCAATTTCTATTCCGGCCGGATTTGCTAAAGAGGGATTACCTATTGGCTTACAGTTTTTGGGAGGCGCTTTTTCTGAAGATATGATACTAAAGGCGGCTTATGCTTTTGAGCAGGCAACGGATTATCATCTAAAATGGCCTAAATAAATCATGCAATCTGATAAACAAATTAATCGATTAATTGAGCAGATAAAAGAGACTATTATACAACATGCTCATCCAAAAAAAATTATTTTATTCGGCTCATTTGCTAAAGGAATACCGGGGCCAGATAGTGATTTGGATTTACTGATAATAAAAGAATCATCTCTTAGAAGAGATGAGCGCGCCAAGCAGATTCACAAACTATTTAAACCTTATCCTTATCCTATGGATATTTTGGTATATACGCCGCAAGAAGTATTAAAATATCAAAAGATTAAAAATTCCTTTATTAGTCAGATTATAGATCAGGGAAAAGTTATTTATGAAGGATAGTGAATATGTTATCCAACAAGTTAAAGCGTGGAGTCTAAAGGGTGATAATGATCTGATGGCGGCAGAAATTCTTGTAAAAGCAAATGATTTTCCTGCGGATTCTGTTTGTTTTCATTGCAGCAGGCTGCTGAAAAATATTTAAAGGCATTTTTAGTAAAGCAAGGTTATAGTGTTCCTAAGACTCATAATTTGTATTATTTACTCAGCTTGTGCCAGAGGGTAGAGAAAAAATTTGAGCGCTTAGAAGATGATATTGGTTTTTTATCCGAATATGCCGTTGAATCCAGATATCCAGGTGATCCACCTATAATATATTCAGAATCCGAAGCAAAATTAGCTTTATTAAAGGCCAAGAAAATAGTGAACTTGGTTAAAATAAGTTTAGGTTAGGAGAAAACATGCAATATGAACCAGTAATCGGTTTGGAAATACATGCGCAATTAAAAACTAATACGAAAATATTTTGTAATTGCAGTACGAGTTTTGATCAACAGCCAAATCTATCCACCTGTCCGGTATGTTTGGGATTACCCGGTGCGCTGCCGGTTTTAAATAAAAAAGTAATTGAATACGGTATTAAAACGGCTCTTTGCCTAAATTGTAAAATAGCTGATAAAAATATTTTTGCTAGAAAGAATTATTTTTATCCTGATCTGCCCAAGGGGTATCAAATTTCGCAATTTGAGCTGCCCTTGGGGCTAGGCGGATTTATAAATATTGGTGAAAAAGACAATCAAAAAAGGATTGGTATAACTAGGCTTCATTTGGAAGAGGATGCCGGTAAATTGCTGCATCGGGCTGATGGCAGTTTGGTTGATTTTAATCGTACCGGTATTCCGCTTATGGAGATTGTAAGCGAACCAGATTTGCGTACGGCGAAAGATGCCAAGGAGTTTGTGGTAAAACTTAGAGATATACTGTTATATAACGGTGTGTGCGATTGTAATATGGAACAAGGCAGCCTGCGCTGCGATGCTAATATTTCGGTAAGAAAAGCTGGAGCCAAGGAGTTTGGCGTAAAAACTGAAGTAAAAAATATGAATTCATTTAGGTTTATGCAGAAGGCCTTGGAATATGAGATTGAGCGTCAGATTGATGAGTTGGAGTCCGGCGGCAGAATAATTCAGGAGACCAGATTGTGGGATGAGGCAAAGGGTGTAACAGTTTCCATGCGCAGTAAGGAAGAGGCGCATGATTACCGTTACTTTCCAGAGCCGGATTTGGTGCCTGTTATGGTGAGTGTTCAATGGGTGGAAGATATACGAAAAACGATTCCTGAATTACCGGATGAAAAAAAAGAAAGGTTTGTCAGTCAATACAATATTCCTGAATATGATGCTAAGGTGTTAACTACGTCCAGGGATTTAGCGGATTATTTTGAAGATTGCGCCAAATTATATTCAGATGCTAAAATAGTAAGTAACTGGATTATGGGCGAGCTTTTAAGGGAAATAAAAAACGACAATACAGATATTAAAGACTGTTCCATAACTCCTAAAATGCTTACTGATATGCTGGGCTTGATTAAAAAAGGTGTGATAAGCGGTAAGATTGCCAAGCAAGTGTTTGAAGATATGTATAAAACCGGAGACGCTCCGCAGGATATAATTGAAAAAAAGGGACTAAAGCAGATAATGGATCCGAATGCAATACGGTCTATTATAAAAGAGATTATGGCCGGTAATCCCAAACAGGTGAGATTATACCGGCAGGGAAAAACAAAAATAATCGGTTATTTAGTGGGGCAGGTTATGAAACATACCAAAGGCAAGGCAAATCCGCAACTGGTAAACAAATTGCTGGCAGAAGAGTTAAAAAGGGATTAAATCTTGACAGGGGTTGTTTGCTTGTTATTCTGAATGAAACAAAGCGCCGTGAAGAATCTCCTGCATTCGTAAGCAAGAAGATTCTTCGCTCTGCTCCAGAATGACAAAAAATAAGTATTTTTCAGTAGAAGTAAACAGCCCTGAGGATATATCGCGGGAATAATTGACAAGATAACTTTTAATGTATATATGTACATACAGGCGGTGATAGATAAATTATCCAAGTGCAATAGATTTGATAGGGAAATGGTATACTATCTTATGAAGTATACCGAAAAAAAAGAAATTCCTAAATTTGCCTCTGAAGAAGAAGAAGATGAGTTTTGAGTTTTGGACAGAGGCTGATTCTACAGAGTATGTGGACTGGAAAATGGCCAAAAGGAGAAGGTTTTCAAATCTTAAGCCTTCGCTTAAAACGATTTCTCTACGCCTGCCTGAATTAATGCTGGATGAATTGAAAAATTTGGCCAACAAACGGGGAGTTCCCTATCAATCATTACTTAAGATATTCTTAGCCGAACGCATCAAGCAGGAATCGAGGGTTTTATGTTTGGCTTGTCCTCAAGCCGAACATATCGGATAGCTGCCATTCTGAGTCCGAAGGCCGAAGAATCTCCCCCTGCAACAGCGAGTAGATTCTTCATTCCACTTCGTTTCGTTTAAGAATGACAAAAGAAGGACGCAGAATAAACCCAGAGACTTACAAAATAATGTACTGATTTTTATTGACTTATCGTTTTGGCGTATAGGTTTGATCTATAATTTTATCTATGAGATTATAAAATTCCGGTAAGCCCAGCAACTCAAATTCCCAGCGAATATTTTGTTTTATACGCTTTTTTATATGACGCCTGTCATAGTTTAGCTCTTGAAATATTTTGGTGCGGCGTTTTATTTCCTCAATATACATGTTGGTAAATTTTTCTTTTTCCTCTTTTGGATTGACATTAATGTTTGGTTTCATGTATGATAAGAAAAATGAGTCTTTAGACGATTTTTTCATTTTAAATTTCCTAACCCGAATCATTCGGCTCAACAAGGCTATTTTATCAATCCCAGTCGTATCTTTATTACCAACCAGAAGGCTTCCACTACTATTTTGTTGGACATTTTAGAATATCCGCCGGAACGCTCATAAAAAGTAATAGGAATTTCTACTATTTTAAATCCCTTACGATAAGTACGCGCCGTCAGTTCAATCTGAAAGCTGTAACCATCAGAATGAACCTTATCCAAATTAATTGCCTCCAGCACTTCACGTTTAAAACACCTAAGACCGCTGGTGCTGTCTTCAATAGGAAGAGGGGCTATGAATTGTACATATAAGTTGGCCATTTTGCTGAACAACAGACGCCTGAATGACCAATTATCCACCCTGACCCCCCGCAAATAGCGGCTGCCTAACACCAAGTCGGCCTCTTGCATTTTTTCAAGCATTACAGGTAAGTATTTGGGGTGATGCGAACCGTCAGCGTCCATTTCAATGATATAATCGGCATTCTGAGCTAGCGCATATTTAAAGCCGGTTATATAGGCTGTTCCCAAGCCCTCTTTTTTTTCTCTGTGGATATAGTGAATTTCAGGATATTCCTCAGATAAACGCTTGGCAATTTCTCCAGTACCATCCGGTGAGTTGTCATCCACAATGGTAATGTAAAATTTTATACCCAAGTTTTGTATTTCACTTATGGTCTTTTCCAAGGTCTCTTTTTCATTATAAGTGGGCATAATTATCATTGTTTTTGGTATGCTCTTCATAAGCCAGAGAACCTCTTTTTTTTAAATTTAATTTTAAAACAGATTAAGTTGTGTTATAGACAAAGACCCCGCTTCCGCCGGAGGCGGTGAGAGGACAGTTTTTTTGGATAAGCGTACTTAAAAATAAATTGTATGAACAATGTTTATATTCATATTGTAGATGGCGGATTTTTAAATCCGCTATATAACCGACCTAAAGGTTGGTATCTACAGTCTGTTGTGCGGTGCAATATGTTTAATTTTAAAATAGATATAATCATTATAAGAATTAATAAATTATGGCAGATTAAGCCTAAACTGTCAAGCTGGAGCATTATATTTATGTTTTGGAATTTCAAGGTTATTTAAATACATTTACAAAACGGGTACCGCCTTTTTGACCTAAGGCCAACAAAGAAAGTTGCTTTAGAACATATCCATGTTTTGAAATAAGGCTGTAAGTATTATAAATGATGGACACTTTTACTTGTTTTTGTTATAATTTCTAATATAAGTATACTGTTGTATACGATGAGGGGGGAAGTGATCAATGCCGTTGACTTAAGAATATTTTGTGTTTAAAAGACTTTTCTTAGCCGTCATTCTGAGGCTGAAAGCCGAAGAATCTCCCCCCGCAACAGCGAGTAGATTCTTCACACCACTTCGTTTCGTTCAGAATGACTGTTGCTTTAAGTCAACAACATTGGGGGGGAACTAATGAGGTTTGCGAATCTTTGCGTAAAAGCCTATAATTTCAAAGAAGGTAAACATTGACGCAGATTAACTCCCGAATTCTTCGGGCTAAACATTAAATTAATTTTGAGGATAATAATAATGAGCGAAATAAACAAAGAATGGCTTGAGGAATTACCTAATAAAATTTGGGATGACTTAGCCGGCGTAAGAAGACATTTCCTGCATTCAGAACGGGAATTATTGCTTGCGTTGCGAGCCGGTTTTGACTTGGCGCTTGATAAAATAGAAGAACACGAATGTCATGCAGATGAGCAAAAAACCAAAGAGTAGATATTAAGTAAGGCAAGTTTGTACTCCTGAGTTTTTTATGGCAACAAATTAAGATATCTGCTAAAATAATTTTATGGATATAGGTAAAATAAGAAAAAAGATTCTATCTGGAGAATATGAATTTCGTCGGCATGCCCTGGAAAGGGCTATTTTGAGAAAGATTAATCCTTTGGATGTAAAGAATGTTATTTTATACGGTGAAATTATTGAGGAATATCCAGATGATCCACGGGGGTCAAGTTGTCTGATATGGGGAAAGGGACGGGATGGAACTGATCTTCATGTAGTTTGCGGGCTATCCTATAGAAAAATATGGATAATTACGGTTTATTTCCCAGAGAAAAAGAACTGGATTAATTTTAAAAGCAGGAGGCGATAAATAATGTCATGCTATGAATGCGGCGGCAAGTTAAAGCATTCGGTTACAACTCTGCACTTACAAAAAGAGGGGAAGCCCGTTTTTATAGAAGAGGTGCCGGTTACCGTGTGCATGCAATGTGGCGAAGAATATCTTTCCGGTTCCGTAGCGGAAAAAGTTGGGGAGTTCTTGGATAAAGGACTGCAACCAAAAATTAGTCTTTGTGTGCCCGTGTTTAATTACAAAGTAGCGGTATAGGGAATAATTGCTAAGAAACTGTCACAAAATAACTTGTATATTTTAGCGCTAAAATGTACAAGTTATTTTGTGACAGTTCCTAAGAGTTACTTAATGGCTAAACTAATCTTTTCCAGCTTGTTTTATAAAAGGGGGTAATAACAAAGGGAGCGTAGGGGGGATTTCCCTGAACTGCCCTGGAGTCGAGCTGCCTTTGATGAATGGGAATGTTGTCTATCCTGAGCGAAACGAAAAGCCTGGGTAGACCCTTTCGTTTCGCGTCAGAATGACAACAATAAATCACATGTACATCTACTTATAAGCAATCTTGGTGGAAGCGGATTATGTTCTGTTTCACCCGATTTTAAATGTACTAAAATATGCCGCAGTAGTCTTTAATAAAAGAGCCCGGTTTACTGGTAAAATGATAGGTGTTGAAATTACAACATGACAGGCATTTTTTAGTACAATCGGCAAGTTGTTTTTTAACAGCTTCATCATTAATTTCAAAGCCGTTGTTTTCCATATTAAAATGCCCCAAATCAGCCGATAATAAAGACAGGCAGTAAAACAGCTTGCCTTCCTCGTTTATACCCAAAGTATATTTACCGGCCGGACATTTCCAATCGTCCTGACTTCCAGTGCCATTATTCTTAAGCCGTTGTTTTACTATCCTAAAATAATCGGTAGGATTGATAATGGTATATCTTTGTCTTTTTCTATCAATTATCCAGTCGCAAAGTTTATCCAATTTTTTATAATCTTCTTGTTCGCTAAAATACAGGGAATCCTCTTGAGTCACAAAATTTGGATAAGGAATCAGCGGTCTCTCTATTATATGTAATGAGACAGATACATTGTTTTTTTTGCCAATTTCCACCAATTCTTTTACTTCCGACATGTTTTTGGTGGTAATTACCGTATTTAACTTGATTTTAAAACCGAATTTCTTGCTTTTTTCACGCAGCATTTGGAATTGCTCTTGTATGCACTCCAGCGTTTTATCCAAGCCGAATGAATTTTTTCTTACGGTATCAACTGCGAGGTCTACCACGCCAACCCCGGCCAACGCCAATTCGTCTATTAAATCTTCAGTCAATAATTTTCCATTAGTCGGTAAATAGGTATACATATTTTTCTGGGTCGAATAAGCGATAATTTTGACCATTCGTTCGCCAAGTAACAATGGTTCTCCGCCCATGATAGCCACCACTCTGCAACCAATAGACCTTAGCCAATTCAAAGATTTTACTGCTGTGTTAAAACTCATACTTACTGCATTGTCTTTTACAAAGCAATAACCGCATTTGTAATTACAGCTCTGATTTGTAAAAAAATAGGACCAGATCGGAATATTCTTTCTTGTTAACTTCCCCTTAATATAAGGTAGAAAAAAAGAAGTTATTCCATTAACTTTCTTTCTGCCATTCATTTTATTCACCAATTATTCACCCAATTAATAAAAATTTATCCTTTTGTTTTGTTAAATTTAAGTAACTCGTAAAAAGAGCGAAACACATATACTTCTCATTGTTGTACAGAGAGAAGCCCTGTATTTTTAAGTAGTTAAACTCAAGCTACATTTCTGTTTCCGCTTAAAAATGACACCTTTTTACGAAACACTATTTTATGGCCTAGCTTATTAATTCCCAAATAATTTGAGTTAATTATTTTAAGTATACAATTAATTGTCAATATTACACAAACAAAAAACAAAATGCAAGCCTAAATTTTTTCTTTATATAATATTTTATTCAAATACTTTGGATCAGGATAAAATTACTTGACAATTTTCAAGTTGTTAGACTATTATCAGGGTCAAAATGATGCTAACTGATTTTTAGGCAAACAACAACATGATACCCTTAAAAGATAATATTTATCCCAAACGATTTTCATTGGTTACTGTTTTTCTTATTTTTATTAATATCCTTGTTTATCTGTATCAATTGACTACAGGCGCTATGCAGCAACATTTTATTTATGCGCTGGGGCTTATTCCTCATGAATTTACTAATTTTACCAATATGGCTTCCTATTTGCAAGTACCTTTTCCAATAACGATCTTAAGTTCAATGTTTTTACACGGCGGGGTTTTTCATTTGGGCGGCAATATGCTTTATTTATGGATTTTCGGAAATAATGTAGAAGATTCTATGGGGCGGGGGCGGTTTCTTGTTTTTTATCTGCTTTGCGGTGTAATAGCCGCCTTTATACACATAGCCTTAAACCCCGACTCCATGATTCCTATGATAGGAGCAAGCGGAGCTATTTCCGGCATTTTAGGCGCATATTTAATACTTTTCCCCAATGCCAAGGTATCAACATTACTTTTTTTTGGTATTTTTATTAAAATAATAAAAGTACCTGCTACAATAATTATTGGTATTTGGATTATCATACAATTAATAAATGGTACAAAGGCTTTTGGGTCATCTTTAAGCTGGGTGGCCTGGTTTGCCCATATCGGCGGTTTCTTAGCCGGTTTAATTTTAGTCCAGCTTTTTTATAGAAAGTCATCTTATGTTCATTGATTTACATATTCATACTAATCGTTATTCAATGTGCAGCCGGCTTAATCCCGAGGACTTGATTTATATTGCAAAGGCTTTTAATCTTGGCGGAATTGTTATTACCGAGCATAATTGCATTTGGGATAAACAAGAAATAAATGCTTTAAAAGAAAAAACAGATGCCGGTGATTTGGTAATTTTATGCGGTCAGGAAATCAGAACATATAATGAAGGATTTTTGCAAGGAGACTTGTTGGTTTTCGGTTTTTATGACATAATAAGAGAAGAAATATCTGCATGCGAGTTAGTACAAAAAGTACATGATGCCGGCGGAGTAATTGCGGCGGCGCATCCCTTTCGCAGTTTTCTGGGGCTGGGTAATTCAATATATGAGCTTGATTTAGATGCGGTTGAGGTTTTAAATTCCAATCATAGCGTTAAAGAAGCCCAAGCCGCTAAAGATGCCAGCGCTAAGCTGGGTTTACCTGCAATCGGCGGCAGTGATGCACATTGTGCGGTAGATGTGGGTAATTACCTGACTTTTTTTGAAAATAGAATAGAAAACGAAGAACAGTTGGTTTGCGAAATAAAAAAGGGGCGCTGTCGCCCTGTCGCTTTTTCCGATATATACAAAACATAAGCAAAATATGCCTAAATATGATACTGATGTAGTTGTAATAGGAGCCGGTATAGGGGGTCTTACCATTGGCGCGCTGCTGGCCAATAAGGGTTTTAATGTAATTGTGGTTGAGCAGGCGCCGCAAGCGGGCGGGCTTTGTTCGGCATATAAGTATAAAGATTATTCTTTTCAGGTCGGCGGTAATATCTTAAATGGTTTTGAATTGGGCGGGGGACATGAAAGAGTTTTGGCTGAGTTGGGTTTGTTTATAAAAAAGACTCAGTTAAATATTCCCTTTCAGATTATTATGCCCGAGCATAGGCTTAATATAAGTACCAATCCGGTGGAATTATTTACAGAGTTTGAACGCGAATTTCCCGAACAGCTTGCCGATATAAAAGATTTCTGGCAATATATGGAGAACCTTGAAGAAACATTCAATGAGTTGTCGCGTAATAAATCATTTTGTTCACCGCAAAGTATAAAAGAAAAATATACCTTTTTTAAACAAATTCAGCAGCCATTAAATAAAAAATTCAGTGATATTGAAAAATCCTGCATACCTATAATGAAAGGCTCTATTGCCAAAAGCGAATTTAAGCGTCTATTAGATGTTATTTGTTTCTTTTACACGCGATTGCCTATAGAAGGTTGCAGCCGGCTCTTTTTTTCATATCTATTGGGCATAATACGACGAGGCGTATTCTATATAAACGGCGGCGCTCAGGAGTTGGCAAATAAATTGGTGGAATATATCGCTAATAACCGAGGGGTGGTAAAATACAACCTGCAAGTATCAAATATAATAACAGCCGGCCAAAAGGCAGTAGGAGTGAAATTGGCCAATGGTAAAGAAATTAAAAGTAAATATGTAATAGCCGATACCACTATATGGAATTTATACTAAAAATTATTACCCAATACATCCGCTGGTATGAAGAAAATAAAGGCAAAAACCGACCGGATACTACCTCAATGGGCGCCTTTTAGTCTGTATTTAGGCGTAGATGAGAAGGTCTTACCCAGTGAACTAAAAGAAAACATATTTTTATTAACCGATTATAACAAAATAGGCGGTACAGGCTTGCTTTATATTTCTGTCAGCCCTTCAGGAGATGATACCAGGGCGCCAACAGGCAGGCGCGCTGTTACGGTTACTTGTTTTATTCCCCGCAAAGAATGGAATAAAAGCGCACAAGACGAGTCCGTTAAACAAAACTATACCAAAGCTATATTAAAATCTCTAAGTACATTAATTACCTTTATTGATGAAGGTATTGACGTTTGTGAAGCGGCTGCGCCATTAGATTACGAAAAATATACTCTAAGACCAAACGGCATAGTTACCGGACTTGCCGCAACAAACAGCAGTTTGGGCTTCAAGGGATTATCTAACCATACCAATTATAAAAATTTGTTTTTAATCGGAGATACCTGTTTTCCCGGTTTCGGCGCTAATTTTGTCAGTATCAGCGCGCTTAACCTGTCCCGTATAATAGGCGGAAATTAAGGAGTTATCTTGAGAAATTATATTCTTATTGTAGATGATGAGGCCAGCATTCGTATTGCACTAAAGGGAGTGTTGCAAGATGAGGGCTATAATGTGCAAACAGCGCCTGATGGAGCCCATGCTTTAGATATGATCGCAGCAGAGCCGCCGGATTTGGTTTTATTAGATGTCTGGATGCCGGGTATGGACGGAATAGAAGTATTAAATAAAATAAAAGAGATGAACTCTGATGTAGAAGTAGTAATAATTTCCGGTCACGGTACTATTGAAACAGCAGTTAAAGCAACCAAATTGGGCGCTTTCGATTTTTTGGAAAAACCCTTATCCTTAGATAAGACCGTTCTTATAGTTCAGCATGCCTTAAATAAAAAACGATTGGTGGAAGAAAACCTGCTCTTACGCTCTGAAGCGGAAAAGAAGCAGCAAATAATCGGTAACAGCCAAATTATAAAAAAACTTATTGAACAAATAAATAAAGTAGCCCCAACGCGAGGGCGTGTGTTGATTTATGGTGAAAACGGGACGGGTAAGGAACTTATCGCAAAAAGTATACATCGCCTAAGCCAGCGCAGATTAAGGCCGTTTGTGGCGGTAAATTGCGCTGCAATACCGGAAGAATTAATTGAAAGCGAACTGTTCGGTCATGAAAAAGGGGCTTTTACCGGCGCCGGCGCTACGCGTTACGGTAAATTTGAGCAGGCGCATCAAGGCACCTTATTTTTAGATGAAATCGGCGATATGAGTATAAAAACTCAATCCAAGGTCTTGCGCGTAATAGAAGAACAGGTTTTTGAAAGGGTGGGCGGCTGTAAAAAAATAGAGGTTGACGTAAGGCTTATTGCCGCTTCAAATAAAAATTTAGAGGAAGAAATAAAACAGGGAAATTTCAGAGAAGATTTGTTTTACAGGTTGAATGTAGTGCCGTTTATAGCTCCTCCTTTGCGTGATCGCCGCGATGATATTCCATTGCTGGTGGAACATTTTTTGCGTGAATTATGTATTCAAAACGGTAAAAAACCGGTAACTATAACCAAACCGGCGCTTCAGGCGCTGATTGATTATAATTGGCCGGGTAATGTGCGTGAATTAAAAAACATCTTGGAACGTATGATTATTATGGCATCAGGCCGCGTTATTAATTTTGAACATATACCTCCATTGATAGTAAAGCCGGCAGTAGGAGATTCTTCTATTAATCTAAAAAGCAATTCATTTAAAAAAGCCAGAGAGGAATTTGAAAAAGGTTTTCTATTACAGAAGCTAAAGGAAAATGACGGAAACATTGCCCAAACCGCCAGAGTTCTACAAATAGAGCGCAGCCATCTGCATCGCAAATTAAAGGCATACGGAATAAGCCTGAAAGAATAGATAATGAAACCATATATTCCACACTCATTACCGCTTAAGAAATTAGACTGGGAAAGGTTTATTCCTTTTATTGGTAAAGCAAATGCCGAAGTAGCGCGCTTTGACGGTTTTTTACAAAACATGCAAAATTCTGCTGTGCTTCTTTCCCCTCTTTCCACCAAAGAGGCGGTATTATCATCCAAAATAGAGGGTACGCAGGCCACGTTAGAAGAAGTCTTGGAATTTGAAGCCAACCCGCATAAACATACTGATAAATATGACGATATTCAAGAGATTATAAATTACCGCAAGGCTATGCAGTATGCTGTTGAAAAATTAAGCGAGTTACCGCTTACCTTTAGACTAATCAGAGAAATACAAAAAATATTGCTCTCCGGCGCCAGAGGGCAGACTAAAAATCCGGGGAATTATAGAGCGGGGGTCGTACATATTGGGAGACCGGGTTTTGGCATAGATATGGCAAGTTTTGTTCCTCCCGAGCCGCAATTGGTTGCTGGTTATTGCTCCAATTTAGAAAAGTATATACATTATGAGGAAAAGGATGTTTTAGTTCAACTGGCCATAATTCACGCTCAATTTGAGATTATTCACCCATTTTGGGATGGAAACGGCAGGACAGGCAGAATCATTATGCCGCTTTTTTTATACTATAAAAAAATCCTAGGCAGTCCAAATCTTTATTTAAGCGAATATTTTGAGAAAAATCGGGAGAAATATTATGATAGGCTCAGCGGTATTTCCCAAAAGAATGACTGGGAGGACTGGATTGTCTTTTTCTTGAATGCTGTAATTGAGCAAACACAAGAGAACATAAAAAAGGCCAGGAATATTGTTTTATTATATAACCAGATGAAACAAGAAATTATAGATATCCCGTCTGCTAAAAATGCTATAAAGGTATTGGATTTTTTGTTTACCTATCCAATCTTTGATTCTGGAAAATTTATTTTTGAAACAAAAATATCCAAAGCGATGTCTTTTAAAATACTATTGTTTCTTTAGGAAAAACAAATTATCTCCGATGACGGTAAAGAGCGATATAAAACATATTTTTTTAATAAATTGGTTCTAATTGTGTCTTAGTTTTAATTATGAAATTGTAAGCTTAGAGGTTGTGTCGTAATTAGAAAGATTGCTTTTTTTCTGTCATTCCCACGAAGGTTGGAATCCGTAAGTTGTTGAAAAAACTGGACTCCTGCCTTCGCAGGAATAACAGGTTGAGGACAATTTTTAGGTTATAGGCAATTATGGCACAGCCTCTTAGTCTCTAAAGTGAAACCAACTAAATTCTAAGTCTCAAAAATCGCCAATTTTGAGACTATAGTTTTTTTAGTTGCGAATTTGGAACTTAGAGTTTTTTGTAGTTTCAAAAAACACCGTTTTTTACACAACATTTTTCTTGGCATATGACAAAACGACATTGTCCAAAAGCTAGATAACTACCTACAATAAAAAAATGGCTGCTAGAGTTCTTTTGCAAAACCAAAGCGGTTTAATTTTATTAGCTGTCATTGCCAACGAAGAGGCTGTGTCGTAATTGGAAAGATTGCTTTTTTCCTGTCATTCCCACGAAGGTGGGAATCCATAGTTATTGAAAAGACTGGATTCCTGCCTTCGCAGGAATGACAGATTGAGGACAAATTTCAGCTTATAAGCAATTGCGACACAAGCGCAGTGAAGAATCTACTTGCATATGGGAGCAGATTCTACGGCCTTAAGAATGACAGAAGGTAATCTTTTTCGCAAGAGAACTCTAGCAGCCATTATAAAAAATAAAGATATGTTAACCATTCAGGTAATTTAAGGAGAGCTGATCATGATAGATTCTTATAGTTTCGGTGAAATTGTAGTTGATGGACATCGTTATAATTCGGATTTAGTTATTTTTCCTGATAAAATTGAGCATACTTGGTGGCGAAAACAGGGACACAAATTGTCTCCAGAGGATATAAAAGATGCTATATCCGTACATCCTGATACTTTGATTGTGGGCTGCGGCGCTTCAGGCGTATTACAAATACCGGCAGAAACCAGAGAGTTTATCGCATCTTTAGGTATTGAGCTTATGGCTTTACCAACTGATCTTGCCTGTAAAAACTATAATGAATTAGCCAAAGATAAAAAAGTGGTAGCCCTGTTGCATCTGACTTGTTGATAAATATTAAAATAGGCTTGCCAGTTATAATACTTATTTGTTATAATTAACAGGTGGCGCTAATCTAAGGGCTGAAGAAAAAATAACTTCTACATTTTCGCATCTAATCTTTGGGCTGTCTTCAAACGATCTTCAAAAAGCAAAATCATCGAATTAGCGTTGCTAGTCCTCAAGTTTTGTTTTTATCAGATCGGTTTGAATCTAACCTAAATCTTAGCGCTAAAATGCACAACTTCTTTTTTATTCAGCCCTAATAACAATAAAATTATGAATAATGGTTGATATTAATTATATAAGAGAAAACAGGGAATATATCCTGAATAAATATGCGCAACGGGGCGCTAAGGCGGATATTGACGCTTTCCTGCGGCTTGATGATAAGCGCAGGCAGTTGCTTCAGAAAACCGAGCAACTAAGGTATGAGAAAAATACAGCCTCCCAAAATGTAGCCGCGATGAAACGTAAGGGAGATCCTGCCGAGCAGGAAATTGTGCGTCTAAAAGATGTTTCGCAATCAATAAAAAAACTGGAAAAAGAATTAAGACAGACTCAGCAGGAAATATCCGATCAGTTGTTAGGCTTTCCTAATATTCCGCATGATTCCGTACCGGCAGGGGTTAGTGAAGCGGATAATGCGCTGGTAAGAAGCTATAAGGAAATCCCTCATTTTGATTTTGAGCCTAAACCGCACCATGAATTGGGACAGGTTCTAGGTATTTTAGACTTTGAAAGAGCGGGCAAGATATCCGGCTCCAGATTTTGTTTATATATGGGCGCCGGCGCTCTCTTAGAGCGGGCGCTAATAAATTTTATGCTGAATACGCATACCACAAAGCATGGATATACAGAGGTTTTAACGCCGTATATGGTTAATGCGGACAGTATGCGGGGTACAGGGCAATTACCCAAATTTGAAGAAGATTTATTTAAAATTGAATCAGACGGCTATTATTTAATACCTACAGCCGAGGTTCCCGTAACCAATATTTACCGTAATGAAATATTGGCAGAGGCTGATTTGCCTATATATTATGTGTGTTATAGCGCTTGTTTCAGGCGTGAGGCCGGTTCTTACGGACAGGATACGCAGGGGATTATCCGCCAGCATCAGTTTAACAAGGTGGAACTGGTGAAATTTAGCGCTCCAGAGGCTTCTTATAATGAGCTGGAGAAATTGTTGTCTAATGCGGAACAAATACTAAAACTATTGGATTTGCCATATCGGGTGGTAAGTTTATGTACTGGGGACTTGGGCTTTTCGGCGGCCAAAACATATGATATTGAGGTTTGGCTACCGTCTCAGAATAAGTATAGGGAAATTTCTTCGTGCAGTAATTTTGAGGATTTTCAGGCCAGACGCGCTAAAATAAGATATCGTCCCAAAGCCGGCGGTAAACCGGTTTTTGTGCATACCTTAAATGGTTCCGGTTTGGCGGTAGGGCGTACGGTTGTTGCTATTATGGAAAATTATCAGCAGCCTGACGGGAGTATTGTTATACCTGATATATTACGCGCTTATATGGGAGGTATGGAAAAAATAGTTTAAGGATAAGGAGGGGTGGCCGAGTGGTTTAAGGCGGCGGTCTTGAAAACCGTTGAGCGAAAGTTCCGTAGGTTCGAATCCTATCCCCTCCGCCAAAGATATACATTTATTTTGTCATTCTGAATGAAGCGCAGCGCAGTGAAGAATCTGCTCATGTATGCGAGTAGAGATATCTTCGGCATTTAGCCTCAAAATGACGGCTAATGGGTATCCTTTTTAATGAAATGCTCCACTAGCTTAGACCCTTAGAGCGATAATATCGCCAGAAAAATAAAAATTGACATTGTATTAATAATAACGTATTAATATGGTATTAATTTAAGATATCAGTTGGATTGTAAGTTTAAAAATAGCGCTTATTTGCTGTTTTTAACTTGGTTGCGAGCATTTTTTATAATTTGTGGTATAATATAAAGATAGACAGCAATTTTAGTTGTGTTAATGTTTTCTGGAAAGTTTTTGTTGTAATTAAATAGCCGCAAAAACTAAAACCTTTTGCGGTTTTTTTTATGCCTAAAAATTTCGGATATCAGGCTGGATAAAATCCAGTTAGCCCGGATAAAGGTTTCCGGAGGTAAAAATGAGGAGGTGTTGCTAAGTGGCTAAAGGTACAGTAAAGTGGTTTAATGATACCAAAGGCTTCGGCTTTATTAGTCTTGAAGACGGCGATGATGTTTTTGTACATTTCTCAGCTATTCAAGACGAAGGCTTTAAGTCTTTAAATGAAGGACAAGCCGTCAGCTTGGATGTAGTTGAGGGACCCAAAGGTTTTCAGGCAGCTAATGTAGTAAAAATATAGTATTATTAAATTTCTAAAAGCCACAAAAAGGCTGGTTGAGGATTCTCTGCCGGCCTTTTTATCTTTGGGCGGCAGTTGCAAAAAAAAAGGGGGGGGTGATTTGTAGAGCAATTATATTATTGGCAGTAACCTTATTGCAAAACACAATAAGGATAAACTTAAAAAAAGAAAGTAAAAGTTTTTATGAACAAGCAGTAAACAATAATAAGGCTGATTTTTTTGGGAAATTAATATTATCAGTAACAGCCTGTATGTTGATTATCGGGGTTTCAAGAGCAGGCGCCCAAACCTGTATCTACGGGGATTCCATGCTCTCGTCGCGAGCCTATCATGAAGCGGTTTATCTGGATGCAACCAGAATTATGGCTTGTGGCGGAAAAGACGCTGCCAATGCAATAAGGTGGGTAAAAAACAACATTAGAGCATTTTGTAGTGTGTAATAGACTGACTGTAACAGGCGGATTTTTAGAGCCGCCTGTTACAAAAGAAAAAAAAAGGGATTTTTTCTAGAATTTTAGTATAAATATTTGGAAAATATCAGGATACTAGTATAATAATAGTAGGGAAAGAAATGTTGTAAAGCTTTATATAAAATCATAGAGGGTTTACGTGGCTGATACAATTAAAGTTTTTCTTTGCTGTGCCGAAGATGATAAGGAAAAAGCAAAAAAACTATATAGGAAATTACAAGAGAACGGCTTTGATCCTTGGCTTGATTCCGAAAAACTTTCACCGGGTCCGCAATGGGAATCTGGCGTTAAGCAAGCAATTGAAAATGCTGATTTTTTTGTATCCTGTCTTTCTGAAACTTTAGTAAAAAGCCGAATATTTAAGCATAAAAAGATTATTCGGGCTTTGGAGCTTTTGGAAGAACAGCCTGAGGGAGAAATATACCTTGTATCTGTTTGGATTGAAGCTTGTGAACTTCCCCAACGCCTGGGAAATCCTGATCGAATAGATGTATTTACAGAAGAAGGATTTGATAAACTGGTAGACACGCTTAATCTAAAGCAGACTAAAAAAATTGATGATGATTCAGAAAAACCGGTAAAACAAACAGAAGAAGAATTTAATAGATTACTGTCCGCACTCATGACAGGACAAGAAGAAGAAAAACCCTCTATTGCCGCTTCAGCTGAAACCGCACTATCAAAAAAACTAGAAGAAGCAAAAAAAGTAGAAAAACCTAAAGAAAACAAAAAAAAGCTTTTTATTGCCAAAACAAAATTTTTTTTCAAAAAGCTACTAACCAAACTCAAGAAAAAAAAAGATAAAAAAACCCCCGTTTCAACTGAAACTGCCTCAAAACAAGAAGAACAAGAAGAAGAACAACAACAAGAACAACAAGAAGGTGTCTTTGATAAACTTGCAACTGCAATTAACCTTGAGGAGAGTAATAATAATTACCTTCAATATAGCGCCAGGTCCAAGTCAAAACAACCAAGTAAGAAAGAAGCAAAAAAAGATATTACCGCGGTCAAAAGGCTTTTTCCTCTATTAATTGTTTTAGTCCTTGTTTTTGCCGTTTATATGTTAATAACCTACCGCGATAGCTTTGTTGAATATAAAACCGAACCAACAACAAAAACAAACAACACTAGAAGGGTAGTTAGACGCAGTAATATTGACATAGAGCCAAATGAGAATACCAGCGCTTATACTGCATCAAGAAGTGAAACGCTAATGGTGATGGATAAATCTACGAAGAGGAAAAAAACTACTGGAACTAGGGTAAGAAATAAATATAAACCAAGACCAGTAAACAACATTAAAAAAAATACCCAAAATACCCCAAAAGCCCAAAAGCGAATTGAAATTAATACCAGTTATAATAATTCTTTTTCCAATGTAATTGGAATGAAATTTGTCTACATCCCACAGGGCAGCTTCAAAATGGGAAGTCCTTTAACTGAAAAAGGTCGCGGTGAAAACGAAGACCTGCATAACGTAATTCTAACAAATGGTTTTTATCTGCAAACAACAGAAGTAACACAAGAACAATGGAAAAAAATCATGGGAAATAACCCTTCTCGCTTTCAACGCTGCGGTGATAATTGTCCGGTAGAGGGCGTATCTTGGAATGATGCAAAAGAATTTATTAATAAGCTAAATGAATTAGAAGGAACAAATTCATACCGGCTTCCGACAGAAGCAGAGTGGGAATATGCTTGCCGAGCGGGAAGTGTCGATAGATATTATTTTGGTAAGGATTCAAGCAGAATTAGAGAATATGCCTGGTATAGGGATAATTCAAATAGGTCAACACAACCGGTAGCTAAACGGATGCCAAACAAATTTGGTTTATATGATATGTTAGGTAATGTTTTTGAATGGTGTGAAGATTGGTATGGCGATTATCCTTCTGGAACAGAAAAAAATCCTACAGGCTTGTCCCGCTGAGAATATAAGGTGCTTCGCGGCGGCTCCTGGAGACTTACTCAGAATAGCCTTCGCAGCGCTTACCGCTTCGGCGATTATCCACATGTACACTATAATAGCTTTGGGTTTCGTGTTGCTAAATGAAGATGATATAGACGACTATACTACAAGATTTCATAAAATGTGATTTGTAAAAAAGGCTATTGAGTTAACTCCGAAAAAGATTACATTCTGTCATTCTGAGGCCGAAGAATCTCTCAGTCTACGGGGGTAGATTTTTCACTTCACTTCGTTTAAGAATGACAGCTAATAAAATTAAACAGCTTTGGTTTCGCAAGAGAACTCTAGTAGCTATTTTTGTAAATGTATATTTAGAGGTTTCTCACCTCTAAACACCTGCGCCAAAGCAATTAGTTTAGGGGTGAGACGTTCAGAAACATAAATTTAGTGTCGAACAGTTTATAACCTAAAAAATGCTCTTTAACCTGTCATTCCTGCGGAGGCAGGAATTTATTTTTCAACTTGGAGTCACGTTCTCCGTTTTCATGAGGACAAACTTTACGGGAATGACAGGAAAAAAGCAAGTTTTCTGATTATGATACAGTTTTATAGCCATGAACCGTGTAATAACACAAGAAGTAATATCTAATGGTTTTGGAATTCTTAAGCATTCAAGATAGCAACAGCGCTAGTTAAACAGGAATAAATTATTAACTCAATATGATATATATCCAGCCAGAAACAACTAGTCAACAATTATTATAATCGCATTGATTTTTGTAAAACGCAAATGATTTACTACAATACCGTGATTTTGATTTGAAATAAAATATGCTCCAAATAGCTTTTTATTACAGAAAGTTATAAATACTAAACAGCTTGACTCAGCGCTTTTCCTGGTTTAAATTTAACTACATTTTTCGCCGCTATTTCAATTTCTTCGCCTGTTTGTGGATTCCGGCCTTTTCTGGCAGCGCGCTCTACCACGGAAAATGTGCCAAAACCAATTAAGGTAATCGTTTCACCCTCTTTTAAGGCATTGCTTATGCCCTCTACAACAGAATTTAAAGCCTGTTCTGCTATGGCTTTGGTTAATTCATTGTCTTTAGATATCTTTTGGATTAAATCCGCTTTGTTCATTTTAATTCTCCTATCTTTTATAATTATAAAAAAGATACTACTTTATTGACACTAATATGTCAATATATAAATTATGCTTTGGATTGTAATTGTTAATTAAATCTTTAGGAGCTTCAAAATTATTTCTAAACTATTTACAGGGTAGTCCCCGTTTTTGAATGTAAAGCCAAAAACAGACTAAATTAACATGAGTTCAACATAAAAATTGTTGAATTTATTAAACTGTAGGGGCGGCGGCGTGGGTCAGTGACCCTGTCCTAAGCCCGTAATTTGGGAGGGGATGCGCCTCTCCCCTACAAACATTTGGTATCTATTGATTTTGTATAAGACGGCATTTATACCGGTATTAGCTTAAGTCAACAACATTGGGGGTTTATCCCCGCCCGTATCATCGGGAGGGGGACAAGCCCCCTCCCCTACAGCAAATTTATATCGGTTAAATCTTACAAAATCATTGAATTAAAACATTGGCTCCATTTCAAGCGCTGGATGATTTACCTGCTGCATAAACTCCATTACCTCGTCCTCTATCGTAGCATTGCTCTCATCAGCTACTAAATCCAAAAAGTTCTCCACATTGTACTCTTTTAACACTTGTTTTAATTTTTCATCTGTTTGGCCTAGTTTTTCTATTAACGCTCTAAGCTCATCTTTTAATATTTTAGGCATCCATGTTATACGCAAGAGTCCCCCTTCAGCGCTGATATATTTCCGGCTGCCAATATAATGCTTGCTATGCCCTATAAAGCCAGGTGTCTGCAAACCGCCGCCGACTGAACCCGCCATTGTGGAAAATTTCATCCCAGCAGGCGTCATCTCAGGAAATTCCCGGTTTACAATCATAACCCCGTTGGTCATCGGCAAAATAGCGCTGATACACTCAAAACAGCCGCATGAAGTCATAGGGTCTTCCATCATGCTGTAGGCATTAAAAGCAGTAATATTACCCCGTGAAGCCTGAGCAATAAATTCATTGATACCCTTCCATTGTCCTTTAACCGCATCTATCGGCTCACCCTTTATAAGAGGCTGATTAGGACCGGTAGGCTCAATCTGATGAGCAGCCTTACCATCCAGCCAGCTGTAAGCTCCGCATAATCCGCTGCGTTCAGGAGTGATTACACACACGTGATTAGGGGCAAATGACTGACACAGGGTACAGGAATAAAAGGTCTCCACAGATTCATCTGTCATGGAACCCAACCGTTCATCACGAAAATGATATACTTTTCTGGCATCCTCGCGCAGACGCTCCACATCCTCTTTTTTCGTATATATTGTCACCTGTACTTTATCTAAAATCTTACCGTATTCACCATGGAATTTAGCATGAATAATCTGCCCTAAGTGCTTAAAATTAAAGCCTGCTTTTTTAGCGTCTTTACTGATACGCACCCAGTTGATATCCCTTTGTCCCATATGGAATACGCCTTGTGCCGCATTGAACATCCGGTGAATCTGCCGCTCTAATATCGGTTCAAAATCAGCCTGCATTTTACGTCCGGCTACCTCAATCCACACTGCCATGGGCAGCGCCTTACCTTCTGTTACCTCGTCAATTTCAGGACCTATAACTTCAACTTTACCGTCTTCAATATCAGCTAATTCCCGCGAAGTAACAAACTCAAAAGCAGCTGAACGGTTACCGCCCATCTCGCAGTACATATCGTCTTTCCTGATACGCTCGCCCTCAAATGCCGGACCAAAGGATACCGGTATCGGTACTTTGCTGATCTGTACTTTTAATCCGCGCACTTCAATCGCTTTACCTACAATCTTATCATGGGCTATACCCGTACCGCCTGATACTACGTGTTCATACGTACATACGCCTGTAGGCAGAATCTCAGGAATACCGATATCGGCAATAGTGGGGAATCCAAAATTGATGGCGCATGCCGCTTGAGCATATTTCTCATCATCTAAAAGCGCATCTGGCGCTGCATCCTTATCCTCTCCCAGAGCCAATACAAAAGCAAAGATGCGGTTTTTATTATATAACAGCGCTCGTCTGAAATCACCGGCCTGTACTCCGCAAAAATACAAAGCCGCCCGCGTGGCAAAGCCTAATGCAAATACTGTAGCGCTAATATCCTTACCAAAAGGTACAAGCCGCGTCTCCCAGCCCAATTGCACGCCTTCAGATCGTAATTGTTCGGCAAAACTTACTCCTTCGGTTTCAGAAGACATAAATACATACAGATTTTTCTCCTGTAATTCTCTGGCAATTTTTACCGCGGTTTTACTATCCGGAGCCGCGCCTACAATGGCTGCAAATCCGGGAGCGGAACCATCCACAAACTCAATGCCGCGCTTACGCATAATTACATCATCAGCCGCCCCCAGCCAAAAATCACCCTCTTCAGGACAATTCTCCATTACTGCATAAGGCACGGGGTCTTGTAAGTATTTAATAATCTCAATAATTTCATCAGCAAACAAGGTCGCCATACCGGCATCTAAGGTATGCCCCAGATAAGGCGCCCAAACATGCTCCGCCGGCACAGGGGGAAGCAGTCCCTTGGTTTTTTCTAATACTGGTCTCAGATCGGATAATGTGCGTACTTCCATACCGGTCATACCGTAAATTACCGGCAGGAAATAACCCGTATTGGGGAAGTCCACCACTTTATCAGCGCCATATTGTTTAATGGCGTCATTTAGACTGTTCTCAGCCCTGGTTACTATTTTGTGGGCGCCTCTTATAGCCGCCGATGCGATTATTTTTGACATATATTTGCTCCTTTTATGCTAAATATATCGGATAGTAGTATTTATGTGTAGGGTTAGCTATTGTAAATAAAGATATTCTCGCATAGTGTAATAAAACATATAAATTCGGTAAGTTAGTTTGCTTTAATTTAATAACTCATGTTACGCAAAAAAGAATAATCTCACCGTAGGGTGGATTAAAAAAAAGGGGTGTTATATAACAGGTGTTCTACATGTTAAGGTAGCGCCGAATAATCGGTAAGTTACCCCGAATCCACCACGCTTACTAAGTTTGGTGGATTCGCAACCATCAGAAAATGCAGGTCTTAGCATATACTTTTAGGCTCTTTCCCAATATGGGCTTGATCCACCCTACATTGAAAAGGCAGCTGTCATTCTGAATGAAGCGTAAGCGAAATGAAGAATCTGCCTCCATATGCGAGCAGATTCTTCGGCCTACGGCCTCAGAATGACAGCGAAAAAGTACCCTTTTCACACAGAATGTTCTTAAGTCAACAGCATTGCACCCCTAACATCCCTCTTGGTCAAAAAATTCCCCCGCCTCAATTCTGGTTAAGGCATTATTCAACTTCTTTAGCGTTTCTTTATTGGATAAAACATCTTCAATTCAATAAACTTTAAGAGGTCAGGCAGTTCTTTAAACTCAACCAGGATGTCTAAGTAGCTTTTCTTTTTTTGCTCGCCGCGAGCATAAGGGCCGAAGACTCCCATCTTTTACTTCATATTTTTTATCTAATTCATCCTTATACTCTTTAAGCAGCCTGACAATCTCATTAAATGACAGCATGGTTATCGTTCCTTATACAATACCGAACTCCCGCAAGTTCTGCGTATTTATCCACACTTTAGATCGCGGCGCATGGCCATATCATATAATACGCGTTCTTTTTGTTTTTCTATCCCTAGCGCTGTGCGTCTTACTACAATCTCATCAATGATAATCTGTGCCATTTTATTAGGATTTGGTTCAAAAGCCCAGAAACCGCCGGTGATTTCTTTAAATCCTTTGGTTAAAAGATCGTTTACGCACTTACTGTTAGCAACCGGAGATTTAGAACCAAATACCACCGGAGCGCCGGAGCCTACAAAATACTGACCAATAGCAATAGCCTTCTCACTCATCCATTCAGGAGCGCATCCCGCCACCGGCAGATCAGCCAAATCATTACCCAAACCGCCTTCATGCACCATAGCAGCACAGGCAATAAGAATACGGGAATTATCCACGCACGAACCGCAATGCAGTACCGGAGGAATACCTACTGTTTCGCAGACCTCCGCCAAACCCGAACCGGCATATTTAACAGCGGCCTCAGGAATAAGATAATCCTCATTAGCGCAGGCATAAGAGGCACAACCCGTCTGTAATACAAGCACATTGTTGGCAATTAATTCCTTAACCACCGTGCTGGTAATACCTTTACCCTCATCTTTCGGCAGGGAACAACCAACCACGCCGACTACCCCCAAGATACGTCCGTTTATAATATTATCATTTAACGGGCGGTATGATGAGCGAAAAGTTCCGCCCAGCATATAGCTTATAGTTTCATGCGAAAAACCGGCTATTAAATCCGCCGTCTTCTCATCTGGAATATGTACTTTTCGCCGATTCGGAAAATTATCAACCGCTAGTTTAATAATCTCTTTAGCCTGCTCATAGGCATTTTCCTCATCAAACGGTATATGAGCGGCGCCCGGTATTTTTGCTTTGTCTGAAGTAGTAATAATCTTGGTGTGATAACACTTGGCAATTGCTGGAAGCGACTGCATAATACACTGAATATCCACTGCCATAAGCTCTACGGCGCCGGTAATTAAAGCTAATTCCTGCTGAGAAAAACTACCCACCATTGACAGTCCATGACGCAAAAGCACCTCATTTGCCGTACAACATATACCTACGATATTAATGCCGGAAGCTCCTTTAGCGCGAGCCGCCGCCTGCAAGCTTTCGTCTTTAACCGCCTCCACAATCATCTCAGCTAGCAATGGATCATGCCCGTGTACAATAATGTTTACCTGATCTTCTTCCAATACGCCCAAATTAGCCTTGCCTTTTAAGGGCGACGGCGTTCCCAGCATAATATCCTGTAATTCAGTAGGAATCATAGAGCCGCCCCAGCCATTAGATAATGCCGTACGCGTGCCGGCCATAAGCAGGCTCATCACATCCTGATCATTACCCACAATAGTGCGGTGCATCATCTCCACAATTTCCATATCAATACCGCGGGGAGAAAGACCTTTATCCTTCCATAATTGCCGGCGCTTTTTAGGAGCGCGGCCGATCATCTTAAGCTCGCCTTCCTGCTGTCCGAATTCAGCCGTAATCTTATCGCCCAATTCAATAGCAATATCTTGTTTATCGCGTCCATCAGTGTCTATCCCGTACACCTTGGCAATCATATGTAACTTTACTTCATCCTTTATTTCATAATGCTTAAGTTCGCCCTTAGCAGCGCCGCGGAATACCTTTACGATTTCCCTGGCATGGTCAACATGACCGGCATTACCTGCGGCAATCATACGCGCAAAATTACGAGCGGCTACCGTATCCTGAGTAGCTCCGCAAACGCCGCGCTTTTCCTCGCCGGATTTACTTACCAGCCGACAGGGTCCCATAAAGCAATTCTTACAACAAGCGCTAGTTGCCCCGATAGGGCAGGGTTTCATACTGGCGCTACGCGCATGAGCCGTTTGAATGTTTTCAACTTTAGCTATATCTAACAGTTCTGTCACTGCTTTGCCTTTATTTTTTTCATCACTCATGATAAATTTTCCCTCTGTTGGAATTATTGTATGCTTATTTTTATAGCTAACCCAAGTTGCTACCTATGCTGAAGTTATCCATTTTTTGTCATTCTTCAGCTTTCAGCCGAAGAATCTGCTTGCATACGGGAGCAGATTCTTCACTCCGTTTCGCTGCGTTTTAAATGACAGGTATGTAAAACCAAATATTTCTAAAAATAAACCTATAGGTAGCAACTTGGGTTAGCTATATTAACTGATTGTTACCTTTGTCGCAAAACAAATGGTAAACCACTATTTTACAAGCTAATACGGTACGAACTATGGTTTTTGGATATATTTAACTCCCTTAATCCCTTTAAAATCATTGTCTTGTGTCCATAACGCCGCTTTATTTGCAATAGCTGTTGCTAAAATAATACTGTCAGCAAGCGGCAGTTTAAAATCAATGCTAATCCTGGCGGCATTTAAGGCTATCGTAATATCCAAATCCACAATCTTTCCTTCTTGCATTATAGCAATTGACAAAAGGGCAGAATCCTCGCCCCGTTGTTGTAATACACGTTTAAAAACTTCTAAAACACATATAGAAGGAACAATAAGATTATTTGTATCTTCAATAGAAGAAGCAAAAAAATTGGCATTCGGCCCATCGGCAAAATACTCAAGCCAGCCACAGGAATCAACTAGATTCATATTCTATCACTATCCCGTTTTATCGTGGTATTGATTCCTTTTAAGAAGCCCCGCATTTCCTTAACGCTTTTTACAGGAATTAACTCTATGCGATTTTTATATTGTATCACCTTGATTTTTTTACCTGGTTTTATGTTTAATGATTCCCGTATACTGCGAGGAATTAGCACCTGAAATTCAGGAGAAACTGTTACTACTTTCATGATAAAACTCCATTCGGAATTGACTAATAGCGTGAAAATATATTATCCCCACATTTTTTGAATTTTGACTAGGCAATTTTTTTAGATTTCTAACCCGAATAATTCGGGAATTAATTTTAACCAAAAGCTTACCCTGTTGAAATTATAGACATTTATACTTCCAGTTTTAAAACATGAAGTTTCAAACCATGCCTACGGGGAGTTGGCCTGTCACGTTATTTTACAAGCTGTTTTCGCAACCAACCGCTCTAATTATGAAATCTGCGGATTAAGGTGTCAAGTGGGGCGACTTTAGAATACTCAAGATTCTACAACGCCCCGCTGGGTGGAAGTAATCTTCCGATTAATTCCTTAAGGAAATTCAATTCATCCTTCTGGGTTTCAAGAGCGGTTTCCACGTGTGTCTGCCGCTGATTCATCTGCCACTGCATACGTAAGACAAACCCCAAAGTCAGCATAGCAATGCTTACAAAAAGCCCGATCATCCAAGTAAGCATATCAAAACGGTTGTTCATCTCAGAACGCAGATCAATAAAACGTCCATTCATTTCCGAACGCAAATCAGCAAAACGACCGTTTATCTCAGAACGCAAATTATCTAACCGCTTGTTTATGGAAGCCTGTCCTTGCTCTAAACGTGTTAGCCGTTCAACAACCTCTCTGTCTGAGATACGCTGAGCGATCTCTACAGAATAAACAGTCTCTTGCCCTAACAGCAGAAAAAATAAGATAAATAAAATTATTTTAAAGGCTCTCATGATATTTCCCCCCACCTACATTATACCAAACTCTGCTAAGCAGAAAAAACAATCTATTATCTAGGCCGCCTGAGCCTTTAAAAAAGCGGGTAGATTACTGGCCTCCCTGGGGCCTACCATAATATTCCAATCCGGCAGCAATTCGGCCACTTCGCCGGATAAGACAGCCACAGCGCCGGGAAGTATAAGGTTGCGATTTTTGGTCTGTCCTGTAATTCCGCAGGTTTTTACCACCTTGGCAATTTTATCGGCATTAAATTTATCAGCCGCCCAAGCGGTAAGCACGCTCATACCCTCGGCATCGGCAATCATTAACCAACTGGCTATTTTACTGTTTTCAATCTCGCCGGCTACAATAAAGTAGGTTAATGAAAAATTAGTGGTAATCATAATTGGCGAGTCGGCATCCGGTTAGCCTATCTTATAAACATTCTCCTCTACTTGTAACGGCTTTTGCGGATCAGTATAAATATTTTGCGTTAAAGTAAGCAATGGCAACAACTGCCAGTCTTCGGCTGCCTTAAGTACAATAATAGAGGCATATCGCATTACATATACCCCCGCGCAAAGGGCTTCCTGTATCGGATCATCTGTATCTGCTGCCGCACATACCATAACCGGATAGCCTAAGCCTTTAGCGGATTTTTTTAGAGCGGCTCGTCTTATTTGCGTCAGTTGCGACAAACCGGCGCCCAAAGAGGCAGCCACAGGCTCTAATACTATGTCTTTTACTCCTAAACCAGCTACCTTTTCGGCCAATTCTGCTAATTTTTCCAGTACCTCTGCGCTGGATACCGCCAGCGGACATTGATATTTTTTAGCCAGAGTCGCCATAGCTTCATAATTATCAGCCGCAGCGGCATGTATAAGAGGTCTTTCTTTAGATAATATTTCTAAGCCAGCCTCTAGGTTAGCAGCATTTTTACCGGCTAAAATAAGCGGTAGGTCCGAATTAGCCTTTACCGTATTTATAGCTTGGATAAATTTGTCCTTATCAGCGGAGCTGTTTTTAACCATAATAAGACCGGCTCTAAGATTCTGTCCCACGCGTTCAAAACAAACAGCCTGCACCTGTTTTATTTTTTCGGCCAGTTTATCGGCGCCTAAGGTATCTTCAACCTGCAAGGTAATTGCCGGTGGATGTACAAAGGTTTTTTCATGGCGGAAAAGTACGGTTTCCTCGCCAATGGTTACTTTTTTATCGCTAGTACCGATAATAACCTTACGTATTGGCGGAGCCGATTCTTCAGCCAAGACCGCCTTAGCGTCATCGGATATATGCGGGCATTTATCCACCGGCGCCTGTTTTTGCGCAAGTTTCATGGCAAATGCCAGACAGGTAGGGAACCCGCAGTCCTTGCAATTGGTTCTGGGTAGATGTTTATAAATTTGTATACCGGTAAGCGCCATAATGGTTTACTCCTTATTTGGTTAACTTTTGTTTCGTTTTAAAATTTTTAATTGCTTCTTTGGATCGTTTGGAATTCATTGCCAAAACCAATTTTTAAAAAGAGGTTTTTATATACGGTTTTACCGTCTTAATAAATAATTTAGCAGAGTCAATAATCACCGAACCATAAAGATAGCTGCCTTTAAAATCTCCGAATTTATTTTTTTTGCGTAACATGAGTTATTTAACATGATTTTGTATCCATTAGGCCGCCATAAGTCCTGCCACGGTTTTGCGTACTTGTGCTACAGCCTGCGGGTGGCGCATAATAAGTGCATCGGAGCCGGACATAAGCAGTCCTATAGCGCTGGTTGCTTCCCAGAGTATCCCGCGGGATTTGGTATCCCCCCAAGCCTCATTATCCGTTTTGGCTTCTTTTGCCTTCCAGGCCTCAATTCCAACGTCTGATATAATCGGCATCTGCACCATTTTATCATTTTGTTTTAAGGCCGCTTGACGCACACGCTCCATAACCGAATAAGAGTATTCCAAACCATAACCCAATGAAGACGACATAGTATCCATTACAATCTGCTCTTGTTTTACGCCCATTTGCGTAAGCAGGATATTTAATTGCTTGGCTAAATTTATATCAAGATTGGATAAGGCCAGCACATAATGCCCATAGGCCATGGCCGCTGCGCCTATTGTCTTATAATTTTTCTCCTGCGCCTTACCTAAGAGGCAGTTATAGCCTGATGCTGCTTCAGCGCAAGCCTTTAATACCTCGGCATCCTTTTCCAGATGATTAGCGCCCAAAATGATTAAAGGAACTTTAATCGCCGCTAATACCTTTTTAACCAACTCACCGGCATCCGAAGCCGAAGAATCCCCCTGATCAGGATGAGTGGAATACAGGCGCAAGGCGACCATATCCGCCTTATACTTATCCTGACATAAAAGCGCCCAAGCCACAGGATCGGCATATACATCGCCGTATATTTCATTTAAGGCCGGAGCCCAATCACTCGGTGCGGTATCCCATATTTCAAAAGCAACAGGAATACCCGCCTGCACGCCCCCTTCAAACCCCAAAAACGGGTAAGAGCCGGCTCCTCCCAAGGTTACTGTATTATCTTTACCGATGGTTACGGTGTTTATTTTACCATTATATCTTTCTTTAGGTATAGCAAATGGCATTATAATTATCCTCCTTATATTTCAAATATTATTTTAATCCTAACATTAATTTTCTGACAGTAGAGAAGAATTCCCTTGCTGCATCTTCCGGTTTATCTGGTAGATTACTCTCTAAAACATTTCCTTGAGACTCCCAGTGACAATGCTTGGGAAATGTCTTTACATAACCCCATTTTTGATGAGGCGCATTATCACATCTATAAATCCAGCTGCTAACAGGATATTTGCTCCAATGATAGGCATAATCACTGTCTTGCGAATACCATATATCTACAAGACTTTCATCAATCAGGAATACCCTTAATTTTCTGGCTCTGCCTGTATAACTATAAATAATTTTAGTATCATATACAATATCGGAAAAATCCGAACGGACTATTTCTTCAAGCCTTCTGTAAAGACTTAAGATCATTTTCTATTTCCGCAAGTTCCTGTTCTAAGTTTTTGATTTCTATTAAATCCTCCCAACCGGGATGTTCTATTATTTTTCCTGTTTCTATTTTATCCCGCATATCTTTAATAGAGTTTACCTTATACCGCCGCAGAATTTCTAATCGTTCCAGGAGATATCCCCGCTTACGTTCTTTGAGCGTAAGCCGCATTGCTTCTATTTTAAGCTCTTCTTTGGAGATGGAATATTTTTTTGAAATTTTTTCAACTAGGCCGATGGGTTTCATATCATTAAATTGCTTATGGTATTTTCAATTTTATCTACAAATAATCTGGCGTTTTCCAATTGTTTTTGGGCAAGTTCTTTTGAGACTACGAAAAAATCATCATAATCCCCGCCTTCTCTTAAATCTTTGGCTTCTTTTAATAATCTTCCCACTTCTTTTTCCACTTTCTTTGCCTTAACAACATACCGGTTAAACAAGGAAATAACACCGGAGTGTTTCTTGCTTTCCAAAGAAGCTAACGCTAAGACTGCCCTGGCAGCAGAAAACATGGCATAATATGATCGAGAGACTGAATCATTATACTGACCATTTTCAAACAAAATCTCCGCCGATTTCAATTTATCCCTGGCGGCGTTAAGCCTGTAACGGACATATTCTTCTTTGTCATAGCTCATAAGGAAATGGCTTCTTTCTCAATATTACGGTAGAAGAAGGTGCGGTAATTTCTCATCATATCAAGCTCAGCCAGACTAAGAATTTTAAAGGACGTTCTAACATCATATTCCAGATCAATATCTTGATCTATTTCATAAATTTTGTCTATAATTTCTACGGTTTTTTCTTTAACAATTAGTAAAATGTCAATATCCGATTCGGAATTAAAATCCCCTCTGGCTTTTGAACCGAAAGTTGTATCCGCACCAAGTCATCCTTAAGATGCGCCCTAAGTCTGGCAGTTAATAAACCAATAGCTTTTCTTTCCTTGTTGGTTAAATAAGCAGCCTTCACAATGCTTTTTCCTTATACAAAATCCCCGCTAAAATTACACGGATTAGCTAAACCGGCGCCTTTTCCAACCCACATTATTCATAAATTTGGGCAAATTTAAGCTAGCCCTATTACAAAACAAGGAGATAGTCCAACGTCCTAAAAAAACTTAATTTGCCAAAAGACAATCAATTGGAAGCTGATAAGATATTGATTTTAATCTTGGCACACAATGGCTCATATTAACTCCCGAATTATTCTGGCTAAAGAGAAAACCGGCGCTTTTTGATATCTTTCCGGTTTGCTGTGGGATTTGATTAACTCATCTATAGTCTGAGAAACTTTGCCTTCCAGATATATTGCGCCGCATGAGAGCAAACCAAAGCCGGCGCCCCTTCAAAAAGATAAAATTCCTTATCCCCCCAAAGCTGGTCGTAGGTTATAATCTTTTTTTCAAATTCTCCGCCGCATTCAGCGCATTGCATATCTATTTTCTCAAGTTTATTCTTTCTCAGCAGGCGTAATAGATTCGGGATGATCGTTTAATAACTTATAATGGCTATTTAAGTTAACTCAGAATAGTTTATATTTGGGGTTAACATAAGCCAAAATTGTTTAACTTATTTTAGCGGTCATTCTGAACGAAACGAAGTGGAGTGAAGAATCTACCCGCAATAGCGAGTAAGATTCTTCGGCTTTCAGCCTCAGAATGACAGAATATAATCTTTTTCGCAAGTTAACTTATTGTCTTTATCTTAAGAGATAAGTTTTTAAACTCTTTTTTCCTTCTAAAGCTAGCCGGATTGCCCTATGGCTCCCATCTCTTATATGTGCTTTATCATTTTCTAGTTTTGAAATAAGCACATCCTTCCATATCAGGCAATATGAATTCCGAAAGAGGTAATTCTTCCAAATACCAATTGTCTTTATGACATTGACAGAAAATTTCCTCGAAACCAGTTCGTCTATAAGAATCTCCAATTAATGCTTTTGCCAACTTGCGGGTTTCCTGTATATGGCCTGGAGCACACAGAAAATTTCCCAATAGATTATTAAACTGGCTAAAAAAAGTAGCGTCTCCACCCTCAAACAATCTAGCCAATTCTGCCTTAATATAAGTTACTAGCACTTCTTGTTCGTCTACTTTGGAATCCAAGTTTTAAACCCTTCTTTATGATTAACAGATTTACATCCTTCTAATATTCCTAAAACAAAGCAGTAGATTGAGTTTAAAAACCCAACAAATTCTCTAAAGATTTAATGCAAAATCTATGGCCTTACCAATTTTATACATTTTTTCATCAGATAAAGTTGTAATAAGAGAGCCGATTTTTGATTTAGAGACTGTCTGAATGTGATCGCAATTAACTACACAGTCATTATATAAACCATCGTGTTTTGACAAAAAGACCTCGCTTGGTATATCTCTGATGGTTGAGGTTATTGGTGCGATCGTGACCTCATACAGATATTCCAATATAGAGTCCCTGGTTAAAATAACTATAGGACGCCTTTTGTCGGGAGCGCTGAACTTATACCACCTCACTTCGCCCTTTTTCATTAATCACCCCATTCTTGTTCCGACTCCCAAACACCAAATTCCGTTTTGCCAACCGGATAACGCTTATACCCTTGGCGATGCTTTTTTTCCAGCTGATCAATATTTAATTGTTTAATCGCATCCCTTAACGCCTTACGGGCAAAAGCAGAGCGGTTCGTGTTTAATTTTTTTACCGCATCATCAACTGCTGCCACCAGTTCGTCATCCAAAGTCATCTGAATCGTTTTCATAAAAAGACCCTCAAATAATTCTGGGTACTTATAGATGCAATAATCCACATTGCATCTGATACCAATCATGTCTTGCTCCGTGTCTGATAAGTTCACAACCCATTTTATTTAACCGCCTTATCAAATCCTTTCTTTTCATGCAACTTCCAGTTCAGCTACTTTATGAACACAGGCAATCGCGCCGCTGGTTAGTTCTTTATATAAATCCTTCAGGTTTTCTTTGAGTTCATCTAAAGTTTCACCTTGGGTTATATAGTCTGGGTATTCTTCCAGATGTCCAAGCCACATATTATCATCTTGCCAATATACAAATTTTCTGGTTTGCATGATTTTTTTCTCTCTAGCTTAGCTATCTTCAAATCTCATTCGGTTTTTATGTTTCGGGAAGGATTCCAGAAATAAATAGGTATACCTACAAGTCCGATTTTTCTAACCCTACAATTTTCATTATAGCGGTCAACATACCTCTTTTTAAATCTTTGTTAGCATGAACCGGAATACTTATTCTTTCTATTCTCCCGTCTTTCATGTAAACATAGTGGCTTCCATGCACCTTCTTTAACTGCCAGCCGGCTCTTTCTAAAATCCTACAGAGATGTTTTCCTGATATGCTTTTCATACGGCAATTTCCAGAATGCGATCCTCTGAAGTTAGATTTACCTTGTCTACATCAATAGAAAGACATGCCTCAACGGCCTCATAAACATTTACTAATAAGTCTTCCCAAGTTTCACCTTGGGTATAACAACCGGGAATTGATGGAACCTCCGCCCAAAATCCACCCTCTTTTGCCTTATGAATAACTATTTTCAGTTTCATGCCAAATCCCCCTCTATGGGCAGACAAATTCCTGCTACCTTTCTTACTCTTCAAGTCTCCAGATAAGAGTGGCAATACAGGATATTACCCTTAAAGACCTCTACGGTTTTAAGCTCATCATCATTTAATATATCTTCTAATACGATATTATCGCCCATAGCTTCGGCCTTACGCATAATATCCATCATACGCGTATCCATAGGGTCCATAATAGCAGAATAAAGCCCGCGCTGCATAGCCATAGCCAGATAAACGCGATTTAGGATGCTGCGGTTTTCTTCAGGGCAGGTATTAGAGATATTGCTTAGGCCTACTGTGGTTTTCATGGGGGGATCGTTTAGTCCGCAGAACATCTCAATGCTCTCTAAAATGGGAATTGCATGCTCCTGCATACCATTAACCGTAAGCACAATAGGGTCTAAGAAGATATTTTCAGGCGCCACTCCGAATTCAGCAGCGCCGGCCATAACTTCCATAGCCAACATACAGCGCTCATCCGTATCTTTAGGCATTCCCCGCCCGCCGAGGGCTAACCCTATGATATCGGCATTATATTTAGCCGCCAGCGGAAACATCTTTTCAATTCGGCTGCGGGCGGCGGAAGTGGAATTGATAATAGCCTTGCCGCGGTGTACTTTGAGTCCGGCTTCAATAGCTTCGTGATTGGTGGTATCTAAGCTTAAAGGCACATTTACCACCTCTTGAATGTTCTGAACTAGCCATGGCATTACTTCTGTCCCGTTTTTTCTGGCCGGACCGATATTTACATCTAAAATATCAGCGCCTGCATCAACTTGCTCTTAAGCTATTTGCTGAATTGGTTTAGCATCTTTTTCCTGAATTGCTTTAGCGATAAATTTGGTAATAATATTTATTTTTTCACCGATTACTAACATTATTATATATACCTCCTGATGTTATATTTAGTTTAATTTAAATGAAAAAAAATTCGTTTTTGATTAAAGAATACATTAGAACATATTTTTGTTTTAATCTTAAGCCGAATATCCTGTTAAGTGTAGGATAAAGCCCGAAGATTTGGACCAAATAGTATTAAGGAACTATTACAAAAGAACTTGTACATTTTAGCATCTAATCTTTTGCTCATTTTTCAAGCTAAATCTTAGCGCTAAAATGCACAACTTATTTTGTGACAGTTCCTAAATGCTTGGGGGAGGAAGGGGACTATGAAAATAAAACGCCGTTATAAAAACTAAAACAACGTATAAAACCATTTATTACAACATAATTGATTAATTGTCAAGTTTTTTATTGATACTGCCTTGCTATCCGTAATTTTCGGGCGCCCCTATTTTAAGCGTTTAAGCGTTTTGCGCTTTCAATCAAAAAGTTTAAAAATCCAGATTGTACTTTTAAGGATATTGGCTTATCATGAAAGTATTAAAAGCCATTGTTTTTTACGTAAGCTCATAAAATCTACGGGTTAGAAGCTGTCATTGACTCTGTCATTCTGAACGAAACGGAGTGAAGTGAAGAATCTCCCTGCAATAGCGGGCAGATTCTTCGGTCTACGGCCCTAAGAACGACAGAATATAATTTTTTTCGCAAGTTAACTAAAGCAGCCATTAAATAATTTTAAATAAACATGAACAATTATAAATATAAAAAAAATAATCTATCAAACTCTAAATTCAGAGATTTAATGGTTGACGGCGCTATGCGCTTGGGTATAAAATTAACCACAAGTCAGATTTGTCAATTTAAAATTTATTCCGATGAGCTTTTGAAGTGGAATAAAAAGATAAATCTAACCCGAATCACCAACGCCAAACAAATAATCATAAAACATTTTCTGGATTCATTAATCTATTTAAAAGGCATTGAAAAGCCGAGCGAATGTAAGCTTTTAGATATAGGCTCAGGCGCCGGTTTTCCGGGAGTACCGATTAAAATAGCCATACCGGATATAAAACTTAGTCTAATGGATGCCCAATTTAAAAGGATTGCTTTTTTAACCAGACTCTGCTCTCTGCTTAATATAAGGAATATAAACTATATACATGACAGAGCGGAAGCAAAAAATACAGCAGATTTAAATAAATACAATATAGTAACAGTAAGGGCGCTTTCTGCGCTAAAAAAGGTAATTCCGCTTGCTTTTATTTATCTAAGGCCGGGGGGACGTTTGATTGTAAGTTACGGGCTTCAGCTTAAGCAACAAATAGGCTCTATTGAGGATGTATTAGATGAGTACAACGGCGCTTTGCAAAATATAATAAAAGTAAAATTACCTTATAATAATGAGCTAAGAAATGTAATTATAATAAGAAAGAGTTTCACGTGAAACATCTTTTTATAATAAGAGTATAGAGTCCATCCAATATTCGTAATTACCCTCCCGTATTTTATTGCCTTATTTAACCCAAAAACAACAGGACATTATGTCATGTATGTAATTTACGCAGGTGTTCGTTTAATATTATGAGTTATAAGTGAGCCGTATAATTACAATAGTTAATCAAAAAGGCGGCGTGGGTAAAACAACCACTGCCATTAATCTTGCAGCCT
>JAJRXT010000082.1 GCA_024276125.1 bacterium
CAAACCATTTGATCCTGAATATGCCGGCTGTTCCAAGTAATTAACTAGAGGTTTAATTTACTAAACCCCTTAAACCCTTTTTTAAAATTCTGTTACAAAAAATTACACTTTTTACTTGACTTTTAAGACGGTATCTACTTTAAAAAAAGGAAAACTCAATTATGGCAAAAACAGTTGACGAACTTACTATAAATTATCAAGATAAAGACGAACTTTTAGTTAAAGAATTAGACAAGCAAATCCTAACTAAAGGGGCTTGGGCTACTATTATGTTCCTTTATCAGGATTTAGACCGTAAAAGCAAGGAATACGGCCCTCAAAAAATTTCCATAAGACGCTATAGGAAAGTTAATGGTGAATACCGCCAGCAGAGCAAATTCAATATTGGAAGTGAAAAGCAGGCAAAACAGATCGTTGAGACTATTAATAAATGGTATTAAAACTTTTCTGTGTTCTCTGTGGTTAATCTTTTATTACTATCAGCAATAATATTATGGCTATACCTTTTATTAAAATTAAAGGCGCAAAGGAACATAATCTTAAGGATATTTCTTTGAGTATCCCGCGCGATAAGCTGGTAGTAATTACCGGCTTAAGCGGCTCCGGTAAGTCGTCGCTGGCATTTGATACCATATATGCCGAAGGACAGCGCCGCTATGTGGAATCGCTGTCCGCTTATGCCCGTCAATTCCTAGAGCAGATGGAAAAACCGGATGTGGAGTCTATCGAAGGCTTATCGCCGGCTATATCCATAGAGCAGCGCACCACCTCCAAGAATCCCCGCTCCACCGTAGGCACGGTAACAGAGATTTACGACTACCTGCGCCTGCTTTACGCTCGCATAGGTCATCCGCATTGCTATAAATGCGGCCAGCCGATTACCGCTCAAAGCTGCTCTCAGATTGTGGATCAGGTATTAAATCTGCCGGCTGATACCAAAATACAAATTCTTGCCCCCATAGTCAGAGACCGTAAGGGCGAATATAAGCGCCTGCTCGATGATATGCGCCGTCAGGGTTATGTACGCTGCCGTATTGACAATCAGATGTATCTGCTGGAAGATGCGCCTGATCTTGACAGATATAAAAAGCATGATATTGAAATAATTGTAGACCGCCTGAAAATAAAACAAGGTATACGACAGCGGCTGGCAGATTCCATTGAGACCGCCTTAAAACTTGCTGAAGGCATTGTAATAATAAATAAACTGGATGATGCAGATATCATCTTCAGCCAGCTTTTATCATGTATTAAATGCGGGGTAAGCTATCCCGAGATATCCCCGCGTAGTTTTTCATTTAACAGCCCGCACGGGGCTTGTCCAAGCTGTGACGGATTGGGAGAGAAAATAGAGCTTGACCCGGAACTGGTGGCGCCGGATCAGAATAAGTCCATTGCCGAGGGAGCTATTGCCGCCTGGAGCGGCTTAGGCGGAGGCATAGACAGCTTATATATGCAAAAGCTGGTCACAGCCGCCGCTTATTTTGGCTTTGATCTGCATATTCCATTTTATCAATTAGACGAGAAAGCCAAACATATTGTTTTTTACGGGGCGAAAGATGAGCTGACTTTCAGGTTTTCTTCACGCGACAGCGCCAATAAATGGGAGTGGCGCGGACAATTTGAAGGAGTTATAAATAATTTAGCACGCCGCTTCAGAGAAACCAAGTCTCAACATATCCGTACGCAGATTCAACGGCTTATGACTAATAAACCCTGTCCAAAATGCCGAGGCGCCAGACTGCGGCCTGAGAGCTTGGCTATTAAATTGGGTACATATCATATTGCGCAGCTTACCTCATTTACGGTAAAAGGGACGCTGGATTTTCTGGAAAAATTGGGTCTAACCGAACAAGAGCAAATAATCGCTAAGACAATCCTAAAGGAAATAACGGAGCGTTTGGGATTTTTGGTTAATGTGGGGCTGGACTACCTGACCATAGACCGCGCGGCGGCCACCTTATCCGGCGGAGAGGCCGAGCGCATCCGGCTGGCGACTCAAATCGGCTCGTCACTGGTGGGTGTTTTGTATATTCTGGATGAGCCCAGTATCGGGCTGCATCAGCGGGATAATGCACGCCTTTTGGCTACATTAAAGCGCTTGCGGGACTTGGGTAATACTGTATTGGTGGTGGAACATGATGCCGAGACAATTATGGAATCGGACCATGTAATTGATTTAGGCCCCGGCGCCGGCGCCCAAGGCGGGGAAGTAGTAGCGCAGGGAACTCCGGCGCAAATCACCGTACATCCAGAATCGCTTACCGGTAAATATTTATCTGGACGCTTAAGTATACCCATTCCCACCCAAAGACGCACCGCTAAATCGGGTTATATCAGCGTAATCGGCGCTGCTGAGCATAATTTAAAAAATATAGACGTTCGTTTTCCCTTAGGAACATTTACCTGCATAACCGGCGTATCCGGTTCCGGTAAAAGTACCTTGGTGTTGGAAATATTGCATAAAGCGCTGGCTAAGCATTTTTACAGATCAATAGCCAAACCGGGCGCGCATAAAAAAGTTGAGGGTATTGAAAATATAGATAAGGTTATAAATATTGATCAGGCGCCGATAGGGCGCACCCCGCGTTCTAATGCGGCTACTTATACGGGACTGTTTACCTATGTGCGCGAATTGTTTGCGCAGACGCCGGAGGCGAGATTACGCGGTTATAAACCGGGACGCTTCAGCTTTAACGTCCGCGGCGGACGCTGTGAAGCTTGTTCCGGCGATGGAATTATAAAAATTGAGATGCACTTTTTACCCGATATTTATGTGCATTGCGAAGAATGCAAAGGCAAAAGATACAATCGCGAGACTTTGGAGATAAAGTATAAGGGTAAAAATATATATGAGACGCTTAGCATGACCATATGCGAGGCTTTGACATTTTTTGAAAATATCAGCCGTATAAAACGTAAGCTGCAAACCCTGTATGACGTGGGGCTGGATTATATCCACTTAGGCCAGCCGGCTACTACTCTATCCGGCGGCGAGGCGCAGAGGATTAAGCTGTCTAAGGAGCTATCGCGCAAAAGCGCCGGACGTACTCTTTATCTTTTGGACGAACCTACTACGGGATTGCATTTTCATGACGTAAAAAAGCTGCTGGAAGTTTTAAATCGCTTAACTGATGCGGGTAATACTGTTTTGGTTATCGAGCATAATCTGGATGTGATAAAAACGGCGGATCATGTTATAGATTTAGGGCCTGAAGGCGGAGACGAGGGCGGCAGGGTGATAGCCTGCGGAACTCCTGAAGATATAGCGGATAATAGCGCTTCATATACCGGTCAGTTTTTAAAAAAGATGTTGTTTCCCGCCGGTAATTAGGGTTAATTTGTAGTCGGGCCCGTCTCTTAAACCCGCCCCCCTGAAGACTCTTAAGTCAGAGACGACTCAGAGTACCTAGGATTATTCAGACTTATAAGGCTTTATAATCCAATATGCAAAACCTACGATAATACCGCTTATTATAACCGCCCATACTGTTTTTGCGATATAAATCGTAAGCATAAAATTCCGTACTTCATTTAATTGCGTCTCTTGGATATGAGTAAATTTTAGTTGATTGTACAGCGATATTAAAGGAGTGATATCCAAAATAATAAATTGCAGCCAGACTAATGAAACAAACAGAGCAATCTTAGCCCTGAAGCTAACAGCGCCGGCTTGAGACCCCAAATACATCATCTACTTACCTTAGTTTGTATCGAAAAATATATAATTATAAAATATTGATAATCATAACTATTATAAATTATCAGGTAAAATTTGTGCAAACCTGCTGTGCATTTAGTCTTATCAACTGGTTAGGGGTAATTATCTGATTTTAAAATAAATATTAACCACAGAGAACACAGAGATTCACAGAGGTTTTTTTGTTAATTCTCTGTGTACCTCCGTGTTCTCTGTGGTTAAATTATGTTTTTGTTCTTTGGATTTACAACGCTTTTTCATATTCAAAACAGACTTTGGATAACATAAATTATTTACTTATTCCCGCATATTAAAAAAGACATATACCAGGTAATAATTTTTTCACCCCAAAAAATAGAAGTAAGCGCTCCCAAAACCAAAAACGGCCCGAAGGGAATCTTATCCTTTCTTTTTCCATGGCGAAAAAGTATCATTACAACACCTACAATTGAACCTAATAATACGCCGACAAAAAGGGTAAGCAAAATTTTGCGCCAGCCTAAGAAAATTCCCATAAAGGCGGCCAGCTTTATATCTCCGCCGCCCATTCCCCCGCGGCTTAATACAGCCGATAAATAAAGCAGCCCGCCGCCTATAAAAAAACCCAGTAAAGATTGCTGCCAGCCTACAGGTAAAAGCGACAAAGCGGATAACAATATTCCTATAACCATACCCGGTAAGGTAATTTTATCAGGTATTATCTGATGATCCAAATCAATAAAACTTACAGTAATCAATATGCTTACCAGAAAAACATATATAAGCATATCTATACTCGCGCCAAACGTATAAGCTATTCCGGCAAACAAAGCGCCGGTTAAAAACTCCACAGCAGGATAACGCCAAGAAACCGGAGTCTTACAATTGCGGCATTTAGCGCCAAGCAGGATAAAGCTGATAATGGGAATATTGTCATATGGTTTAATGGGTTGTCCGCAATTAGGACAGGCGGAAGGCGGGTTAATAATGGATTTTCCAGCAGGCACGCGATAGATGCAAACATTTAAAAAACTGCCTATCATAGCGCCGAATACAAAACTGAGAATGATTAAGAATGTAGGATGCGATAAAAAGATAGGCATATTTACCCAAGTTATTTGTATAAGGAGTCCAGTTTCCTGTTGGCTTTTAAGTTTATGTTTCTATGTCTAATACCGAAACTAGTTGTTTAAGAGCGGGTATTAACCCATTTCATTCTACTACGCCAATAGTCAGGCTTTTTATTTAATTGCATAATTGCTACTATGATTACCTCGTTTTCTACTAAGCATAGTTGTTTAAATAACTATAATATTATCCAATGCTGGCAACACTATAAACATAGAGCGATATCCGATAAAAAAGTTATAACGATATATGCAACTATGCTTATCTGATAAACAATGCCATATGGAAAGCAGTTTGTAAGACATCGTCTTGTATGTTTTGAAAACGGCGGCCATGCTTTGGGGAATTGTAAAATTATTTGAATAGTTTTATACGCTTCCCGAGCAAATTCAATGCCTAACCCATCTTGACATTCATTGTAGTAGTCAATCGTCTCATCCAATTCTTTTTTGGCCAATGGATGAAAAAAATAATTCATAGATTAAATTTTTCCCCGATCTCCTTAAAAACATTATCACCCGGAATTGTTTTCACTTTCCCTGTCTTTATATCTCTGAGCCTTCTTTCCGCTTCTTTTGTCCATAATTCATCAATTTCTTTTTTTGATGAATTTAAACTTTCAAGAAGCTTATCAACCAATAATGTTCTTATCTCTATAGGTAAAGATATAAGCTCTGATATAAGTTGATTTGTTTTTATAATAACAGTTCCATTTATGCTCTTTGTGCCCCTGTACTGTAAATAACATAAGCATTCATCTATGTAGACTTAAAGAAAAACCACTCGCTGATTACATATCTTATCTCACAATTATCCTAAAAAGCTGCAACAGCAGATTAGCGTATACACCGGCAATTACATCATCCAGCACCACTCCGAATCCCCCGGGTAAGCCTTCAATATATTGTATGGGCGGCGGTTTTATTACATCAAATACCCTGAATAGAAAAAATGCCCCCAAAATATATCCCCAAGTAGCGGGAAGCGCATACATAGCCACTAAAAAACCGACAATTTCATCTATTACAATATGTCCGTCATCAGGTTTATCAAATATTATCTCACCCTTTTGAGACAGCCAGAAAGATGCGCCGGTAATAAGCAGCAGACACCATGTATAACTACAAGTTTGTACAGGAAGCAAGAAATATACCAAAACACCTACCAGCGTACCGGCTGTACCTGATGCTACCGGAGAAAATCCACTATAAGCGCCGGTAACCAAAAATATTATTAAATACGTCATGATTTTTCTTCTTATTTTATTAACTGATGTTATGCAAAAAAACATTAACACCACACGTAGGGTGGATTTGGTATTCTAGGTCGTCTCTGACTTAAGAGGGGTTGGTGTTGGCTTGTCCCCAAGCCGAAACATCAACTTAAGCTGTATAGCTTCTTATTAACCTGTCATTCTGAGGCTGAAAGCCGAAGAATCTGCTCGCTATTGCAGGGAGAGATTCTTCACTCCACTTCGTTTCGTTCAGAATGACAATTACCTTAAGTCAACGGCATTGGGGCTTGACCCATCCTACATTTAAAAGCAAAGTTTGCGTAATATGAGTTATTTACTTAAATATGCAATACATTTCGGCAGCGTTCAGCCAAAATTATAGAATTAAGCTCTGTAACCGCCCTGTCAAGCTCTTTGTTTATCACCAAATAATCATAAATATTGCAGCTACTTATCTCATCAAAGGCGCTCTTTAGCCTGCCTTGTATCTGCTCTTTGGAATCCGTTCCTCTTTTTTGTAATCTTTGCTCTAATATTTCCATAGAAGGCGGGACTACAAAAATCAGGATACTTGCAAGGCTCTGTTGTTTTATCTGCTTTGCGCCCTGCGTATCAATTTCTAATAGTATATCTGTACCTTTTGCTAGCTCCTGTTTGACAAACTCCTTGCTGGTGCCATAATAATTACCATAAACTTGCGCCCATTCCAAAAATAAATCATCATCCATCATTTGTTTAAACTTATCTACGTCAACAAAAAAATAATCCTTTCCATGGATTTCTTTTTTACGCCTAGGGCGGGTGGTATAGGAAATAGAATAGCCAAGTTCGGGAATTTTTTCCATAACCTGCTTACAAAGCAGTGTTTTCCCAGCGCCGGACGGTCCTGAAACTACAAACAGACGTCCGGTTTTTGCCTTTGCCCCTTCAATATAAGAATTAAGCTGCTGTCCTAGGTTATCTGACATTTATTGTACGCTATCCTCTTCCGGCCTGGTTGTCTCCGTAGTAAAGCGCTGAGCAATTGTTTCGGGTTGAACCGCCGATAAAATAACATGATCGCTGTCTGTCACTATAATAGCTCTGGTCTTACGGCCATGAGTGGCGTCTATCAATTTTCGGTCTTCTTTAGCCCCTTTTTTAACTCTTTTCATAGGAGCCGAAGCCGGAGTCAAGACGACTACAATTCTTGAAGATACCACCATATTACCAAAACCTATATTTACAAGCCCCATTAATCCTCCTTGAATTTCAAAGTCGATGTTTCTATAATAGGTTTTAATTATTTTTATTTAAGTTGTCACCCTGAGTAAAGCGAAGGGTCTGCTCCACGTAGACTGAGAGATTCTTCGCTTTGCCTCAGAATGACAGTAAAAAAAACTTTCTGATGTTTCGACCTGTCTCAAACCGAAATATCAAAAGTTGAGACATTAAAACAATCCAGGGATATTCAATCCGCCGGTTAGACCGGAGAGGGCGTCTTTCATCATATCTTGAGAATCGTAAAGGGCTTTATTGACTGCAGCAACCACCATATCTTGTAACATTTCTATATCTTCAGCAGCCTCAGCTGCTATTTTAAGCTCCAGTAATTCCTGCTTGCCGTTTACGACAGCGGTAACCATACCGCCGCCGGAGGATGCTTCTACAGTTTGTTCACCGACTTCTTCCTGTACGCTGGCCATTTTAGCCTGAAGCTGCTGAGCTCGTTTTACTATATTGCCAAAACCTTTACCCATTTAAATATCTCCTTAAATTAACGTCTTTAGGACAAACTATCATATGTAGCCGCCGACCGCAAGATCGGCTAGGGGCGGGTTTAAAAACCCGCATCTACAAAGTAAAATATAAATTTATTCGTCTATAGAGCTAATATCCTTTACTTGCTGAATATCAGCCTTAAATAATTCCATAGCTTTTTGTATGATCGGCTCGGTTATAGGCGGAAGTTTTTTTTTATCCTCCGGTTTAAGCGCCTTTTCACCGGAAGGTTTTTTTTTAGTGTTTGAGAATTTAATAAATTTTAGTTTTACCTGCTCGCCCAAAATTTCTTTTACCGCCGCCTGTATTATTTCATAATTTCCGGCGCTTTCTGATTTGTTTTTATGAAATGAATTATCAAAGCCAATAATTATTTCCTGATCATTATATTCAACTATCCTGCCATGTTCAAGTATAAAGCCCGCTCCAGCTTTGCGGCGCTTGGTTTTTTTTAATAGCTTATTCCAGACATCACCCAAACCATGATTGCTGTTATTGTCCTTATCTTCTTGTTTATGTTATTGTTCTTTAATTGGGGAGCTATATTGTACAGGTACAGATTCAGGTTTAGGTACAGGCGTAAAGGTAGGAGCGGGATCAGGTTTAAGCGTTTGCGGAACGCCGGTATCTGTTATTTGCGGTCTTTCCGGTTCAACATGGATAGCGCTATAATTTTTAGGCGTACTTGATTCCAGCGCTGTCAATCTGTCTAATATTTCCTCAATCGGCAAAAGCGGTTTTAATTGGCTTAGTTTAAGCAGGATTATCTCCAGAGTTATTCTTTGATTAAGTGTCATTCTAAGCGCTGCTTCATTCTCCAGCATAATCTTAATCAACTGTATCAGCTCCGGTACGGATACATCTTTTGCCTGAGTGTGCAAAACGGCTAGTTCTTCATCGGTTACCTCAAGTAAGTCATCGGGTTTTTGACAAAGTTTTAACAGTAATAACTGTCTGAAATATCCCATCAACTGCTGAGTAAAGTATATTGGATTACCGCCGTACTCCATCAACTGTTCTACCAAACGCAAGACTTGTTCCCCATTATGGCTTATTATAGCCTGCGCTACTGATTCGATAAGAGTTCTATCTATTATACCCAAAATACGCTTTACTTCGCTATCGTCCACCTGTTGCCCGCAGCTTGAGAGTATTTGATCAAATATACTTTGCGCATCGCGCAGGCTGCCTTCTGCCGCACGGGCGATACGATGCAGGCTGTTTTTGTTAATATTGATGCCTTCTTTTTGCGATATTTGTTCCAGATTACCGATAATATCAGTTATAGGTATTTTATTAAAGTCATAGCGCTGACAGCGGGAGAGTATGGTGGCCGGCAGTTTATGCGCCTCAGTGGTGGCAAAGATAAATTTTACGTGTTCCGGCGGCTCTTCTAAAGTTTTAAGCAAGGCGTTAAAGGCTGGATTAGACAGCATATGTACTTCGTCTATAATATATATCTTATAGCGTCCGGCAGCCGGAGCAAAGCGTACCTGTTCTCTGATTTCGCGTACATTCTCTACGCCATTATTGGATGCGCCGTCGATTTCTATTACATCTAAGTAGCTTCCGGCGGAAATTTGGAGGCAATTGACGCATTCATTACAGGGAGTTGCCGTAGGTCCATTTTCGCAATTTAAGGCTTTAGCCAGAATACGCGCAGTAGTGGTCTTACCCACCCCGCGGGGGCCGGAGAACAAAAAGGCATGCCCCACTCTGCCGCTGGTAATTGCGTTTTTTAGGGTTTTTGTGATATGCTGCTGACCGACGACTTCATTTAAGAGCGCCGGCCTGAATTTACGCGCTAGAACTAAATATGCCATATGTATATTTATTTGGTTAAATTACCTTACGCAAGATAAACATAAAACAGTTGTAATTCTGAGGCCGAAAGCTGAAGAATCTCCCCCCGCAATAGCAAGCAGATTCTTCGGCCTTAAGAATGACGGGCTAAAAAAAGCTTTTCATTATAGTATAAAGCTTAACTTAATGGCATTGGGGACAAGCCCCGCCCCTACAGGAAATTTGCGTCAATAGTATTTTAAACCACAAAGAACACAAAGAGATAATAAAATTATTTAAATCCCTTTGCGTACATCTGTGTTCTATGTGGTTAATTTATTTTGTTCATATACTGATTCCTGTTTATTATGCTATGTCATAATACGTTTTTTTGTCATTCCTGACATATCGTCCATAGCAGATGCGGGTGTTTCGGGGTGAGACACCTCAAAACATAAAGTTTTATACGTTCATATGAGCTTCCATATAGGCTTTTAAGACTGCATTCATACGGGACTGATAACCGCTTCCCCCTTTTTTGAACCAGTCTAAAACCTCCCTGTCTACTCGTAAAGACACAGGTTTTTTAGTTTCCGGCATTACTAGCTTTGCATTCTTCCAAAATTCTTCATCTAACTCTGGAATATCAGAAGTATCAATTTCTGAATCTGGAATATCTGCCAGTTCTTTAAGTCTTTTCTTCGATATGCTCATAATATTCTCTCTTTTCTTTAGTTTTAGCCAACCTAGCAGAGATAATACGGCGCTTACCCTTACGGTCTGTGTAGATAACGACAATAACTAAGCAATTGCGGATAATCCCTATGCTTTTCTCTCTTATCTCTCCGTAATCTTGTCTATCAACTATTCTTGTAAAAACCGGATTATCAAATATTAGTTTTGCATCATCAAAGCTGATACCGTGCTTCTTGATATTAGAAGCATTTTTTTGTATGTCCCATTCAAACTCCATAATTTACTATATATTCCGTATATACATTTTGTCAAGAAAAAGTATAATTACTACCATGCCAAACCAAAAACGCAGATTAAGCAACACAGAATTAGAACAAGTCAAAAGCATTGTCCTGCGGGAATACGCCAAACAGTGCGGTTATAGTATCGAGGGGAAAGCTAAACCCATGTTGTTGACTTAAGGTAGCTGTTATTCTTAAATGAAGCATCATGAAGAATCTAATTAGATTCTTCGGCTTATCGACTCAGAATGACAGTTTTCTTAAGTCAACAGCATTGTCCAAAACATGACATATCGTCCATAGCAAATACGGGTGTTTCGGGGTGAGACACCCCGAAACATAGAACATAAAACTGTCATTCTGAACGAAGCATAAGCGAAGTGAAGAATCTGCTTCCATATGCGAGTAGATTCTTCGGCCAAAGGCCTCAGAATGACAGACTATAATGCCTATCCGGCATCAGATACAACAATGGCCGTGCACCGGTTTTCGATTGCCCAACCTCTAATATCAGCCAAGCAGCCAGCTCCGTTTCAGGCGCTCCTGCGGCACATCAAGGGGTCTATTTACCGCTGCTTCCTTCCGGACCTGACGGGGTTCATAAATCTTGATTGCGCAGGACCCAAACCTCAATACTGCTTACTTGACCTACAAGAAAAGCGACCAACCTCTGAACCGGAATTCAATCCCGCTATAGCGGATTTCGGGTACAGGACACCGCTAACGCCCCATCTAGCACGGCCAAACTTAATATTTAGATTTTCTTAAAAATAGATTATACAAAACATATATATATGTTCTGGCGGAGAGGGTGGGATTCGAACCCACGAGACGGCTTTAAACCGCCTACACGATTTCCAGTCGTGCTCCTTCGGCCAGCTCGGACACCTCTCCTTTTATATATAATTAACCCAAGTTGCTGCCTATGGTGAGGTTATCCATGTTTGTCATTCTGAGGCCGAAGAATCTACTCGCTATATTAGGGAAGAGATTCTTCACTGCGCTTATGCTTCGTTCAGAATGACAGCCATGTAAAATCAAATATTTCTAAAAATAAACCTATAGACAGCAACTTGAGTTAATTAAATGTCTCAGTACATATGTGCCGACAACATTAGGTTGTTTATAACCGTCAGCCTTCGGCCGAAGAATCTGCCTGCGTATGCGGGTAGATTCTTCGCTTCCTCAGAATGACAAACATAAAATAATATACTGCAATGATTGTAAATAAGTCAAGCACAATTTCTCAATATCGCAATAATCAAATTTGCGGTTGTAAATAAAGAGCATAAATGCTAAAATTTACAAATAAATGTTTATAACCCGAATAATTCGGGAGTTAAGCTAGGCTACAGAATACTTAAATATAAAAATCAATCTATTATCAGCTTTCAATTGATTGATTTTAAGGATATACTATGAGATTTTTCTTATGTGTTGTAGGAATGGTGTTTATTGTAGAAGGGGTTCCATACTTTTTATCACCCGCCAAGATGAGGGATTTTATGGCGCAAATGTCTGATATACCCGATGATAAATTACGTATTATGGGCTTTTTGTCTATGTTGCTGGGTATGGTTATAGTTTTTGTAGGCACAAGATGAGCGTTGCAGCTATTATAGCAGCCGCCGGAGAAGGGCTAAGATTCGGCTGCAGGATTCCCAAACCTTATTTACTATTAGCCGGAAAGCCCATACTAGCTCACACCCTGTACGCCTTTGAAGACTGCCCCAAAATAGACAAAATATATTTAGTTGTAGCCTCTGAGCAAATTAAATATTGTAAAGAAAATATACTGGATAAATATAACTTTTCCAAGATAGATCATTTGGTCGCAGGAGGTAATACCAGACATGACTCTGTATATAACGGCTTAATGCAACTGGATAATAATACTGAAATAGCGCTGGTACATGACGGGGCGCGTCCCTTGGTAAGTCACTCACTTATAACTGCATGTATTAATGAAGCTTACAAATGCGGCGCTGCAATATTGGCTGTTTCAATCAGCAATACCATAAAACAGGCAGGCTGCGATCTTATGATAGATAAAACCATATCCAGAGCCAACCTGTGGGCAGCCCAAACACCGCAGGCATTCTCATATCCATTACTAAAAAAAGCGTTTGAAAAAGCATACAAACAAAATTATTTCGCAACCGATGAGGCCGGACTATTGGAACGCTTAGGCTATAGAGTAAAAATTGTTAAAGGGAATAAATATAATATAAAAATTACTACGCAGGAAGATTTGATTATAGCTGAGGCTATCCTTAAAATGAGAAACAGGCCTATCATAGACTCGTAAAAAATGTTTATGTTTTATGTTTCGGGGTGTTTCACCCCGAAACTAATGCTCACCGCTAGGTGTGTTTCGGGTGAGACACCTCGAAAGATATGATTCTTTTAATAATTCCAGCCTGCGGCTGTTTTTTTCTCTGAGCAAAAATTATCTGCAAAAATATTAATAGCCGATTCCAGTACCGACGAAAATCATCATAAAATAAGGGTATTAATTAATAAAATATCTGATAAACTAAACATCCGTATTCTGAAATTCCCAGATATTATGGACCCTCATGTTAAAATACAAAAGGCGCTCAAACAAATAGATACGCCATTTGTGGCTATAAATTCAGACGATGATTTTTTATCTTCCCGAGGCTGTAGCAGAGAGTGTAAATTTTTTGCAAAAGAATCCAGACTATAGCTTGGCTCATGGATATTATCTGACCTTCAGGCAAATGACCGATAATCCGGTAATAGGAAAATCAGGTTTAATCAAGCCTATCGTTTTGGTAAATCATTAGATAATGATACGGCGAAAGAGCGTCTAGCGGATAAACGCGCTTAATCCGCTTAACAACTGGTCGGCGGTACATCGCAGCTAACAGATAATCTGGGCAGGGCTATCGCCGCTATATTAAAAACATGCCTGACTGATGAGATTGTAAAAAAGGAAAATATATCCATAAAAGAAGCAAATGAAGTTATAGATAAAGTGTGGAACTTATATTTAGCATGGGATATCAACCGAAAACGGCTGCTTGGGAATAATTTTAAGTTTAAATTAACCGCTGTTGAAAACAGAGTACATAAGCTTTTGCTTAATTTAAGTTTAGTTGATATAATACGCTGGTGTTTGTATTTAATTTATCTGCCGCTTAAAATATTTTTTGCCCGATACACGTTTTTTGCATCTTATGGTATTATGTTTACTGAAAATTTCAGGCGCGATATAGGGGCTGTACGAAAAAGTATATTATCTTTATAGGGGAAAATGATTATGCAATTTACGGTAGTTTTGGAGCCCGCCAAAGAGGGCGGATTTAATGTAAGCAAATTGGTTGTTTTACTCAAGGCGAAAGCGAAGAAGAAGCCTTAAAAAATGCTCAGGAAGCGATCATTTGTTACCTTGAAGGACTAAGAAGTCTCTTTTTCAATATGTAGATGCGGGTTTTTAAACCCGCTATTGTGCGATTGACAGGCCGACTTAAAAGTCGGCGGCTACAAAAACTATAAGCTGTCATTCTGAGGCTGATAAGCCGAAGAATCTACTCGCAATATCGGAGGAGATTCTTCACTGCGCTCCTCTTCGTTCAGAATGACAGGCAAAGAAGCGTTATAGCATGAAAATAAAAAGGATTTGAAAGCTTGAAACAACCGCCAATTAAAATTAAAGATAAGCTTATAGCCAACGGGCAGGATGTTTTTATAATCGCAGAGATGGCTTGCGCTCATGAAGGAGATGTAGGACTTGTCAGACATTTAATAGATGCCGCCGCAGAATCCGGCGCAGATGCGGTGCAGTTTCAAATATTTTCAGTAAAAGATTATATAGCGCCGCATCATGAATCAATAGATTTGCTAAAACGCCTTGAGATTACCCCTAATAGTTGGCAAGACTTGTTTGCATACGCTCAGAATAAGAAGAAATTAGCAATATTTGCCGCCGCATATGACAGGCCAAGCGCTGATTTGGCTGATTCATGCGGAGTGGATGCCTATAAACTTCATTCGGCTGATCTATCCAATCCTTATCTAACCCAATATATTGCCGCCAAGGGAAAACCGGTAACATTAGGTACGGGCGCTTCCACTATCGGAGAAATAGCCGCCGGAGTGGAGTTCTTACAAGATACCGGCTGTAATCAGATTATCCTGATGCACGGCTATCAAAATTTTCCTACCAAAATAGAACAGGCGCATCTAAATTATATGCTATCCTTAAAGCAATTATTTGCTCTGCCTATAGGTTATCAAGACCATAGCGCCGGCGATTCGGTTTGGGGTTATATCCTGCCGCTGGCTGCTATGGGACTTGGGGTGCAGGTTATAGAAAAACACTATACGCATAATCGCGCGGCAAAGGGAGTGGACCATCAATCAGCCTTAAATCCCGATGAGCTGGAGGATTTTGTAAGCAAGGTACGTAAGATGCAGGCTGCATTAGGACAGCCGACTCCGCATAAGCTCTCAGAAGATGAACAAAAATACCGCAGGATATGTAAAAAAAGCATTGTAGCGGCTAAAGATATACCGGCTGGAGAGATTTTAACTGATAAACATTTTTTATATATGCGTTCATCCCCCGGTATTCCGCCGATTGATGCCCCTAAATTATTGGGGCATAAAGTTAAAAATATGATCAAACAATATGAAAATATTACTTTTGATAAGGTATATTAAACTGTCAGCCTGAGGCAAAGCAAAGGGTCTGCTTTAGTCGTGTGAAGATTCTTCACTCCACTTCGTTTCGCTCAGAATGACAGTAACATAGCGCAGCTTCGGTGTAAGCTATCTCTTGTAGACGCCGACCTTTAGGTCGGCCATGAGGGCGGGTTTAAAAAACCGCGGCTACAAAAATGAAAACCTATTATAGAAACATACCATAAAGTTAATTTATTATGCTATCAGCTATATTTATTACCGCCAGAATGAAATCAGTACGCCTGCCGCGTAAGGTAACCAAGCCTATCTGCGGGATACCGATGATAATACATCTTATAAACCGGCTGAAATTATCTAAAACCTGTCCGCAAATTATAATGTGTACCTCCGCTAATCCCGATGATCAGATACTGGCGGATATAGCCGAACAAAAAGGCATAGCCTGCTTTAGGGGAAGCGAGGACGATGTATTAGAACGCCTGTCGGGCGCTGCAAAAAAATACAACGTAGAGCAAATTATAAGCTGTACAGCGGATAATCCCTTTGTTGATCCAATATATATTGATATGCTGTTTAATTATCATCTAGCCCAAAAAAACGATTATACAAAGGTTAACGGCCTGCCTTGGGGTGTTTTTTCATATGCCATATCCCAAAGCGCCCTAATAAAGGCCTGCAAGATAAAAGCGGAAACCAATACGGAGGTCTGGGGGGGATATTTTACTCAATCCGGTATATTTAAATGCGGTGTCTTTCAGGTGGAAGATGAGTTTTTCCGTAAACCCAATATACGCCTTACCGTGGATACGCCTGAAGATTTTAAGCTTATATGCGAGATATTTAAGCGTTTATATATACAGGGTAAAGTATTTAGTCTGCGAGAAATATTAGAGCTATTGAAAAAAGAACCCCAATTATTGGATATAAATAAAAACATAAGGCAGAAACAGGCGATTCCTGTACGATTAAAAGACAATCCGAATTAATATTTCGTGTAGGGTGGGGTTATGTTTCGGGGTGTCTCACCCCGAAACTGTTAAGAACAACACACCCGTTACCGGTTTCGGCTTGGGAATAAGCCGAAACATCAGACTTAAGAGAACCGTCATTCTGAACGTAACGCAGTGGAGTGAAGAATCTACTCGCATATGTGTACAGATTCTTCATTTCGCTTTGCTTCATTCAGAATGACAGCTGCCTTATGTTTATGTTTCGGGATGTCTCATCCCGAAACCAGATAATATGTACGCAAAAATAGCGCTTGTTTCGGGGTGGGACACCCCGAAACATAAACATAAAACATATACAAACTGAAATATTTTAAATTAAAACCATGCCGCTAATATCTGACAATAAAGTTTTTATAATTGCCGAAGCCGGAGTTAATCATAACGGCGATATGTGCCTGGCGCGTCAATTGATTGATATTGCTGCAAAGTCCGGCGCTGATGCAGTAAAATTTCAGACTTTTATTGCAGAAGAACTCGCCAGCGCCAAGGCGCCTAAAGCGGCATACCAACAAGTAAATACCAATAACACAGAAAGCCAGCAGGATATGCTGAAAAAGCTGGAATTATCACAGCAGCAGAATAGAGAACTGATTAACTATGCCAATAAAAAAAACATATTATTCTTATCCACTCCGTTTGATATAAAAAGCGCCGATTTGCTGGAAGAGCTTAACCTGCCATTATTTAAAATCCCTTCAGGCGAAATAACCAATTTGGCTTTTTTAGAATACATAGCCTGCAAGGGAAAACCGATTATCTTATCTACTGGTATGAGCAATTTAGGCGAGGTGGAAGAAGCCGTACAAACTATTCAGGGCGCCGGTAATTCCGAACTTTATCTGCTTCATTGCACCAGCAATTATCCCGTTAAGACCGAAGATATAAACCTTTTGGCAATGAATACATTAAAAGATGCTTTTAAATTACCAGTAGGCTATTCCGATCACAGCTTAGGAATAGATATATCGCTTGCCGCCGTCGCTTTGGGGGCGGTTATTATAGAAAAGCACTTTACATTGGATAAAAACCTACCCGGGCCGGATCATAAGGCCTCTTTATCGCCGGATGAGCTTTGCGCCTTGGTCGCCGGTATAGAAAAAGTAACCTTGGCCTTAGGTGATGGGATAAAACATCATAGCTTAAGAGAAGAACCCATAAAAAATATCGCCCGCAGGAGCTTGACGGCTTCAAAAGATATCCCTATCAATACCAAATTAATCCGCAGTATGTTAAAAATAAAGCGTCCCGGCACAGGAATTGCCCCTAAATTTATGAATCAAATAATCGGTATGAGGGTTTTGCACCCCTTAAAAAAAGACGATGTATTATCTTGGGAGCATTTTAAGTGAGCGATAAACGCAAAATAGCGGTAGTTACCGGAACACGAGCGGATTACGGCCTGTTATACTGGATAATAAAGGGTATTTCAGATGATCCAGAGCTTGAACTCCAGTTATTGGTTACCGGGATGCACTTATCCCCTGAATTCGGATTAACTTATAGGAATATAGAACAAGACAGCTTTCCTATTGCACAAAAGGTGGAAATGCTTTTGTCATCGGATACTAATACCGGTATGGGGGTTAGTATCGGTTTGGGGGTTATTGGTTTTTCTCAGGCCTTAGAGCGCTTAGCGCCCGATATAATAGTATTATTGGGCGACCGCTTTGAAATACTGGCGGCGGCTGTTGCCGCTATGGCGCACAAAATACCCATAGCCCATATTCACGGCGGAGAGTCCACGCAAGGGGCAATTGACGAGTCTATCCGCCATGCCATAACCAAGATGAGTCATCTGCATTTTCCGGCAGCTGATACCTATGCTGAAAGAATCAAGCAAATGGGAGAGGAGAAAGAACGTATTTTTACATACGGCGCCCCGGGGTTAGATAATATATACAAGCTGAAGCTGCTGTCGCGCCAAGAACTGACCAGAAGGTTGGATTTAGCGCAGCCTGCAATGCGAACTCCCCTCACCCCGCCCTCTCCCACAGGGGGAGAGGGGGCAAAAGAAAATAATTTATCCGCTGAAGATAAATTGATGTTAGTTACCTATCATCCGGCTACTTTGGAAAAAACTGATCCCTGTATACAGACAAATGAGTTGCTTTCAGCTTTGGAAAGAATATTGCATAAACAAGAAGTGAAAATTATATTTACCTTTCCTAATGCAGATGCTGGAGGGCGTGGTATTATTAAACTAATAAAGCGGTTTGCAGATAATTACCCTCAACAAGTAAGGCTTTTTATAAATCTGGGGAGCCTAATGTATTTGAGTTTAATGAAATATGCGGATGTAATGGCCGGTAATTCCTCCAGCGGAATAATTGAGGCTCCTTCCTTCAAACTGCCGGTGGTAAATATAGGAGATCGACAGTTGGGCAGAGTTAAAGCGGTGAATATAATAGATACTGTATGTAAAACAGAAAATATCTATAAGGCTGTTATAAAAGCGCTTAGTCCTGAATTTAAAAACAGTCTGTATGATATGACTAACCCCTATGGTCAAGGCAATACCAGCATTAAAATAGTAGAGACGCTAAAGCAGGTAAAACTGGGTGAACAACTTATAAAAAAGAAATTTATAACCAACCAGACTCACAGTCAGACAACCAAGTAAAAAAGCAGAGGGAGGTATGGCTGTAAAAATATTGTTTTTAGCCGAAAAAAACAAGCCATTCGCACAAGAAGCAGCGCAGCTTGTTCAAAAGCACTTTGAAAATAGTGAAATAGTGTTTGGTGATTTGACCGCTCCGTTTCCTGTATCTTTGTGGAATAAGTCCTTTGACTATATAATATCCTATGCCTCGCCCTGGAGTATTCCTGAGCAGATTCTAGCTAATGCCGGCGTTGCAATTCATTTTCATGCCGGTCCGCCCAATTATCCCGGTATAGGCAGTGTAAATTTTGCGTTATATGCAGGGGAAAAGGCCTTTGGAATTACTGTTCATCATATAGGCGAAAGAGTAAGAGCCGGCAATATTATTATGGTGCGCCGATTTCCGGTGTTTGATAATGATACGGTGTATTCACTTAGCAAACGCTGTTATGCTTATATATATGTTTCATTTATCCAGATATTTTATCTTATTTTAGAAAAAAAATCCTTACCCAAAAGTCAGGAAAGCTGGACAAGAAAATCATATACCAAAAAAGAATTAAGGCTATTATATCGAATAACCAAGAATCTGCCGGCGGAAGAGATAAAAAGGCGCATAAGGGCTACCAACTGTCCCAACATGCCCGGCGCCTATATAGAACTGGGCGGCACAAGATTTGTTATGGATAATGGCAATGAAAAATAATTAGTGTAATATTTAATAATCGAGTCTATCCCCTTGTAGCAGCCGACCTTAAGGTCGGCTAGGGGGGCGGGTTTAAAAACCCACATCTACAAGTAAAGTAGGGGCAGGTTTCAAACCTGCCCCTACTATTAAAATAAAAATCCACATAATATGAACAAAACCATATCAGAAGACAACATTACAAAACTGCTGGTTAAACCAAGCGATAGTATCAGGTCGGTTATTGAAGTAATAGATAAAAACGCCAAAGAAATCGCCCTGGTGGTAGATGACGACAGGCGTCTTTTGGGTACTGTAACCGACGGGGATATCAGGCGCTGTATCCTAAAAATAATAGAGCTTGACTCTCCCGTTGAGCTTATTATGCAGAAGAATCCCACCTGCGCTGATATCGGTTATAAATCCAGCGAACTTTTATTGTTGATGAATAAATATACCATAAGGCATATTCCTATAATAAATGCTAATAGGCATTTGGTCGATCTGGTCTGGATAAGCGATTTAACCAAAAGGCGCTATATACCGGCTAAAGCAATAATTATGGCCGGCGGATACGGCAGCCGGTTAAGACCGTTGACCAATGATACGCCGAAGCCTATGCTCAAAGTTTGGGGAAAACCGATACTAGAGGTTATTATTGAGCATTTACAAAGCTTCGGCGTGCAGGATATGTATATTGCTACCAGATATAAGGCGGAGAAAATAAAAGATTATTTTAAGGACGGAGCAAGCTTTAATCTCAATATAAGTTATATAGAAGAAAAAGATAGGCTGGGTACGGTGGGCGCAGTAAGCTTAATAAAAGAGGACTTTAAATGCCCGTTTATAATAATAAACAGCGATATCCTAACCAAACTTAATTTTAAGGAAATGTATCATTTCCACTTAAGCAGTCATGCCAAAATGACGGTGGCTGTGCGTAAATATGATATTCAACTGCCGTTCGGGGTGGTACAAACAGAAGACGAGCGTATTGTAGGGCTGTCTGAAAAGCCGGAGGCCTGTTTTTTCGTTAATGCCGGAGTATATATTTTAAATCCTGAGCTTAAAAATATGATACCATATAATAAGCATATGGATATCACTGAATTAATTAATATACTGATTAATTCCGACGAACAAGTAAGCAGTTTTCCTGTAAGGGAATACTGGCTGGATATAGGCCGCTTTACTGATTTTGAAAAGGCTCACTTAGATGTACTAAACGGTAATTATTAGTTCGTGTTACGCAAAATTAGTATGTTATGTTACGCAAAGCTTGTCTCTTTGTGTAGGGTGGGTCAAGCCGGTATTAGAAAAGAGTTACAAATATATATTTAAGTCGATATTATCTCAAATAGTTGCGGACCCACCACCATTGCTTAAGAGGCTGCGTCACAATTGCTTATATGTAAAAAATGCTCTCAATTTGTCATTCCCACTTTCGGGGGAATGACAGATTGAGGCAATTTTCTAGTTATGACACAGCTTCCAGATGTGGTGGATTCGGGGTAACTTACTTAGCTGTTCGGTGTTCTTCAAATATATAAGAAGACCTGTTATATAACACCCCTTAATCCACCCTACACTACTAAACGGTAATTATTAATATGAAAAAAACACTCGTAACCGGCGGCGGCGGGTTTATTGCCAGCCATTTAATTGAACGATTAGCTGCATCCGGTACGGCGCTTCGCGCTTTTGTGCGCTATAATTCCAGAAATGACTACGGCAATATAGAGCATTTGCCGGTTGATATTAAAAATAATATAGAAATATTCTCAGGCGATTTAAAAGACGGCGAGGCAGTCAGAAAAGCAGTATCCGGCTGTGATACGGTTTTTCATTTAGGCGCTTTGATTGCTATACCATATTCATATATAAATCCGCTTGATTTTGTGCAGACTAATGTGCTGGGCACGGCTAATGTATTAAACGCCTGCCTAGACTTAGGAGTCAGTAAAATTGTGCATATATCCACCAGCGAGGTATACGGTACGGCCAAGTATACGCCTATAGACGAAAAGCATCCCATACAGGGACAGTCTCCATATTCTGCCAGCAAAATAGGGGCGGATAAATTGGCGGAAAGCTATTACCGGTCGTTTAACCTGCCGGTTACCACTATAAGACCGTTTAATACATACGGTCCTCGTCAATCTGCGAGGGCGGTTATCCCCACTATAATCACTCAAGCCTTAACGGGAGATAAAATTGTATTAGGTAATCTTACCCCAAGGCGTGACCTATTATATGTAAAAGATACGGCTGCCGGTATGATAAAGGCTGCCGAATCAGCAGATAACTTAGGGCTTACCATAAATCTTGGTACGGGTTACGATATATCCATAGGCGAGCTGGCGCAAAAAATCATTCAATTAATTGGCAGGCCGATAAGCATAGAACAAGATAAAAAGCGGATAAGGCCGGATAACAGCGAGGTTATGAGATTGCTTGCCGATAACAGCCTGGCTAAGCGTATCTTAGGCTGGCAGCCGGCTTATAGCTTAGATGAGGGATTAGCCGAGTACATCGCCTGGATAAGAGGACACTTGCATCTGTATAAAATAAATCAATATAATTTGTAAATTAGGCCGCCCATGGCGACAACCGTAGGAGCGGCTTCCAGCCGCGACTTCCAGTTGCAAACCTGGCGCGCCAAGGATGGCGCTCCTATATAACAACTTATCAATCTATAAATTATGATACCGCTTTGCGTACCCGAAATATGCGGCAATGAATTAAAGTATATAAAAGACTGC
>JAJRXT010000007.1 GCA_024276125.1 bacterium
GCCAGGTACTGGATAAGACCGATAACAGCCAACGCAAGCGTAGAGAAAAGCAACGCCAGCATAAATGTTTTTAACTGCTCTTTCTGCCGCAGTATATCTTTTATAATAAAAAAACTGAGATAAATTATCAGCAGATAATTTAAATTAAAAAAGAATAAAGACTTGTCTTTCGCTCCAAAAAATGAAATACCCGCCGCAAACAATACACCCAGCAAATAAATGTCTACCGGCCAGCTAAATTCTATCCCCTCTCTAATTACCTTTATGGCAAATGAAGGCAGGATAAGCGCCGTCATTAAAAAGATAAAACAAGCCTTAGGGAGTAAAAAGGCCTCAAAAGTAGAGCTGGAAAACAGCAGCGGCGGAAAAAAGATGAGAAATAAAAGTAGAAAATTTATCAATCTATCTAGCTTAGATTTCAAGTAGCCATAACCCCTATAGCATCCTCAACCATATTTTTACTTGGTTCCATATCTTCACACTGTTTTCTATATTCTTCAGCCTTATCCGGCATATCCTTTTGCATATAACACTCTACCAATAATTTATAGCAGTGAAACCGTAAATTGGGGCTGACTGAGGCATGCGTAAACTCTTCAACAGCAGCATCCACCATGTTCATTTCAAAAAAGACCAACCCCATATCAAAATGTTCCTGAGCATCTTCTTCCGAAAAAGTATCGTCATTGTCCTCGTCATCATCGTCATCGTCATCTTCCTCTTCCCCGTAGTCCTCAACCTCGTTATCTTCCTCTTCTTCCTTCTCGTCACCTTTAGCCAATAAATTATTCAATAAATCTTCAGTAGAAGCCTCTTTTTCGGCTTTTATTTCCTCTTCAAGGTTATCTCCCGCTATAAACGGTTGGACATCTTCTTCGCTAATATCCGCAATATCCGCCGCCTGACCGAAAAAACGACTCATTATATCATCTGTGTAAATCTCTTTTTGGGTTTTGATCTGTTTTGTTGGTTCCTCTTCAATCGGAGTTTCTTTTCTGGCTATTATTCTTTCTACCGGCGTATCTTTAGCTGAAACCGGTGTATCCTCTATAGTTTTTGCATCTTTTTTCACGCTAGGCCTTCTGCTCTGCTCCAACAAGCGGCTTAGAACATCTTCAGGAGAGGTAGATTCTTTTATTTTTATCTCTTGTTTAGGCTTATCTTTAACCGGAGGTTTATTTATAGATGATAAGCCTTCTTGTCTAGTACGTTCTTTTATTTCACTTAACAGACTGCTTAATATATCTTCAGGAGAAGTCGGCTTTTTGGCCTTTATTTTTTCTTTCGGCTTATCCTTAACCAATGTTTTTTTTATCGGAAAAGTTTCTTCTTTGGCGCCATATTTTTCACCCAGCAGGCGGCTTAAAACATCCTCAGTATAAATTTCTTCCTTAGCCTTTCTCTCTTGACTGGGCGTATCTTTAACCGGAGGTTTGTTTATTATTGAAGGTTTTTCTTTATTAGCATGCTTTTGGGAGCTACCCAGCAGGCGGCTTAAAACATCCTCAGTATAAATTTCTTCCTTAACTTTTCTCTCTTGACCAGGCTTATCTTTAACCGGAGGTTTGTTTATTATTGAAGGTTTTTCTTTTAAAGTATGTTTTTTAGCTTTACCCAACAAAAGGCGCGTAAGGACATCCTCAGTATAATGTTTTTCTTTGTCCTTTGTCTTTTCTGGGAGCTTATCTTTAGCTGCTGGTTTATTTATATCAGCAGAGTTTTTTTCCTTACTGGAACATGTTGTTTTACCCAAAAGAACGCTTAATATATCCTCAGGAGAAGTCGTTTTTGTGTGTTCTGTTTTGTCTTGCGGCTTATTATTAACCACAACTTTTTTGATAGCCAAAGATTTTTTATTTGTTTTAGGCAGTTGATTATATATTTGTTTTTCTTCGTCAACTTTATCATCAGCTGTTTCGTTTTTAGGGCCGTATGATGCCAGTATCTCATCCAATTCAAGCATACTGTCCAAATTGTAAACCTTTTTCCCTTTGATTTTTGAAACATTATGTTCTTTTACCGAAGGTCTTTTTTTTACATCCGCTTGTACTTTAGCGGTGTTATTCTTTTTAGACGACAATTCTTTGTCATTTTTTTTATTATCTGTTTTTAATTGCTTAGCCAATAAGGATTGATTTTCTTTTTTATAAGCGGTTTTTTTAGGCTCTTGTTTTCCAGCATCCTTTTTTTTATCTGAAATTGATTTTTCTTTTTCTTCACTCAAAATAGATTGCTCTGAATCTTTATTGTTTTCAACCTGTTTAGCGTTTGCTGCCGTTTTCTCTTTTTGTGCTTTCTCTGGATTTTTAGCAGATTCAGGCTTTTTGCTCGATGGAGACATTTTTTCTAAATATGTTAATACTTCAAGTCCCTTTTTAGCTTCCATACTTTCAGGATGTAATTCAAGTACCTTTTTATAATAATAGGTTGCTTGTTCAATATCTTGCTGCTGCAGAAAAAGTTCCGCTAAAGATAAATACTGAAAGGCGGCTTGTTTTTACAGTTTACGTTCTAAAAACATTTCCGCTATTTGAATCAGCAAGGGCGGGTCTTCCAATCTCAGCCTGGTAACCTCTTCCAAAATAGATACAGCCTGTGTAGTAAACCCCTGTTCCTCCAAATGTTTAAAGGCCAAAAGATATTGAGCCCACATATCTTCTTTATTGCCTTGAAGATAATACACCTCGGCTAATTTGGTACGAATATGAGTAAGACTTGCATCTATATTAAGCATTGTACGTAAGATGGTTACCGTTTTTGAAAAATTGTCCATACCTTTATAATGGTCGGCAACCTTTTGATAATATTCCAAGGCATCTTTCTTATTACCGCTTTTAAGATAAACTTCAGCTATACGTAATTGGAGGTTTATATTCTCAGGATGTAATTTGATTAATTTTTTATATTGCTCTGCGGCCCGAGACCATTGTCCCTTCTCTAAATACTGCTGCAAGAGCTTATTTACATATTCCTCACTAAATAAGCTAAAAGTCATATTTATATACCTAAGCTTGTTGTGCTCTTTTGGTTAAGGGGTAAAACTAATACCCCATTTCCTCTAAAACTTTCTCTGCAAGTTCAATGTTGATTTTTTCCCCAGTAAACCTGTTTAAGGACGCCAAAGTATTTAAAGCTCCTTCTAAATCCCTGATACTGCTTGGAATTCTTCCAGCCATAAATTGCAGCACTTCATTTGATACAGCTATTACACCGGTTTTGCCGGCCAAAATAGCAAGTTTTGTTTCCAAATCCAATGGTTTTATACCAGCCAGCGTACCGCCTAAAAATCTGGAACGCAACCTATCTTCCAGGGCCGAAAGGTCTCGCGGAGAGCGGTCGCTGGTTAGCGCTACCTGCTTACCGGCCTGAATCATACTGTTGAATAAGTGGAAGAATTCTTCCTGAGTTTTCTCGCGCCCGCATAAAAATTCTATATCATCAATAAGCAACACGTCTATTTTATTAAAAGCCAAGCGAAAACGATCTATTAAATTATCTTTAATAGCTCCCGCCAACTTGGTATTAAAATACTCGCAAGTAACATACATAATCCTAGCAGAGCCTTTATTAGAGCATATCTCATTACCAACCGCATTTAATAAATGGGTCTTGCCTAATCCGACATCTCCATATATAAACAATGGGTTATATTTTTCACCCGGAGACTTAGCCGCAGCTTGTGCTACAGCATGAGAAAACTCGTTTCCCTTACCGATTATAAATGACTTAAAATTAAATCGGCTAACCAAGGGCAGTCCCTCGTAACCGGTTAATTTAATCTCCTTATTAATAGGGGTTTTGCTTTTAAAAAAGCTGCGATAGCGCTCAAGCGCCTGACGTATTTCGCCATGGCAGCTAATAATAGGCAAAACCTTACAAGCGGTCACTTGTTTTAACTCGTCTAATAACCTTTCATTAAAGGGATCACTCATGGCTACAGCCAGTACATTCTTCGTTTTCTTCAAAGGAATAATACTTAAACGCTTTGCTGTATCACCTGGAATTTCCTTGAAAACCAGCGGGTCTATTTTCATTTTATTCGGATTAAAATAATGATAACCGCACTCTTTCTTCAAAAAAGCAATATATTGTTCTTCATTTAAATAACCCAATCTGAATAAATGTTCGCCAAAACCGCCTGTTCCTATGGCGTTCTCTTCCAACAAAATTTTAAGCTCCTGTAGTTGTTTTTCACTGAGCAAGCCTTGCTCGAATAAAATTCGGTAAAGCCTTTTTTTTTGGGTTATCATTTAAATCCCTTATTTAGATTTATATTTACTAAGGAACTGTCGCAAAATAATTTGTACATTTTCGCATCTAAGCTAAATTTTAGCGCCAAAACGCACAACTTGTTTTGTGACAATTCCTAAATCAAAGTCTCCACTTTAAAGACCTGATTTAATGTACTGTTTGATCCTATGCGCCATAAGAAATTAAAATGTTTACGCATATTTTCATAAACCAATGAACCTGCCGCAAACTTAAACATGGGCATAGTGCCGACCAGACACTTATATTTACTGCCCAATTGCTCTCTGCCTAAATGGTATTGTTATATAAAAAGATAATCATCGGTTATAATAAAATAAGCCGGCGGTAAAACAGCCGTTTCTCTTAGTTCCAATTTTATAGCAGACTTTTTGCTTTCTATAGTATGCTGCAAATTTTTAAACGAGCGGATAGAATATTCTATATCGGATTTTAATCGTCGTTCTGTTGTTTGAGAGGATATCTCCCCATTATTTTGCAGGGGATATTGTTGGAAAAAATCTTTTATTTCTTTTTGGCCGGCAGATGGATTACTCTCGCCAATAAAACTTTTTCTAAAATTTACCGCCGAAGCTTGAGGGGAAAGCGCCAACGCTCTTATAATAAACTTACGGTTTCCCAACTTACGTTTACGGGATTCCATTCCCAGCTCTTTAATCGCCGTATTGATATAATTGGAAAGCGGATTGCCTGCATCGGAAAAATCTTTCAAGGTAATTCCATTTACCAACAATATCCGGTCTTTTTCATCTTTAGTCGGAGGGTTATGAATAAAATTTTTCACACAGCAATGCAGATGTTCAGCTATTTTTTCATAAGTACGGGTGTTTAATTCAATACTTTTCTCACCCTCATCGTCCACAGAAACCTTGTAGCGGGGAGATAAAATGTCTTCCAGCCCATACATCAGGGCTTGACTGGTTACAGAAAAAGAATGTTTTAGGAAATTTATCTGCGTCCTTTGCGCTTTGTTTATTTTGTCTTCCAACATACAGATAAGCTCATCTTCGGTCTCTTTAATCAATATTCCGTTAGTAAGAGACAATACCAGGACACTGGCTCCTACCACCATAATAAAAAGAGAAATAACATCGAAAGATAAGACCACGCCGGCTATATAGATATTGATTTGGTTATGTTTTACATAAATTCCAATTCCGATAAGCAATAAGGCGACTACCAGACTAACAATAAGATATGGTATGCTACGTTTTTTAGGTGCATCATATTTATACATCTGATTTTCCTTCATGCAAGGTTAGTATCTAACATTAAGGGCTAGTTGTAAAAGACCTTATCTATAAGTATACCAGCCGAAATTGACGACTCAAACAAAACCGACAGATTCTTTATAATTATTTCTTTCTTCCAAACAACCCCCCTTTATCCTTACCTTTTTTAGATTTTTTTCCTTGAGGACTCTGTTTTAGATTATTCAACATTTCCATAAGTTCAGGCCGATCGGTAGTATGATAAATCATCTCCTGATAACTGATATCCCCATTGACATATAAACTAAGTAGCGCTTTATTCATGGTCTGCATAATAGTCGTAGCCTGACAGGTCTGCATAATACTGTATATCTGATGTACCTTTCCCTCACGCAGCAGGTTTCTAATAGCCATATTGGGCACTAATATTTCGGTAGCCAGCACCCGGCCTGCTCCTGTCTTTTTGGGAATTAATTGCTGAGCTATTATTCCCTCTATAACTAAAGATAATTGCGACCTTATCTGAGCCTGTCTGGTACTGTCGAAAGTATCTATAATTCGGTTTATGGTTTCTACCGCCGAATTGGTATGCAAAGTAGCCAAGGTAAGATGACCGGTCTCAGCAATAGTCAATGCGGCTGATATTGTCTCTAAATCGCGCATCTCACCCACCAGCACCACATCAGGGTCCTGTCTTAAAATCGTACGCAGCGCATTAGTAAAAGACAACGTATCTACCGATACTTCACGTTGCGTTACCATTGATTTTATATTACGGTGCAGATATTCAATCGGGTCTTCAATAGTAATAATGTGTTTTTCAAACTTTCTATTAATATAATCTATCATAGAAGCCAAAGTGGTGGACTTACCATAACCGGTAGGACCGGTTACCAAAACCAGGCCCCTGGGGCGCTCGCAAAGAGCGGCCACAACCTTGGATAGACCCAATTCGGCAAAGCTGGGAATTCTAAAGGGAATATTCCTAAGCGCAAGTCCCATAGAACCGCGCTGTACATAGGCATTAGCTCTTAAGCGTCCCAAACCCTCCATGCCAAAGGAAAAATCTAATTCACCCACATCCTCCAAGCGCCTGATCTGTCTTTTATTAAGTATGCTATAGGTAAGCTGTCGGCATCTTTGCGCATCGAATTTGGGAAAACCTATATCTATCAATCTTCCATCAATCCTGAAAAGCGGGGCGCTTCCGGCATTAATATGTATATCAGAAGCCTGCTTGCCAATCATCTCTTCAACTAATTCCTTAATAGATATTGACGCCGGATCTTTTACAGGCGCTTTATTGTCAGATGTTTTTGGTATATCATATAGTATCATCTAAACCATTATCCTCTCATTTTATGCCTTTTATAGCCTCACCTAACTTAAAGATCGGCATAAATATAGCTACAATTATACTACCGATCACAACTCCCAAAATAACAATCAGGAAAGGTTCTATGATAGAAGACAGTGCATCAACAGTAGCCTGAACCTGTTGCTCGAAATAATTAGTTATTTTTTCCAACATATCAGGCAATGTACCAGCCTCTTCGCCGCTGCTTACCATGCGTAAAACAATGTCAGGAAAGATTTTAGTTTCCGACATAGCCGAACTGATCGGCTTTCCATCTCGTATATCATCCATACATTTATATACGCATTTTTCCAAAACCTTATGGTCGCTGGCTTTTCCGGCCAGCCTGAATGCTTCCAACACACTAATACCACTGCGCAGTAAAATTGACAGAGTCTGTAAAAAACGTGTCAACACCGATTTCCAAATCAAAGGACCGAATACCGGTATTGTCATGGTTATTTTATCCCAAAGATATCTGCCGTGCTGAGTATGAAAAAAACGCCAGAAAATAAAAATAGTACCGCCAAATAAACAGGCCGTAAAAAAGAAATATTCTCTCATAAAAGTACTGATATTTATTAATATTAAGGTGGGAAGAGGTAAATCAGCCCCCAATTTAGCAAATGTCTTCTCAAAAACCGGCACTATTTTAATTATCAAAACCAATACGGCAATAAAAGCAAAGCCCAATACCACCACAGGATACGTCATCGCACTTTTAACCCGAGAACGCAATTTTACCGTTTTATCCAAATAAATAGCCAGTTGGTTTAATATTATGTCCATATCTCCGGTAGCTTCTGCGGCTTTTACTAAATTCACATATACAGTGGTAAATGTATTGGGATATTTGGCCAAAGCATCCGAGAAAGATTCCCCGCCCTCTACTGAATCCTTAATGTCCTGCAACATTATCTTAAATCTTTTATCCGTAGTATCATCAGCCAGACTGCCTACAACTCGTATAAGGTGCAATCCGGCGCCTACCATACTGGCTAATTGGGTAGTAAATTGCAAGAGAGTCTGTAATTTTACTTTACCATTACCCATAATTAGGCGCTGGTTTATGCTGTCTATAACAGCCGTCATACCACTTTTTTGAACAGCTGCGTCTCCATAACGGTTTATAGAAATAATAACCAGTCCTTTTTTCTGCAGTTCATCAGCGACACGTTCGGGATTTTCTCCCTCCATCTCCCCGTGGCGTACGCTTCCGTCTGCATCTAAAACTTCATAATGATATTTGGGCATAAGTTAATACCTATTCCTCTCCTACACATGTCGCCAAAACCTGCTCTACCGTGGTAACGCCTTCATATACCCGCTTGAAACCACAATCACGTAAACTTTCCATTCCGCTTTTTGTGGCCGCATGACGAATTTCATCCATAGAACCTCCAGCCAAGACAGCCTTCTTAAGATCATAATTCATTTCCATTACCTCAAAGACCGCGGCTCTGCCGGAATAACCTGTACCACGACAATTCTTACACCCTTTACCCTTATGCAAAATTAGAGCCTTTTTAGGGTCCGCTTTCAAAATTTCCTTTTCTTCACGCGTTGCTTCATACTTTTCTTTACAGGATTTACAGATTCGCTTTACCAGACGCTGGGCTACCGCCATACTTATTGATGATGCCACCAAAAACCCCTCCAAACCGATATTCATCAACCTGACAATTACTCCCGGCGCATCGTTTGTATGCAGTGTAGAGAGTACTAAATGGCCTGTTAAGGACGCTTTAACGGCAATTTGGGCTGTTACACTATCTCTTATCTCTCCAATCATTACAATGTCGGGGTCCTGTCTTAAAATCGTCCGCAGAGCGTCCGAAAAATCAAACCCGATATCTGGCCTAACCTGCACCTGCTGTATACCGTCCAAACGGTACTCACAAGGGTCTTCTACGGTGATAATATTTTTTCGGGGATCATTTATGGTATTTAATACCGTATAAAGTGTGGTAGATTTACCCGATCCAGTGGGACCTGTCACCAGAATCATTCCATGAGGACGATGAATGTTTTTCTTGAATATCTCCAGATTACGCGCTCCCATCTCCAGATTTTCTAATGTATTTCCCACAACTGCATCACGTACCAATAACCTAAGCACGATTTTTTCACCATAAATCGTAGGCAGGGAAGAAACCCTGAAATCTATTTCTTTACCGTCTTTATGGATAGTAAACGCCCCGTCTTGAGGAACACGCTTTACCGCTATATCCATTCCGGCTAAAATTTTTAGCCTGGACAAAATAGAATTCTTAAATTTCTTAGGCGAGGCAACCAACTCAAACAAAGCGCCGTCAATTCTGTAACGCACCCTTATACCGTCTTCCTTTGGCTCAACATGAATATCAGAGGCTTTGTCATTAACAGCTTGTACCAAAACAAAATTAACCAGGCGGACTACAGGCGGATCACTGGCGCTGACCTGGATTTGTCCCTCTTCCTCGTCTTCTTCAGTCTTTAACCCATCATCTATATCCAGATCGAACTCTGTCAACTGATCTATAATTTGTTCTTTTAGGTCTTCTTTTTCTTCTTTGTCTTCTTCCTCTTTTTTAGTGTGCTGTTTTTCTTCAAAAGTTTTTTCAATATACTCATTTAATTGTGTTTTAGAAATTACCAGCGGTTTGACCTCGCATTTACTAACTCGCTGCAAATCATCCAGCGCTAAAAGATCAAACGGGTCGCGCATGGCAATCCATAATTTACCGTTTTCACGCCAAAGCGGCAATACACTGCGTTTACGACAAATATATTCAGGAAATAAATTCACCAACTCTTTTTCCTGCTTATCAAAATATTTGGGTTTAAATACGGGTATACCCCAAATTTCTCCTTCAATTTTTATCAGATTATCCTCGGAAACCCAACCCATGCGAACAAGAACTTCTTTAAGATTTTCACCGCGGCGTTTCTGGATTTCCTGAGCTAACTCAACTTGCGCTTGACTTAATAGATTACGCTTTATCAACAGCTTAGCTAACGAATCGGATGTATCTGCATGTGGATATACTTGATTCATCTACGCAGCCTCTTTTTTTTTAAATTAGCGCACCTGCCAGTGCGGACTCGTGGTGTAGGATTCTCAAAATCCGACGCCTGTCAAACTGTAAGGATTTTAGAATCCTAACAGCACATAAAATCAGATTATGCTATTTTTTTATTATCAATATTTATTAATAATAATGGCGTACATGGTTTCTAACACTTTTTTTTAATTTTTTTTGTCCGGAAGATACTGTTTGCAAAAATTTAATATAATGGAAAAGAGCTTTTTTGTTTTTAGCCTGCATCTCGAATACAATAGCTAAATTATAGTGCGCTTCAGCATAGTTGGGATTCAAATTGACAGCCAGATTGAACTGCTCTATAGCTTTATCTAAATTTCCCAATTTATAATAACTTGCCCCCAAATTATTATACGCAACAGCTTGTTGTGGACTTTTTTCTAAACCAGCCAGAAAAGAGGTTATCGCTTTTGGATAGTTCTTCTTTTTATAAAAATCTAAACCATCATTAAAAAGAGATTCGGGTTTTTTACCCTTTTTAAAGCTTTTCACCTTGCCTTTCTTCTTGGAAAGCTTTGTCTTAGCAACAAATTCCCTTTCAGGTTGGGTTTTGGGAGTGGATTCGGCCTGTTTTACGGCCTTATGATCAGGTTGGGATATGGGAGTGGATTTGGCCTGTTGTACAGCCTCATCTTCGGGTTGGGGTATAGGAGTAGATTTGACTTGTTTTACAGCCTTATCTGTAATTTGGATATCCGGCGTGGATGCGGCCTGTTTTACAGTCTCATCTTCGGATTGGGTATCCGGCGTGGATGCGGCCTGTTTTACAGTCTCATCTTCGGATTGGGTATCCGGCGTGGATGCGGCCTGTTTTACAGTCTCATCTTCGGATTGGGCATCCGGCGTAGATGCGGCCTGTTTTACAGTCTCATCTTCGGATTGGGCATCCGGCGTGGATGCGGCCTGTTTTACAGTCTCATCTTCGGATTGGGCATCCGGCGTGGATGCGGCCTGTTTTACAATCTCATCTTCGGATTGGGCATCCGGCGTGGATGCGGCCTGTTTAACGGGTGTTTTCACCGTTTGAAGTTTATTAGAAGATTTCGTTTTTTTAGAAGATGCGCCTTTAGTTTTAGATTTGCCGGAATGTTTCACAGCTTTAACCACCGGAGAAACTTGTTCTGCTTGTTTTGCTTTAAATAAAGTCTCTTTTACCAGCTTTATAGGATCGCCCTTTTTAACCGATATAATGCCAAAAGCCAAAAAAATAACAAAAAGAAAGGCAACAATACCACCCAAAATACCAAGCCTGACTCTGCGGGTTTTTTCTGCCTTTTGGCGCTTTATTTCGCCGTCAATAGGAAAATCTTCCCCGTCAACGAGTTCTATATCCTCTTTTTTATCTGCCTCTACATTTTTTAATCTATTATATAAAATGCTCATAATTTGGCGCCGCCTTAAAATGCCCCTCGTCTAAGAGTAGGAGTAAAGGGTTGATCTATTATGCTATACATAACCAAACGACTACGCATACCCAAAATACCATCTACTTCTAAATCATGATCACTTTGAAAGTTCATTAATGCCCGCGCTCTTTGCTTGTGGCGCACAGAAGAATCATCGGAAGCCCTGCCTTTAAAATATCCCAATTGACGCAGTCTTTGTTCCACTTTTTCGATTCCAGAACCAGCTTGCCATGGAGATATATCTTCAGTTGACAGACTGTCAATATTATGCCATAAAAAAATTGCCGCACCATCCCATATAGATGCAAGCTCGTCCCTGCTGTAACGCAGCTCACCCTCATTGGGATGAATAACTAAAGCCCAATCATCAGACAACCCAGTAAGAACCAGCGGTATTTTATGCCCCAATTTAAGGTCTGTCACCCCTGACAAAATACAGGGTAAATTTATTAAACTTAAATCATTCAAATTAGCGTTCAAACTAACCACGCTCAAGCCATAGCGTTGGGCAACACCGCTGTAATTCAAGCTGCCATCGGCTTTCTTAGCCCATGAATTTAAATTTGACAACCTATCCTGTCGCCATATAGCCAGCAGATTAGCCATTGATAAAACTTCATAATCAGCCTCCGGCAATTCCAGCGAATCAGCAAAAGCATTAAACTGCTTATCTTGAGCCGGCTGGTAGGTCTCATTGTTCTTAACCAGTACAGTTGGCGGCGGCGCCTTGTTTGCTTGAACTACCCCTGTTTCCTGTTCTTTTGGGTTGCCGTCTAATGCTTTGCGCTCAATGGGCCTGCCGTCTACCGGCGGCATATGCAGACGGTGCAAAACATTTGTTTTGATAACCGACAAAGTATGATTCATCTTTTTAGTCCAGTCAATTAAATTCTCATAAGATCTCCAGTTTAATGCCAATAATAAAAGCACTGTCAATACCGCAAAACTGGATAGGGCATGTGAAAAACTAATCGGAGCAAATCTTGGGAATCTGCGCCAACGTCTTTGAGTGCTTCTTAAGGCAATCGTAACACATTTAGCGCTAACTTCTTTAGTCTTAAAAAAATATGCCGTAAGCAAAGCTTTATCACAAACTACATTTATAAGCCTTTGCGTACCCTTTGAAAACCTAAAAATTTTTTTTAGCGCCCCCCTGGTAAACTGAAGATCACTGCTTGCGCCGGCCACTCTCAGGCGATGATATATGTATTCCTTTACCTCTTTTTTCCTTAAAGGCTCCAGATAATAACGCAGAGCAATTCGTTGGTCCAACTGTTTCATCCGCGGGTTTCGTAATTTATCCTCTAATTCCGGCTGCCCTACCAGAATTATTTGCAGTAATTTCTTCTTCTCCGTTTCAAGGTTGGAAAGCAGGCGGATTTGCTCTAACATCTCAACGCTTAAGTGTTGAGCTTCGTCTACAATAATAATAACATTGCGCCCCTCGCGGTATTCCTTCATTACAAAATCGTTTATACTGTCTAGCACCCCGCGGCGGCTTTCCATCTTTTTATGAATCCCTAAATCCCTTACCACCGCCTCAAAAAACTCTACATCGGAAAATGGCGGATTTAAGATTAAGGCGCTTTTAACCTTGTTACCCAACAAAGCAAGCAATGCACGGCACAACAAGGTTTTACCTGTTCCTACATCACCGATAATTTCTATAAATCCTTCGCGATTTTTTATTCCGTAAAGCAAATAACGAAATGCCTCTCTATGCCGCTCACTCGGAAATAAAAAATGTGGGTCGGGATTTAAACTAAAAGGGTCTTCTTTTAAATTAAAAAACGTTTTATACATCTTTCCAATCCGCTTTCCAGGCAAAGTAACAGCAAAGAACTTATATAACAAGATGACAAGTAAAGATAAACCCAGTAATTTACAAAACTCTGTACTTGTATATTGTCCATTTTAACCGAACACAGCATATAATAACCCGAGTATTAAATATCGAAAAAATCAGCGTCTAGCCGCGTTTAATAATACTTGGAGTAATAAAAATAACTAATTCGCTTTTTTGTTTACTGTCGGTGCTTCTTTTAAACAACCATCCCAATAAGGGCAGTTCAGAGAAAAAAGGCACGCTATCTACAGTATTCGTCTTACTTTGTTCAATCAACCCGCCGATTACCACGGTATTGCCGTTTTCCACCAAAACCTTAGTGGTCAATCTGTTTGTATCAATAGGAATAGCCTGCATACCGGTACGCATCGTTCCCGGGGCATCTTTATTTATTATTAAATCCATAAAAACATTTTCAGCTATTACATGAGGAGTAACCTTTAGGCTTATAACCGCCTTTTTGAACTGAATTTTAAATGCACCGCCCTCCATAAGTACCTGATAGGGTATTTCAACCCCGCTTTCAATCTCAGCTTCCTGATTATTTTGGGTAATTACTTTTGGATTAGACAATATATTACCCCTACTATTATTTTCCATAGCAGTAAGATTCGCGTCTAAAAGCTCGCTGCTGATTTTACCCAATAATAAATTCAAGTTGCCAAAAGATGTGGAGGCTAAGTTAACGCCGCTTTTTAGAATAAAAGAGTCCTCACCCGCCTGATTTTGAGCAGTCGCCAACTGTCCGCTCCATTCTATACCCAGTTCCCTGGAATAATCTATATCCATAGCCACAATTTTGGCCATAATAACAACCTGAGGGGACTCCTGGTCCAACATAGTTACCATTTTTAAGATTCTATCGACATAACCATCAATATCTGTAATAAGTAATGTATTGGTCCGCGGAATAACTGAAATCTCAGAACCGCGCCGACCGCTAAGCATTTTGCGCAGTTCATTGGCCATGTCGGTCAAATCCTGAGTATTAGTGGAATCAAACGCATAGGTGACTTGAATACTTTTGGTTACCAGCGGCGCTAATTTTTTTTTGCTCTCCATGGAACTAAAAGTATCTATATAAAGAATATTACCTTGCAAAATATAATCCAAGCTAATATCTTTTAATACCGCCAGAAAAACATTCTTGGCGGAAACATCTTTAAAACTTGCAGTAATAGTACCTTTTACATTTTTACTGGTCAATAAATTTATTTTATACGGTTTGCACAAACCTCTTAATACATTTTTAACATCTGCATCTCTAAACTCCATTGAACATATCTCATCGCCAAAGAAATTCAGATCATCCCCATGTTTAGCCAAACAAATCACCGGCCATAACAAGATTAATACGACAATAGCAGAAATTTTAAATTTATGTTCCATTTTTTTCATTACCTTCCTCCTAAACAGTGTCCAAACAAGCAAGACAACCTGGAGTACAAAATACATTATTTAAAAACCGGTAACTCATTCAAATTAATAAATTATTCCAACGGCAACAACTCCCTTAAGGCTGGAAGTTCATCGGTTATAAATTCATCTAGTTTAACCTCTTCCTGCTTGACTTTTTCTATGAAGTCTCTTGCCTCTTGTGTAGCTTCTTCAGAACGATTAGGTTTAAGATCCTCTTGAGTTATTTTTTCAAGTTCCGGTAAAGTATCGGTTTTTATTTGTTCGCTATCCGAATCAAATGCCGGTACGGAAAGAAAATATTCCTGCTTTCCAGCTTTAAAAGTTATCTTTTCTTCACTAATACTTATTACCTGTTTGTCCTCCAGCCAATCGCCTTCTTTTAAGATATAATCCGGGCCGATTATAGCCAGCTTATACAAAGGAAAGTTTACTATGCCCTCTAATCTGTATCTGGCGGACAAATCTATTGGAGGCAATATAGACACCTTATCCTTAACCGCCTGAACAGTATTACCTGAAGGCATAGCAAAGGGGTCTTTTCTTAGATATTTTAACACCAGCGCTTCGCTTTCGTTCCAAAGGGCAGGCAAAAGCAGTGATTCCATACGAAAGCTATCTCCCAAATATTGTTTTCTTTCCAAACCAACCAACTCATCCATAAAATCCTTTTTTACTTCGACACTGCTTAAGATAAAAGAGGCTTTGTTTATTTGTTCGAGATTAAATTCATCACCCCGCATACCCAATTTACTGATTGACAGTTCCTCTATTGAAAAACCCCTGTCTTTTTCTAAATTGCCAAACAATTTAATTATTTCAGGATAAGTGCCTTCAATAACAATGTTTCTCGACATGTAAACATAATCTCTTTCATTAGTCAATTTCATCGGACCTATCGACTCAAATAAAGGTTTGAACTGTGGTCCGAGCTGTTCTTCTATGTCATGTAAGAACCACCATCTTCCATGCTCTCTGGCCAGTTTTTTCAGCTTTTCAATATCCTTTTTTTCTTCAGCCTTCCATTCGGCTTTCATTTTTTGTTCATTTTCTAATTTTACAATTTTCTCTTTATTTTCCAAATGGGTCTGCATAGTTACGCTTTGTTTGCGATAATTATAAATCGCTGTTCCCGTAATCCACACAAACAAAATAAAGAATAAAACCCAGCCTGCTCTTAAGAGATTATTCATGCTAACGCTTTCTCTCTAGCTCTAAAGTAAAACTAATTTGTTTTGGAACCTCTCGCAACTCTTTATTGAAATATTTGTCTTTTAAACTTGCAACCGTATCTTTATCCAACTCTGAAGTAGTAATTACCCAATCACTTAAATCAAAATGCTTCTCCCATACGGGATCGGTTACCAAATCATTCATAAATTTTGCAATTACTTTAAGCGGTTTAGGTCCCAAAAAAGAATAAGTAGAACCTTTAAGACTTATCCTCATTTGAGACGGCATGGTTATTTGTTTAGTTGCCATGTCATTCTTCTTTCCTCTCCGTCTCTTCTTTTTCTTCTTCTTGCTCTCTTCTGCGTCAACGGATAGCTGAACCTTCATTTTTCTCATTTTAACATCTAAAGAAGTAAGCCACAGTCCACTTACAATATTACGTTTTATGGCTTTCAGTTTATCCGTCCAGGAGGTTGTTTTGTTTTTAACCCTGATAAGCTGATTTATTCTGGCCTTGATCATGTCGCGTCTGGCTTGTTCTTCCTGGCGCTGCTTGGTCATTTTAGCAACCAATGCCTGCAATTTCTTGATCTCTGTAGCTTGTTCCACCAGACTTCTTTCACGCGGAGTATAAACGGCAAAATAGAAAAATACAGAAGAAAAAATTAACAATGTAAAGGAAAGCGCTAAACCCGTAATACTTGTCCCTACAGAAGTTATTAACTGGTTAGCTACTGTTTTCTGAGCAGATGAAAACTTCTTTTTCAACATGTACAACGGGCTATAGCTAGGAATAGCTTGACCAGGTTTTAAGAAATTTATTCTAAAGTGCATTAATTTAAGCTCCAGTATTACCCGTGTTCAGCAGCTCTCATAGCCAAACCAATAACCATAGTCAGCTGCGAGGAATACTTCCTTAACTGCGCTACATCAAAAACCTTAGTATTAATTTCAAAATATTCTAATGGATCAAATGTTTCTACTGCAATACCCAGTTTTCGGGAAACATAATCAGAAATTTCGGTCAACAAGGTTCCCCCGCCGGTTAAAATAAGCCGATCAAATTTGCTTATTCCGGTTTGTTTATTATAGTAAACTAAAGCCTGTCTAATTTCTGAAATCAACAATTCGTAAGTATTCTGCAAGGCCTCGTGCATAGGATAATATACATCATTATCCATATATTGATCATTGGCTTCCCGGCCCTTGCATTTTAAGCTCTCAGCCTCAGCATAACTTAATTGACAGCGTCCCTGAATCTCACGCGTAAACCTATTGCCGCCTACGGACAAAGACAGGGTAAAAAACGGTCCCTGCATACTATAAATAGTCAGGTAGCTGGAACTGGCGCCCATATCAATTAAGACAATAGTCTCTTGCTCTCTTAAGTCATTATATTCCAAAAATACATTTAGCGTAGCCAATTGACCGGCATCCAACAAAATAGGCTTAACGCCGGATTGGTCTAACAGCTTATTTTGGGCTTCCATATGTTCTTTGGTTACTGCCGCCAGTAAAACTTCCATTTTACCGTTTGAGCCTTCTTCTTCCAAAAGCTGAGCATCCACTACAACTTCTTCGGGCTTAAATGGAATATACTTCCTTATTTCCCAATGCAAAGCAGATAATAATTTATTGTAAGCGCTGGCAGGATAGGGAATTTGACGAATAACCACCGCTGAGCAGTCAATTGCAGTAGCAATAGCGTTCCGTTCCAAATCAAGACCTTCTAAAGACCTCATTATAGCGGTGGACAAAATATCTTGATTATCTATTTCTTTATTGAATTCTTTTTGAGGAGAAACCTCGACCAAGGTAAGGTGAACCAGCCTGAATTTCTGCATTTTCTTTTGCAGACCAACCAACTTGATAGTATGGGAACCCACATCCAATCCCCAATAATATCTGCTCCAGGCTTTACGGGGAAGCCTCTGAGAAAAAACTACTTCCGGTACTGCTTCTATTTCTTGATCATCCCAAGCGGATACTTCAGCTTCTTCATCAAGATCAACAGCAGGAAATTCAGGCGCGGCATCAGGAACATCTTCCGTATCTGGAAAAGTAACATCATCCGGTTCGTCAAATCCAGACGGCTCGTCAAGTTTCGGCGGCCTCTCAAATGCAGCAGGCTCCTCAAATGCAGCAGGCTCCTCAAATGCAACAGGCTCCTCAAATGCAACAGGCTCCTCAAATGCAGCAGGCTCCTCAAATGCAGCAGGCTCATCAAATGCAGCAGGCTCCTCAAATGCAGCAGGCTCATCAAATGCAACAGGCTCCTCAAATGCAGCAGGCTCATCAAATGCAGCAGGCTCATCAAATGCAGCAGGCTCATCAAATGCAACAGGCTCATCAAATGCGGGCGGTTTTTTAAATGCGGCAGGCTTAGCCGGCTTGCTGGGCTTTGAAAACTTTGGCGGTTTTGGGGGTCCTGCCGCCGACTGCGGTTTTTTATCCGGTTTCGGAGAGAAGTCCATCCCGATATCCGCCTCAGGACCAAAATCCAAATCCAAATCAGATACCAACTCCGGCGCAAATCCCTGATTTTCAAGTTCGTCTGAAATATCCAGTGTTGCATCTTTAGAAGATTTAGACTTGCTCGTCGTATCACGAAATTCATCTAAGCTTATTTCAGATTCAGCCGGAAAACCTAATTAATCTTCAGAAAAGGCGTCAATACCGCCTGCATCCCAATCGCCTATTTCATCAGGTAAATCATTGCCCAAGCCAAAATCATCGTCAGATTCAACGCGACCAAAATCGTCATCGTCTCCAACCTGAAGTGATTCTTCTTCAAACCCGAACGAATCTCCGTCTAAACGATCATCGTCTCTCAAGGGAGTCCTCACTTTTCTTTAACTGCGTTAACTTTAAGACTAACCTCCCAACAACCTGTTCTTGGGAACAATGTCACTATATAAATCCATACAACCCGCACCGCACTCATCATAATGACAAGCAGCGCCGCATGGATAAGTACATCCCCAGGCCAAGGCATTTCCCACAACCACATTGCCCATACCGGTACCCCTGACAACAATATCATCTTTAAGCGTTACCCAAAGCCTGACACTCACGACAGGGTCAATATCCGTAAAAACTACGCCGATAGAATAATCATTATTATCAAGCAACACCTTATCCGGCCGAGCGTCATTTGTGCTTCGCAACAAATCACTTACGCCAGCATTAACATGATAACTGATAATATTACCAGCAGGGTCCGTTATGTCAATACTCTGTGTTGCAGTATTTGAGTACAGCAAGCTGGGAATCACTATATTTCTACCCTGTTTTAAGTCACGGTTCATGATATCCATAGCGGCATAAGAATCACGCTGCAAATCCGTTACCGTTTGTCCCACATAAAAATAACTGTTGCCATAATCAAAAACACCGTAGGCCACTATGCCTAAAACAGTCATTAGTATTATACTAATCATTGTTTCTAAAAGAGTAAAGCCCTGCTCATTACTAAAAAAATACTGCATATTAATTCCACCTGCTTAAAACCGTCTCAAGGACTACATCCTCCACTCTTCCAACCTGGTAAACGGTTTTAGTGCTGGAGACGACTACCCTAACCCTTAAATAATTACATGTTTCCGTACCCAAACCGCAATCCTCGATTATGTCTACAGCGGTGGTAAGCGGATCATCTTTTAAATAACCAACAAAAGTAGTACGCTGGTAAGTGTTATAATTAGGTCTTCCGTTCCAGCCGTTAATAGGTACGCCGCTCATATTACGCGGCGGCTGCTCAAGCGTGCTGCCCAACAGGTTGTTTTCTACATTGCTAAACGACAAAGTATCAATCTGTTCCAATCTCTCTTTCGCTAAATCAATAGCCACGCGGCGGTCTTTCTGTCCGTCATTTACGGCCTTTCCCCTGGTAAAAACCTTGATAAGCGACGACAAAAGAGCGGTCATCATCACCGTTGCTATAATGACTTCCACTAAAGTAAATCCACCCTGAGAAGATATTTTAGCATCTTGCTTTAGCAAGGCATAAATTTTTGCACGAATTGTGTTCATATTTACCTCTTTGCTAAAAAATTCCCTGGGTCACATCTTTAGTATTATCTTCGCGCCATTAACTCACCTGCATTATTACAACGTCATCCTCACCCCAAAGGTCAATAAAATCACCGACCAAATCACCCACTACGTCATTACTATAATAAAGCCCGCCATTACTATGGCAGATAGTGTCAGCAGCACCTACAGCATATGCGCCGCCGACAATATCGCCATTTAAATGTTTCATCTTATCGCTTATTAATATTCCCTTAAATAATCCGGTAGTATTTACTACCTTTACTGAATAATTGGTAGGGTCTGCATGATGAATAACCACTATAGCCGAACTATCAGGGGTAGCCATTGTAAGATTAAGTCCATTAAAGTTAATATCAATTGCGGCGTCAAATTCCATATAGTATACTCCGCCGTCTTGGCATACCAAATTCATGCCGTCGGCAGGGTTTAAATAATATGTGCCGTCAGTCTGAGCTTGACTTTTTAAATAACCCTCTGGAAATTTCATAACCTCATCAGGAGTTGCAGGTATAGTGCCGGCAAGATTAACGACTCTGCCCCAGCCGGTAGCCCCGCCCTGATTCATGGTAGGAACAATATCTTCAAATGTATCCGCAGTAGTGCCGCCGATAGTCATGTTTTCAGTACGATTAAAAATTCCGACGTTGTTCATTATAGCCAAAGTACCGTTATTTGAGATTACCTGCGGCGACCAGCCCAAGGTAGCCTCATCCGGTACTACCATGCTATGATCACGACCGTCAAGAACAAGGGTGTTCTGACCGGCATTAGGACCTGTTAAGGCTGCCTCGGTTATGGGAATATTCCAAATCAACCTCACCTCAACAATCAAAGTATGCTGCAAGTGTCCGCGGGCATTCACTGTAGTAGCGTATAACCAGCCATGACGAGAGTTAAAGTAGTCATCAAAGGGATTGCCCGGAGTATAATCTTCACGCATAAAAGCTACATGAGTCTCTCCAGCATAAGTAGTAACTACATGTTGCCAATTTGAAATCCATTTGCCGACAGCGAGTTTTTCTTCTCTTAACTGCCTGAGTCCCCAGTTAAGACCGGTTTCTGAAGCATAAAATGACTGCACAATATTTTCCTCATTTATCACCAAACCGACTTCCAATACATTCCTATAAAAATAAATTGAACCCATACCCATAAAAACCGTAAGTAAACCCAAAACAGCCAGCAAGGCCATGCCTTTTTCATTTGTAACATATCTGCGATATTTTGTCAAAACAGACAACAAGCTTTTCTCTAAGAAACACCGCATATTATCTATTAACCTCGCCTAACCCAACCGCTCTATAGTTCAAAGCGACCAGCAGTACATGTAGTACCTTACATCATTATACACAACATTTTGTGCATAATCAACAATTATATTATTATTATTCAACAAAATAAAAATTATCACTAAACATAAGCCACCCTCAGCACAAACAACCTAACCAACTGATTTTTTTACAATATTTGCCCAAGCCATTTCCTGCTGATTTTGTTTTTGTACTTTTTCGGTTATTTTTTTTCCAGCCATAATTTAGTTACCTTATCCGAGGCTCAGGTTTTATTTTAATTTCAAGTCCTTGTCCCGCTTTAACAAGCTCATCTAGCAAACAAGATGATGCAAAATCAATACCGTTTACTTACTTGTAACTAATTACAAACCATTTTCCCTGCGCTTTCGTGTTTGGAATATGGCTTTTGCTTATGGCCTTTCCTTCTTTCAAGCAGCTCCAGCAGCTCGGCAAGCGCACAACTCTCCAAGCGCAAGTCCCGCATTAAAGAAGAGAAGACACGCTGACAGTGAAGGCCTACGCGTTCATAAATACGATGTACGGTATCTTTGTTTAACCCTGTCAATTTAGCTGTAGACCGAATACTGTTACCGCCTATTAAATATTTAATTACTTGTTGCACGGTTTTATCATTTGTATGCAGACCAAAAAATAATGTGTTGCGGCGTTCAGAAAATTTATGACCGCATGTTCGACAATACAACAACCTGGTTTTCCGAGGGCCATATGTACTATAACAAATTAAATTACCCTGACCCTTTTTTCCAAAATCACGACATTCAGATATTGGACAATAGTTCTCTGCTAATTCATCTAATTCCATAATTCTTAATAAAGTCCTTCTTTTCATAAAAACCAATACTCATATCTATTTAAAGTCAACAGTTAACATTATGGGATTGGTATTCTTGCAAAACTACCCGTCAATCCTGAATATCTTTATAGCGGCTCCGCTTTATATAAGGAGTCCCACCTTATACTAAGGTTGCATTTAAAAATATATGGTAGTCTGGCTCGTCTCTTAAGCCCGACTCCTCGCAGACTCTTAAGTCGAATACAACCCAGAGTACCAAAAAAACAGATAGTCTTATTAGAATCACTATAGGAATGGCTCTCAGATGCTATCAGAGGCTCCTGCAAAGCTATCTGTCATTCCCCTTTATTAATTTAACCGGAATGACATTTGGGGAATTTTTGCAAGAGGCTCTATCAAGACATTTAAGTTGTAATGAATTTTAATTTACAAGCAGGCGCCTTATAATACTGCTAACTTAAAAATAGGATTTGAGCAAAACCAAATACAACCAAATAAGGAAAGGGCAGGTACTAAGTTAGATTTTCATCTTACTTATATACCTGCCCTTGTTAGTCTTACATTTGCGTCTACGTTATGCTTAAATTAATCAGGCATTACGTCAGATAGTCTACCAGTAGACGACCATGTTTCCGTATCCAGATAACCGTCGCCGGCTGCATCCAGGTATACGAACAGCCTATCGGTTGCCAAGAAAGGAGCGCCGTCGCCGCGAGCCTCTAAGCACGCATGACCGCCGCCGCCCAATGGACAGTTGCCGTCAGCCCAGAAGTAATAGTTAAAATACTCATTATCAGCGCCTACTACTTCCTCTACCCAGTCGCTGGTATCAATGGCTCCGTCAGAGGTTAATCTCTCAGCGTTAGAAGCCAAAGGACCGGTAAAAGCTGTTTCTGGATGGGCGCGACCATAACTCTGGGCATATTCTACTAATGCCATAAGTTGGGTCGGGGCCTCAGCAGCCTTGGATGAGTAGATGTACCTTGAATAAATAGGTACTCCAACTGCCGCCAAGATACCGATGATAACTACTACGATGAGTAATTCTATCAAGGTAAAACCGCCTTCATCCTTCATTAATTTGTGTAACATATGTTTTCACCTCCCTTCAAATTTATTTATTCTCCGTGAGCTAAGACAAAAGCTTTATAACCCTCTGTCCCGCTCAGTTGCCATTAGTAGTTGCAAGTGGTGTACCATTTCCGGGTACTTCATTAAAAAAAATGATCCAGCTTCTAACTTGTTGATATTACGGCACAAGCCGTTCTGTCAAAATTAATGGTTTTGCTGAAATACTTTTATTCGACAAAATATGACATTAAAAAATCAACCAGGCCTATCGGGTAAATAAACCATAAACAGTATTTCACACAAACTAATCTATTGTAATATAATGGATAATTAAATCGGGTGATGTTTTTTTTCTCGGGAATTTATTTCTTTTGAGGTTTTTGTTGAATAAGGCGGGATTATGAGGGGAACAGCGCATAGGCATGCTCCCCTCTCATTATAAGACATTTTATTCCAGATTAGAGTTCCCTATGGAAGGCTGCGGCCAAAATCAACAGCAAGTAGGGTCAAATCTCCGCCATCAACTAGATTATCGCGGTTCAAATCAGCCCTGCAATCAAAGCGGGGCGCGCCTAAACCGGCGCCAAAGGCGCGTGCTAGTTGTGACAAATCACGTCCATCCACCCGACCGTCATTGTTGATATCACCTAATATACCAGCCGCTATACCGGGCGCTTCAGCTGAAAGGTCACTTTCGCAAGTACCGGCTACCGCTATCACCGTATAATAATAATCCAAAGTTGCCAGCACACAAGTTGCATCACTATAGGAATTAGTCGCTGATGTACCGATTAATTCACCGATAACACCTGATGTATCGCTGCGAAAGATTTTATATTCTGTAGCGTCCAGTACGGCATCCCAGGTTAAATCCAGTTGATCATGGACACCGGTATCTATAACCAGCAGGTTAGCCGGAGACGGCAGGGTTGTTTGAACAGAGGCAATCAGGCTGCAATCTACCGGTATAGAGCTGCCTTGTTCGGGATTCTCCAAATAACAATTACTCATACTAATCTCAGAAGAAGAACAATATGCGCCAACCGCCTGAAAACAAAGCGTGGCTACGTTTAATGAACCGGAAATACCAAGCTCGTCAGCGCTCCTTGAAGCGCCCACCAATATACTGCCGTTTAATACATCACCGTTTAGCGGCTCAGCCAGAAAATGGCTAAATTGTGTGGCGCTGCCTACAGCAGCGTTCTGATAATCCAGCATTGATGAGCTGTATAACATATCAAAACTGGCAGCATATAGATCACTCGCGTCAGTCAGCCCTACAGAAACACATACCATATCGCCTTGCTGCGGCGCGGGATTGTCAATAACCGGAGTTACCGCAACAGGCGGTAATGCTTGTATCTCCCGAGGGGTAGCGATGCCGCCTAAATCAAGACTCATGATTGCGCTTGAGCTATCCGCAAATACTGTACAATTATTATTTGTGGCTATCGTAGTTGTTTCCAGATAACTATCAGAAAAATTATAGACTATATCAGGAGTTGAATCTTGATTAGGATTAAATAAAAACCTCTCCATAGGTTTTTTTACACCTTTAGCGCTGCTACCGAACAAATCAGGCCCCGTAAAATTGCCTGTTCCGTCGCCTCTCATTATATAAAAAGAAAACCCTTTGCTGTATACAATATCTTTTTTTCCATCACAATCAAAATCATCAGTAACAACGCCATAATTTCCGTCATAATTCACCTGATATCCTAAATTACAATTGCCATTACCAATACCGATCCAAAGATAAAGTGCATCAAGCTCCAAGGCGTCTCCATATCTTACGCCAGTAGCTACATCTAAAATACCGTCGCCATTAAAATCAGCGGCATCCTTACCTAAAAGGTTTCTGCAGGTTCCCGCCATAGGCGCTAAATCAGGAGAGAAAATAGCCGGCTGGAATGTGCCGTCTCCATTGCCCAGATAAATTTGCATACGTCCAGCTTTAAAGGCATCTCCACTTAATAAAAAATCCATATTTCCGTCATTATTAAAATCGCCTACCGCAGTATCATTTACATCCGGTTCAATAAAGGTTCCGCACAACACTTTCGCATCAAAATTAAATCCAGCGCCAAGCTTTTCATAAAACCATATATTCCCGTCCTTACCATGCGGAAAGACCACATCGCAGTCACCGTCATTGTCAAAATCGGCTATAGCAATACCAAAATTATAGGAAGTCACATCACCATAAAAAGCATCAAAAAGCGCTTTAGCGCCCAGAGTCCCATCTGGATTCACAGGCACATAATAAATATATGAATCCAAATAGGCATCACCCGCATTACCGGCTACAATAAGAAAATCCTCACACGCGGCCTTTGCCTGATAGCTAAATAGAAATACTGATAAGACAACTAAGCATAGTTGCTTAAATAACTATA
>JAJRXT010000083.1 GCA_024276125.1 bacterium
CCATTACCCGCCGCTAGGCGTGGTGGATTCGGGGTAATCCTTGTGTAATTTACTATCCTTAATTTATGAAGAATGTCTGTTATATAAAGCCCCTTAATCCACCCTACGGTGATGTGATTAGTCTTTTTGCGTAACATGAGTTAGGTAATAACGTAAGTTCGACATAAGAAATATTAAAATATTATTACATATCAACTAATTGATGTAAATCAATGTAGCGGAAGGGCTTGTCCCCAATGCCATTAAGTTAAGCTTTATACTATAATGAAAACCTTTTTTAGCCTGTCATTCTTAAGGCCGGAGGCCGAAGAATCTGTACGCATACGTAGGGGGATTCTTCACTCCACTCCGTTTCGTTTAAGAATGACAATTTCCTTAACTTAGTGGCAGTGGGGCGCATCCCCTCCCAAACCACGGGCGGGGACAAGCCGTCGCCCCTACAGTTTAATAAAATCAACAACTTTTATGTCGAACTCAGGTTAATACTAAGTTGCTGCCTATAAGTTCATTCTTAGAAAAAGTTGGTTTTACATAGTTATCATTCTGAACAAAGAGACTGTGCCGTAACTGCTTAAAACCTGAAAAATGCTCTCAACTTGTCATTCCTGCGGAGGCAGGAATCTAGCCTTTTAAATAAGTTATGGATTCCCGTTTTTACGGGGATGACAGGAAAAAAGCGATTTTTCTAGTTGTGACACAGTCTCTGAACAAAGCGTAAGCGCAGTGAAGAATCTGCTCGTATATAGTCATCGATCTGGATGGTGTTACTCGCCCCAAAACCCACCTGCTTATGAACAATTCGTTTCGGGGCTGGACACCCCAAGGTAGGTTACTTATTATATAGCCACGCCTCCGCCTTATTCATGGCATCGCCCGCCGAAGATGCCTGCCCCACCTTTGTCCAGCCAGCATAGGACACATACACATCCCTCTTAGCCTGATCCCATTTCACCTCATAGCTTTTTCTACTACCTGATTTCACTCTGCCTATAATGGTTGCTGACATATTGTTTTTCTCCTGTTTTTAATTTACGTGGTTTACAGTCATTATTCTCGTTTCAACTTCTTTAAAAGCCGCTTCGTACTGAGATAAAATCCCCTCAGCTATATATTCAGGGGTAACAACGCTTCCATCAGCCAGATGCACCATCATATTTCCGTCCCAGCATTCCACCCGATAACCGGGGCGGCATGTTTTCCACCTGTATTTAAATGCGGATAATCCGGCCAGTAATCCTTCCCTCTGCGTTATGCCGTATACATGATACGAGCAGGAAACCCGGAAAATACATTCCCGCCGCCAGGCTTTCGGCATGATTAGCCAATATAACCTTATTAGCCCCAATAAGAGATATTGCATTATTGTTACCCCGTTTTATGGATTCAATCTTCTTTTTGAAAAACAGCCATATCAAAGCGGGTAGTGGTCTGACTTGGCGGCGCTACGCCTTCAGGCGCCCCAAAACCAAAGCATCCCCGTTCTCCTGGACTTCCCGGGTCATGTACAATTATTTCAATGTTCTCCAAACGGGTATATTCCCAGCCGTCTTTTGCCATTTTATTGATAAGTTCCTGAAGCTGATTGGCAGCATCTTCGGGGCCGGAACCTTTGCTAATATTAGCCACAAATGGAACAACACGATACTGCATTGTAAATTCTCCTTATTATTGGTTAATGTTAATCATTAAATCTTTCTAATAGAAGCTAGCACGGCTTTGCTGTCTCTCCACATTTTTTGCATTTTACCCAATTCCTGCTGTCGTTATCCTCATGACTGGCAATCCTTCCCCCCGAGCATTTTTTTACATATGCCGCCACCTCTTTTTCCAATAGTAGGGCGGAACAAGGCAAAGCCGGTTCCGCCTTCCTCATATTATTGGCGGTTCCGCTTAGCCAAAACATCATCCAGAAAACGGGATAACCATATAACTTCCTCCGCCAGCGGCGTCCCGCATGCAGCAGTGGCGATGAAGCAGCCGCCTTCTTTAGCCCTTGTGATATTACTCATAAACACTGCCACATCAAAATTATTAACTTTGTCTTCCCCATATTCATCCGCGATTTCTTCCAATTCAGATTGGGCGAGCCCTATTAATTTTGAAAATTCGATGGGCGTTTCGAGCATGTATTTTCTAAAACCACCCTGACTACGGACAATGTGAAAACATCCGATAGCATTATCAACATTCCCCTGTTTTAAGTAAGCTTTGCCCATATAATAATAGGCAGCTAAATCAGCTTCGTCCATTTTTGACAAGATATCAATTGACCTCGCGGCTTTGCTGATACAACCTTTAAAAGCCTCGTCGATAACCATAACGTATTGGCCATGGTCATAACGATCTTTTAATCCTGGGAAGCCACCACCTCCAAAAACAAGCTCAAGTTTTGCCTGAAAACAATGGTACATGGTTTTTTCACCATATCCAGCATTACTTTGGTTTAAATCTTTTGGCTGGATTGCCATTTCTAATACCTCATCTTGAAATTAACTTAACAGCATCTTTTCAAAAAAACCTGTGACTGCAACTATAAACTTGATAAACATTTAGAGAGCCAATTTTATGTGTTGGATGTTTTCATAAGACAGCTCATTTTCCCTCAAAGCATCAACCCATACCTTAAAATTACCGGCTTGTGCCCCAAGCTTCGTTTGGCAGATGACTTGAGCAACCGCGTGACCCTGATGAGCCGGTTTTTTAACAGGAAACAAAAAATAACGAACATTTACTGTTTTGCCATCCATTTCCGCCGCTCCCAGACAATACGAAAGAATAGGATATGGCGACCAAGTTCTTTTTGAACCTAAAATATCCCAGTGCCGGCAAACCTCGGATTTAGCCGTGTTCCAGCCAAATGGCCCAACATCGATAAGAGGCAGCCTGAAAGCTGAATCTCAGGCAGCCCGGAAAGCGTAAATGAAAAATTTGCAGGTCCATTAACTGGAATAATATCGTTATTTCCAACCGTTATGAATTTTTTCCTTCTAAAAATCCCATTTCATTTTCCTCATTTGCTATAAAAGTTAACAGCAACCATACAGGTCGTATTATTCCGGTTCTCTCCCCGTATGACGTAATAACATTAAATTATATATTAAGCGCCTCTTGCAAAAGTCCCCCAAAATGTCATTCCCGCAGTGGTTTTAAGCTGGAATCTATTTTTAACTGCTTGAAAAACTGGATTCCCGATAAAGGTATTCGGGAATAACAGATAGTTTTGCAAGAGTCTATTAAGATATGGTTTTTGGCAATGGATGGATTGTGCACTTGTCCTGCTCTTACAGTTTCATCTATCATGATATCATAAAAATCAGCAGATGTAATGTTAAAAATGACAATCATCAGGGCTGTCTGCTGGCTAATTACTCCATATAAATCAGAACATCTTTCCGCTTGTATTTTCTGCGGCTATATTCCATAATAGCATTTGTTTTTATTTTTTTTGCACATTGGTACAACTGGCATTCTGAAGCGTAGCGAAGAATCTATTCGCGTACTTAAGGCAGATTCTTCACTCCACTTCGTTTCGTTCAGAATGACAACTACCTTAAGTCGTATGTCATATATTTAGGGATGAGACATCCCGAAACATACGATAGTTTTTTTGCTGTATTTTGTGTATAGGAGTTCTAAATGGCTGTAATTTCTCCGCATGGAGGAAATATATATTCATATAATAAGATAACCGATTTCAGCGCTAATATAAATCCATTGGGGATATCGCCCAAAGTAGAGCAGGCCCTATCTAATTATAAGGACGCCTTACTTAATTATCCCGACCCCGACTGCGGTAAGCTAAAGATGAAATTAGCCCAAAAACATAATATATCTACAGACAATATATTAATCGGCAACGGCTCAATCGAGCTTATTTACCTTATTCCTCAATATATTAAACCCGCTTGCAGTCTGATTATATCTCCGGCTTTTTCCGAGTTTGAAACAGCCTGTATAATTAATAATAGCCGCATAAAAAGGATAACGCTTACTGCGGAGCATTCATTCAAGCCGGATATAGAGACTGTAATTGCGCAGCTTGATAATGTCTCACTGGTTAGTATAATAAACCCCAATAATCCTACCGGTTTTTTAATTTCCCCTAATGACATGCAGCGCCTATTATCCGCCTGCGAAAAATACGGGGTTTATCTAGTTATTGATGAGGCATTTTTGGATTTTACCGAACCGGCGGATAAATACAGCCTGATACAATATGCAGCCCAAAGCAAGTATTTAATAGTCCTGCGTTCTTTAACCAAGTTTTACGCTTTGGCCGGTCTGCGCTTGGGTTATATGGCGGCTAATAATAAAATAATCAACGGGATAAATAGACTTAAACCGCCCTGGTCGGTGAATCAATTAGCCCAAAATGCAGGACTGGCCGCTATATGCGATACGGATTATTACCATAAGACCCGCGGGCTTATAAAAAAAGAACGTGAATTTTTGTATAATGAATTATGCGCCGATAGACGTTTTTTACCCTATCAGCCTACCGCTAATTATATACTTGTTAAATTGGTTCCCCTCACCCTGCCCTCTCCCCAAGGGGGAGAGGGTTTTACTTCTGATAAACTGCAAAGCCGCCTTATTAATAAAGGATATCTAATTCGGGATTGCGCTAATTTTACCGGTTTGGATAATAGCTTTTTTCGCCTTGCGGTTAGAACACGAAAGGAAAATCAGGGGCTTATTGAAGTTTTATTAAGTTGTTGATATTTCGGCTAATATGTCATTCTGAAGCGAAGCGAAGAATCTGTCCGCGTATGGATGCAGATTCTTCGGTCTCCGGCCTTAAGAATGACGGTAAAAAACACCCTTATAAGGAGTGTATGCACATTGACTAAATCTATAATGATTCAAGGTACCGGATCATATGTGGGTAAAAGCGTGCTTACCGCCGCCTTATGCCGCATATTTTATCAGGACGGCTACAAGGTAGCCCCGTTTAAATCACAAAATATGGCGCTTAATTCATATGTTACCCGCGATGGAGCGGAGATGGGACGGGCGCAAGTCATGCAGGCTGAGGCCGCCGGTATAGAGCCTGCGGTGGATATGAATCCCATATTATTAAAACCGGTAAGTCATATCGGCGCGCAAGTTATTGTACATGGAAAACCTATAGGCAATAAGAATGCCGGCTAATACCATAATTATAAAAAAGACGCCGTAAAATTTGTAAAACAGTCCTATGAACGCTTAAGTAAGCGTTATGAAATAATAGTAATAGAAGGCGCCGGTTCTCCGGCTGAAGTAAATCTTAGGTCGCATGATATTGTAAATATGTGGATGGCAAAATATAGTAAATCACCGGTTATTATAACCGGCGATATTAATTGCGGCGGGGTGTTTGCATCTTTAATCGGTACTATGATGCTGCTTACCCCAAGCGAACGCAGGCTGGTTAAAGCCCTGCATATAAATAAATTCAGAGGTGATCTTGATATATTAAAACCGGGGCTTGACTTTTTAATAAAAAAGAGCAAAAGGCCGTTATTAGGAGTAACTCCGTATATAGATAATCTACAAATAGCCCAAGAGGATCACCTGCCTGATGATAAGGGCGATGATTTTTCAGATAGCGCCGGTATGCTGAAGATTGCGGTAATAGTCCTGCCGCATATTTCAAATACTACGGATTTTGATATCTTAGAGCATGAGCCGCAGGTTAGATTAAAATATTTCCGCAGGGCAGAGCCCTTGACTTATGCCGATATAATTATAATCCCCGGTACCAAGAATACCTTATTCGATTTGGCGTATCTCAGGAAGTATGGATATGACCGGCAGATTAAGAAATTACGCGCTCAAGGCGCTATGATTATAGGCATCTGCGGCGGGTATCAGATGCTGGGTAATCGCATAACCGATGCGCAAGGTAATGAATGGAAGGCGCAGGAGGCTGCCGGTTTGGGGTTATTAGATGTGGAGACTGTTTTCAGATCAGATAAAATTACCGCTCAAGTTAAGGGCAGGGCAGGGCGCCTGCCCTTTTATGACGGTATAATATCCGGCTATGAAATACATATGGGCGACAGCCGTTTGGGTGATGGCGTGAAGGCGGCATTTAGCCTGATACAGCGCGGGGATGTACAGATTAATCAGGACGACGGCGCCGCAAGAGATGACGCTATGGCGTGGGGAACATATATACACGGTATATTCGATAATGATGATTTCAGGCGCTCTCTTTTAGGCTTTATGCGCCTAAAACGGGGGATATCTGCGGTTGAGGACTCTTGTAATGATGATGCAATAGGTTGTCAAGAGCGCTCTTATGATAGACTGGCGGATATCGTACGCGCAAGTATTGATATGGATTTATTGTATAGTATATTGGATGCCGGTGTTTGAGCTTTTATTATGAAGCTGTTCATTACTGTCATTCTGAGGCCGAAGGCCGAAGAATCTGCTCGCATACGTGTACAGATTCTTCATTGCGTTTCGCTTCGAGGCTGTGTCGCAACTACTTTTCGGGTGGGATTTGCACCGTATATTGTACGTCAAGCCTTGCATCTATACCACCTGTAGACGTAAAAATTGGACAAAGGTAATTGCGACACAGCCTCTTCATTCAGAATGACAAAACATCCGACAGGCCGACTTAAAAGTCGGCGGTTACAGGTTTGTTCTGGTATGAGACAAACATCGGCATACAAAGGGGGCAGCGATCAACGGGAGCGTAGGGGCAAAGCCCCTGAATTGAAAAAATGGAAATAATACTTTCAGCGTATATACTGGATTTAATCTGCGGTGATCCGGCTTGGTGGCCGCATCCGGTTATTGCTATCGGCAAGCTGATCGAAAAAAGCGAGTCTTTAGTTAGGGCTAAGACAAGGCGTCTGCGTTTAAGCGGGGCGTTTTTGTGCGCCGGTGTTGTGTTATCGGTTTATATTATCTCATATGCGGTTTTAAGTCTGTTGAGTGCGATTAATCCGCTATTAGGCAGTATAGCGGCTGTTTTACTTATTTATTCCTGCTTTTCGGCGCGCTCTTTGGCTTTAGCCGCAAACAGCGTATATTATGTTTTAGCTAAAGGCAATCTGCCTGCGGCTAGAGAGAGCCTGGCGCATATTGTAGGGCGGGATACGCAAAATCTGGATGAGGCGGCTATGGTCCGCGCTGTAATAGAGACGGTGGCTGAAAATACGGTGGACGGCTTTATCTCGCCCCTCTTTTATGCTATATTGGGAGGCGCTCCCTTAGCCTTGGCTTATAAGGCTGTAAATACCTTAGATTCTATGGTAGGCTATAAAAATGAGCGTTATTTGGATTTAGGCTGGGCGTCTGCTAAATTAGATGATCTGGCAAATTATATTCCGGCGCGTCTTATGTATATTTTTATACCGTGCGCCTGCGGTTTAAATAAAACAAAGCGGGTATATAATATAATGCTCCGCGACGGACAAAAACATCCAAGCCCCAACAGCGGTATACCTGAGGCCGGCTTTGCCGCCTGTTTGGATATACAATTAGGCGGAACGAGCGCCTATGGCGGCAGGCTGTGCATTAAACAAACTTTGGGTGATGATAATAATAATAAACCTGTGCCGCAAGATATAAAAAAGGCGGTAAGTCTTATGTATCGTATAAGCTTTTATGCTATAATTATGCTGATTTTGGTAAATTTAATATTAGGAAATTTTCTATATGTTTTGTAAAAAAAATATACATCCCATAATAGATATAATTTTCTTATGGGTTTTAATTTGGGCTGTTTTACCGCCGCAGGCGTTTTGTGATACAAAATTGAAGGAGAATATTTTGGGATATGAGAAAGTAGAACATTATGTAATGGATAATGGTATGACGGTTATATTAAAACCTACCGTATCGCCGCTTACGGCTATTCAGGTGTGGGTTCGTACCGGCAGTATAAATGAAGGCGAGTTAATGGGCAGCGGAGTTTCCCATTATGTAGAACATATGCTGTTTAAGGGCACCAAAAAACGGCAGGTCGGCGAGATTGCCAGACAGATAAGGCGGCTTGGCGGCAGATTAAATGCCTTTACCAGTCTGGAGCAGACTGTATATCATTTGGTCTTACCAGCCCAATATTTAGAACAAGGCTTAGATATCAGCGCTGATGCTATTCAAAATTCCAGCTTTCTACCTGATGAATGCGAGCGTGAAAAACAGGTTATCCTAAAAGAAATAAATATGGGACAGGATGATCCGGATCGTTACTTAACAAAGTTATTTTATAATACAATGTATACCAAACATCCATATAGGCATCCTATAATCGGCTATCGTTCAGTATTCTCAGCTCTTACGCGGGAAGATTTGCTGGGTTATTATAAACGTCAATATGTACCGTCTAATATGGCGCTGGTGGTGGTAGGCGGTATTGATTTGGCGGATGCCAAGGCATTAATTGAAAAATACTGGGCGGATTTTACGCGCAGAGCGGCCGCTCCATTGGTTGTGCCTGAAGAACCCAATCAAATTCAGCCCAAACGCATAGAAAAGGAATTCCCGCTGGAGGTTTCGCGTTTGTTATTAGGCTTTCAAACCATAAATATCGGAGATGATGACCTTTATGCTTTGGATGTTGTATCTATGATTTTGGGTAAAGGTCGCAGCAGCCGACTATATCGCCGCCTAAAAGAAGAGGCGGGCATAGTATATAAAATAAGCTGTTATTCATATACGCCTGCCTATAGAGGATTGTTTGCGGTAAGCGCCGGTTTTGATTATGAAAAACTACCGGAAATAGAAAAAATGATCTGGGAGGAATTAGATAGATTAAAAAAAGAAGAAGTTGACTTGACAGAACTTACCAAGATTAAAAATCAGGTAATAAGCGAGTTGCTTTTTGATCAGGAAAGCGTGGAAGAGCAGGCTCATGATTTGGGTATGAATGAATTTTTAACCGGAAATTACAAGTTTTCCGCTCGTTATATGCAAGGGATAAGCCAAGTTACCCCTGAACAATTAATGCTTGCCGCTCGGAAATATTTTGCGCCCGATCAACAACTTACGGTGATTTTAAAACCCCCAAGTAAGGAAAAAGGTAAACAGGCGGAACCTGCAATCACAACACATACGGAAATTAAAAAATTTGTATTGGATAATGGGCTGACTTTATTGATTAATGAAAATCATCAATTACCGATTGTAAATTTACATGTAGCAGTTAAATGTGGCGTGCGTAGTTAAAATGAACAAAATAACGGTGTTATCAATTTTATTCAGGATATGCTGTTAAAGGGTACCAAAACTATGTCAGGTGAGGAAATTGCCGATACTATCGAGTCGGTTGGCGGACGAATTGGTGTTGACAGCGGGAATAATTCCAGTTCGATTGACATTGCAGTTCAGCAAAAAGACTTTGAATTGGGACTGAAATTATTGGCCGATATTACTAATAATCCCTCATTTCCTGAAGATGAGATGGAAAAAACACGCGCTAAGATTATTGCCGATATTAAGGCTGAAGATGAAGAACTAATTTATCTTGCGCGTAAATTATTTATGAAAACCATGTTTAAAAAACATCCTTACCGGCTTCCTGTATCTGGAAGTATTGAAAGTGTGGAATCTATCTCTCGTGATCAGCTGACTGCATCGCATGCTAAATTCTATGTACCCAATAATATGGCGCTTAGTATATTCGGGGATGTGGATACTGATAAGGTCTTAGAACAGGTAAAAAGGGTATGGGGCGAGCTTAAGGTTAAAGAGATATCTGATGAGGATATAGCACAGGAAGAGCCCTTAAATGAGATCAGGACGGCGGTTCTTGCGGCGGATAAGATGCAGACTGTATTGTTTTTGGGCTATCCTGGTATTGATATTGCTCATGAGGATAGATTTGCTTTTCGCGTATTAACCTATGTATTATCCGGTCAGGGGTCGCGTATTTTTGATAATCTGCGCGAAAAACAGGGGCTGGCCTATTATGCGGGCGCTTTCATGTTTACCGGCATTGATGCGGGGGCTTATATCTTTTATGTAGGCACTACCGCTGATAAGGCTGATGCTGCTAGGCAGGGATTATTGGATGAGATAGACAAATTAAGGCGGGAATTGGTTACTGAAGATGAGCTTTATTTGGCTAAAGAAAATATAATAGGGAATCAATTGATAAACCGGCAGCAAAATCAAGCTTTTGCCGAAGAGGTATCCATAAATGAACTGCTAGGTTTGGGCTATGAGGAAATAGACCGCTTTGAAGATGGGATTCGCAAGATAACGGTTCATGACATACAGCGTATAGCCGGAAAATATTTTACGCCGGATGCCTATGTATCGGTTACGGTGGGGAACTTGCCGTAATAGGTTGTTTTAAAGCAATGTAGCCGCGGGTTTTTAAACCTGCTTTCACGACCGACTTAAAAGTCGGCGGCTACTGTTATATATAATTGCATTGAGGAGTAAATGGATAACATAGATAAAAAAATAATAAACCGGATACAGGCTGATTTTCCTATATGTTCTGAGCCATATAAACAATTGGGTAAAGAGCTTGGTTTGACCGAAGGCGAGGTAATACAGCGTTTAAATACCCTAAAACAAAAGGGGTATATCCGTCGGTTGGGGGCGGTGTTTAATTCTCAAAAGTTGGGATTCTCAAGTACCTTACTGGCGCTTAAAGTACCGCCTGCACGGATAGATGAGGTGGCTGAGATAATAAACGCATATAAGGGCGTAACTCATAATTATTTGCGGCAGACCGATTATAATATGTGGTTTACTTTAACTGCCGAATCTGATGAGCGCTTATCGGATACCATAGCTGAGATTAAGGAAAAAACCGGAATATCGGATTTACTCAATCTGCCGGCTATAAAGCTGTTTAAGATTAATGTTAATTTTAAATTTGACGCTTAGGAACTGTCATAACTTAGCGGGATGTCTTTCCGTAGCTGCCGACTTTTAAGTCGGCCTGTTACCAGACATAGGATTTCCTGTACTTTTAACTTAAAGATAGCCGCATTATAAGAAACAAGTTGTTTTAACAAAATTATGTGGTAATAACATAAACAGGGGAGGAAGTATAACATAACTTTTAGCGAGGGTTAGCAGCTTATGAAATATAAAAACGGGGTATTTGTTGTTGCGGTATTTTTTTTATTTTCAACATGTAGTATAATTTTTGCCCAGGAAGTTAAAGATACAGCCGGTAAGTTTAACCCGAATGCTAATGTTATTGCAGATAATCTGAAAGTTCAAGATCATTATCCGGTTTTAGTCTCCGATGGAATCCTAAAATGGAAATGTAAGCTAAGTAAAGCCGGTTACGAGTTGAATCACGACGATCAAATTGAAATTATTGAGAAAAAAATCATTGCTAAAAATAAAGTATGGCTTAGAATAAAATATATAAACAAAGATACATCCAAGATTGAAACCGGTTGGATATACAATGGTGAAAAGGGTAGACAAAGCAATGTCGAACGCATTGTAAGCGGTCATGATAAGCAGGGATTCAATGGATTTAATAATGAATTATCCATATTATCTACTTGTTTAGGCTGGATTATCCCTGTTAAGAATGTATATGCTCAGGAGCCGGAGCCGGAGCCGGAGTCAGAAACGGACGTAATCGTAGAAACACCGCATGACAGCTCAGGGATAACAGGAGGTTTTCCCATAGAAGGTATTGATGGGGCAGCGGAAACATCGGCTGATACAATTCCTCTGCCGCCGGTGGAAATGAAGGCCGAAGACCTGCCGGAGGCGCCCAATTTTCAAATATCGGCTATGATTTTAGCGCTGGTTATTATTGTTGAGGTTTTTGTAGTTTTTAAATATTTTCCCATTAAAAACGAATATATTAAATCGTTTACCGCCACTTTTTTAGCAATTATCACCCTGATTATACTTGGCGTATTAAGCGAAGAGAGTATTTTTTTATTAATACATAATATGAAGCCTTGATTACAAGCATAAATAGCGTTATAGTAGGGTGAGTTAATACTTCAAATTACGCAAAATAGAATATAGCGTGCGGTTAGCGTTTATTTATATTGTAACCTGAGTTCGACATAAGAAAAAAACAAAATGTTATTACATATCAGTTAGTTGATCTTTTGTATATACTTTATTAATGCAATTTTCTGTAAGGGAGAGGTTTGTCCCCAATGCCATTAAGTTAAGGAAATTGTCATTCTGAATGAAGCGAAGCGCAGTGAAGAATCCGCTCACATATGCGAGTAGATTCTTCGGTCTCCGGCCTCAGAATGATAGAATGTAATCTTTTTCGGAGTTAACTCAAGTAGCCATTAATAATAATACAATAACACAAAGAATAAAAGATAAAAGCGGGTCATAAAATGGCTGAAGATTATTATAAGGTTTTAGGCGTAGCCAAAGATGTTGCCGCCGATACAATTAAAAAAGCTTATCGTAAGCTGGCCCTAAAATATCATCCAGACCGAAATCAAGGCGATAAAAAGGCTGAAGAGCGTTGTAAAACGGTAAATGAAGCCTACGCCGTACTTAGCGATGCAGAAAAACGTAAACAGTACGATATGTTTGGTGCGGAAGGCTTTAGTCAGCGATTTAGCCAGGAGGATATTTTTCGCGGGTCTAATCTCAACGATATACTTAAGGAATTTGGTCTGGCCGGCGGCGAGGATTTATTTAGCCAGTTATTTGGCGGGGCGGCGGCGGGGCGGGGCGCCGGCAGAAGAAGTCAAAGGGGAGGTTTTGAGTTTTTTACCGGCGGCGGGGCGCAAGCGCCCTTTGGCGCTCATGGCGACTCGTGCAGCTATAAACAGCATTATACCGGAGGGACGCATCAACCGGTAGGCGAAGACCTTGTCTGTGATCTAACTGTTACATTAGAAGAAGCTGCCTTGGGCAGCAAAAAAACAGTGACTTTGCAATACGGTAATAAACAGGAACATGTCAGCGTAAAGATTCCTGCCGGAATAAAGGCTGGCCAGCGTTTAAGAGTCTCCGGTAAGGGAAGTCTTGCCGGCGGTCAGGCCGGTGATTTATACATACGTATAAAGATTGCTCCACATCCTGAATTTACCCGCCAAGAAGATGACCTATATACGGAAAAATCAGTATTACCCTCGCAAGCTCTCTTGGGGGATACGATAGAAGTTCCCACCTTAAAAGGTTCAAAACGAATTAAACTTCCCGCAGGCAGCTCCAGCGGCAGAAAAATAAGGCTCAAGGGCTATGGGGTAAAGCGCCTCCGCAGCGGCGGTCATGGAGATTTGTATGTTAAAATAGCTATTAAAGTACCGGCTGTGCTGAGCAAATCTCAAAAAGAAGCAGCAAAAAAACTCTCAGCAGAGGGTCTGTAGACGTCTTCATTTTATAATTTCCCATACAACAATATATGAACAAACCCTCGTTTAAAATACTGCTTACTTTATTTGGTATCCTTTTGTTATCATCGCTTGTGCGGGCGCCGGGACTTTTTTGGGGATACAACTTATTCAGCGACGGTAAGCATTATGTGCTTGCCCCGGATGAGAGATATCATGCCGGCATAGCGGATGAGTTCTTCAGCCAAATAAATTATGAACAATTTTATGTTAGAGGTATGGGTACTCAAATTGCCGGTATTTTTGGACTGGGCAGGTTAGTATTTGATTCCTTACAGGTAAATTCCAAATATTTTTACGCAATTGGCCGCCTATTGGCTTTGATTTATGGTTTGGCAACGGTTTTTTTAATCTATTTTTTTGCCAACGAGTTGTTTGATAATGAGACTGTATCGATCTTATCGAGTCTGTTTTTGGGATTATGCTGGATACATACGGCTTACAGCCATCTATCGGTACCTGATGTTCCCGCCCTTTTTTGGATGTACTTGTCATTTTATTTTGTATTAAAATACCTAAGATGCGCAAATGATCGGGATTTATTTGGGGCTTGTATTGGCGCCGGTTTTTCTATGGGCACCAAACCAAGCGTTATTTTATTGGCGCCGCTGGCCTTAATTGTAATAAATTCCCCCAAAAAGATTTATCATATTTTGTTGATCTCCTTTAGTCTGCTTGGCGCTTTTGCATTTATTAATTTTCTTTATTACACCCCTCAGAGTTTTTTAAATTCGCAGCATATGGTGCAAACCGACAGTTTTTCCGGTGTAGCAATGAATAAATTCATTAATATTCCGGTCTATTTATTATTGTTGCTGCCTTCTGTTGGATTACCTGTTTTTTTGCTTTTTATATGGGGAGTATTCAAATTATTTGCTAAATCAAAGCTGTCCGGCTTATCTATAAAGCAGTTATTAGCCAATAAATATGTGGTGATATTTTTACCGATGTTGCTGCATTTTTATTTTATTTGTAAGATTGTGGTTAATATGACCCGATACTTGATGCCTATAATACCGACAATGCTGGCGCTTGCAGCTTATGGAGCAGTTCAGTTATCCAAGCGGTTTCCTTCCCGCAGGTTTTTTAATTTATTTATAGGGATTATTATAATTTATCAGTTGACTCAAATTATATCATTAGAAAAAGCGACAGTATCAGACAGCCGCAGTTTAATGGGGGATTGGCTTAGGGAAAATGTAGATAAAAATAAACTTATTGCTATAGGCCCTTCTATAAATTATAATTTAATACCCTCTGAATATAAAACCACCAAAAGTTTTGATGCTGATTACATTATAATGCACTCTTGTTTTTATTCGCGCTATCTTACCGGCGGTTATGATTTTAAGGATTCGTATCCAGATTCTTGTGATAAAGTATTCCACTGCTGGGGGGGAGAACCCGCCAGAGAGTTTATTCAGGATTTATTTAAGGGTAAAACAGGGTATAAGGTATTAAAAAAATACGAGTTAGGCGTTGTTACCCCGGAGATGCTTTTGACTAAATATTTATTTGGTCCGCGGGTAGACGGCTATGGCGCATATACCGGCGATACAATTGTTTGGGGTAAAAAAGCAGGTTAACCGAATGATAATTATAAAACAACTATCGGATTTAAAAATATACCCCAAGCCGGCGCTTACTTTAGGTAATTTTGACGGAGTACATTTGGGGCATCGTACAATATTAGAGCAGGTAAGTAAGCAGGCTGTAAAGTTAAAGGGTACTGCTATGGCATTTAGCTTTGCGTCTCATCCGCTGGCGCTCTTAAATCCCCCAAAGGCTCCGCCCATATTAACCGCTTTGGAAGAGAAAATAGCGTTATTTAATGATATAGGTATAGATGTATTTATTTGTCTGCCTTTTACCAAACAGCTAGCCTGCCTGTCTGCTGAAGATTTCCTAAAGCAGATTATCCACGATATAATAAATCCGGTTGAAATTATAGTGGGTCATGATTATCGTTTTGGATATAAGCGCCGGGGCACGGTGGAATTGCTTGAGGATATGCAAAATACCTATGGCTACAATTTACAAGTTATACAGGCGATAAAAAGGGATGATATTATCTTAAGCAGCACTCTTATTAGGCAGAGGATTATAAATGGCGATATTAAAGGCGCCAACCGGCTGCTTGGCAGGTTTTATTCTATAAGCGCGAAGGTAATCCACGGGAATAAAAAGGGTAAGAACTTGGGTTATCCCACTGCTGCGCTTGATAAGCAACCTAAATTAATGCCGGCGGTTGGGGTTTATGCGGTATGGGTGCAATTTAAGAAAAAAACATACAAAGGGGTGTTAAATCTTGGCTATCAGCCTACTTACGGCCTGCATTCCAAAAAGTGCGAATTGCATATTATAGATTTTTGCGCTAATCTTTACAATGAATCACTAAAAGTAGCATTTGTATGCAGAATAAGGCCGGAGATAGCTTTTAAAAATGAGGGTTTACTTAGAGCACAGATTAAAAAAGATATAATTAAGGCAGAAGAATTGCTTGATAGTATAGTATTTCCATCTTAATCCCCCCTCACCTCTGGGTAGAGAGCTAGGGTCAATGTTGTTGGCTTAAGAACATTCTGTACTTAAAAGCGCTTTTTTTAGCTGTCATTCTTCAGCCTTCGGTCGAAGAATCTACTCGCATAAGGGAGCAGATTCTTCACTCCACTTTGTTTCGTTCTCTTAAGTCAACAGTTGCCGGCTTGCTTGCTTTTTACGACAAGCAATGATATCATTGCATGGTAGCGCATTTGGTTATTAAAATACATTAATATAATATAATAAAATAAAAAATATGATTAAAAGAAGATTGAAAAAAGCCGGCAATGAATTTAGCAAAAAAGAATTGCGGGCGATGATTGACAGCCAAAATTTACCCAGACATATTGCTGTTATTATGGATGGTAACGGGCGTTGGGCGAAAAAAAGGATGTTGCCGCGGGTGGCCGGACACCGTATTGGTTTGGAATCAGCCATTAAAATTGTGCGGGTGGCCTCTAATTTGGGCGTACAGGTATTAACCCTATATGCTTTTTCCGCTGAGAATTGGCGCAGGCCGCCTGAGGAAGTCGGCGAATTAATGAAATTGCTGGTAGAATATTTAAGGCGTGAATTATTGGATATGCAGAAAAACAATGTTAGATTTCAGGCAATAGGCCGTATTTCAGGTTTGCCCGGGTGGGTGCAGGAAGAGATTCGCTGGAGTACAGATCAAACCAAGGATAATACCGGTTTATTGTTAAATGTAGCCTTAAATTATGGCAGCCGCTTGGAGATTATAGATGCAGTAAAAGGGATTGTAAGCGATGCGCAGGATAATAAAATTGACATAGATAATCTGGATGAAGAGACTTTTTCCGATTATCTTTATACCAAAGATGTTCCTGATCCTGATATGCTGATTAGAACTAGCGGGGAGATGCGTATAAGCAATTTTCTGCTTTGGCAGTTAGCCTATTCGGAACTTTTTATAGTACCTACCCTGTGGCCTGATTTTCGCGAGAAGGAATTATTACAGGCTGTAATAGAATATCAAAAACGTGAGCGGCGCTTCGGGACAATCGGCAAAATAGCGCAATCCAAATAATGACGAAAAAAAATATACAAGGATTAGGGAATTTAACCCAAAGAATATTAAGTGTAAGCGTACTTATTCCGTTGCTTTTATTTGTGACAGCCTATCCGCCAGAATGGTTTTTCGGCTTGTTTTTATTGGGGGTTATTTTAATTGCGATGTTTGAGTTTTACCGCTTGCTGGAATTAAAGGGTATAAAGTGTTTTAACCGCTTGGGAATGGTTTTGGCGGTTATTTTAACTTTGGCTTTCGGCTTTGGCGGCGCTGATTGTATTGCAGCGGTATTGAGTTTTTCTATATTAATATGTTTATCCTATGGGGTTATCTATGGGCGGGAGCCGACAGAGGCTTATCCTGCCGCGGTGGGTACCTTATTTGGAGTTTTTTATATTGCATTTTTCCTTAATCATTTATTTTTGTTAAGGAAATCATCTTACGGTTCTGAATCGATTATATTGCTCCTACTGCTTATCTGGGCATGTGACAGCGGGGCTTATTTTATAGGCCGCTACTTGGGCAGGCACAAATTATCTCCTGTTATAAGCCCGGGAAAAACAGTAGAAGGCGCTGTTGGCGGAGTGGTATTTAGCGTAATAGCGGCAATAATCTGTCGGGGCTGGTTTTCTGATGTAGGTGTTTTTGATGCTGTTTTTTTGGGACTTACCGTAGCTGTTGTCGCTCAATTGGGCGATCTTTTTGAATCGCAGCTTAAGCGTTTTGTTCCGGTAAAAGACAGTGGTTTTATAATTCCGGGGCACGGAGGATGATTAGACAGAATAGACAGTTTAATCTTCGTTGCTCCATTTTTTTATTATGCTATAAATTTTATGCGTTAATTATAAAAAGAAATGAAAAAGCGGCCTTGCCGCCCTTAGGGCAGAAAGGCTAACCTTAAATAATATCAATAAGTATTTTACAATTTACTATATTATGAAAAATATAACAATTTTAGGTTCAACCGGTTCTATAGGCACTATTACATTAGGAATTATTAAACAATATTCGGATAAGTTTAATGTAGTCGGATTAGCTGGCGGAAGTAATGTAGAATTATTAGCTAAACAATGCAGGGATTTTAAACCCTCAATTGTTTCTTTAAAAAACAAAGATACCGCCGGAGCGCTTAAACGGCTTTTGGGGGATACTTGCGGCATAGAAATAACCTGGGGCGCGCAGGGCTTAATCAAGGTGGCTTCGTTTGCACCGGCTGATATGGTGGTATCCGCTATTGTGGGGATAGTCGGTTTAATACCCACTATAGTCGCTATTGAATCTGGAAAGGATATTGCATTAGCCAATAAGGAAATTTTGGTTACAGCCGGCGCTTTATTAATGCAAAAGGTTGCTGAAGCCGGCGTAAATCTGATTCCTGTTGACAGTGAACATAGCGCTGTATTCCAATGTATTAATCAGGTTGACAAAAGTGAAATATCACGTATTATTTTAACTGCATCCGGCGGACCGTTTGTAAATTTTTCTGCGGAGCAATTAGATCGGGTTACTTTAGAACAGGCGCTTAGACACCCTACGTGGAAAATGGGTCAAAAAATTACTATTGATTCAGCCAGTCTGATGAATAAGGGCTTGGAAGTAATTGAAGCGCATTGGCTGTTTAATATGCCGGTAGATAAAATTGATGTTTTGATTCACCCGCAAAGTATCATACACTCTATGGTGGAGATGGTTGACGGAAGTATTTTGGCGCAGCTTGGTATTACTGATATGAGTATCCCTATACAATATGCTTTAAGCTATCCTAAACGTATACCAAACCCGTCGCTGCATTTGGACTTGGTCAAGGCATCGCCGCTTAGTTTTTCTCATCCTGATACAAAGCGATTTCCATGTTTAAAATATGCTTATGATGCGGCAAGAGCCGGCGGCGGTAAACCAGTGGTATTAAATGCAGCCAATGAAATAGCGGTTAAGGCTTTTTTAAACAAGGAAATATCTTTTAAAGATATACCATATATTATAAAACAGGCGCTGGATAAGCGCCAAACAGAAAAAATATCAAATATTCAACAAACACTGGAGCTTGACGCTCGGGTTAGAAAAACAACAAAGAATAAATTAGCGCACTTTACTGTGCGGACTATTGTAGACGCCGACCTTTAGGTCGGCCATGGGGCGGGTTTAAAAACCCACATCTACAAAGGGAAAAAAATGGGATTTCCTATACTATTAAATTAGCGGCAATAAGTTAAAACAGTTTATCGGAGTAAATAAAAAATGCTATCAATGATAACAACATATATAATACCTACCGTGTTTGTTTTGGGGGTATTAATTTTTTTTCATGAGCTTGGTCATTTTTTAATGGCTAAAAAAATCGGCATAAAGGTGGAAAAATTTTCTCTGGGATTCGGCCCTAAAATATTGGGATTCAAGCGCGGCGATACTGAATATATGCTTTCCGCATTTCCAATCGGCGGTTATGTTAAGATGGCCGGGGAGACCACTGACGATGATGTTACCGGAGCTGATTATGAATTTGCTTCGCGTACCCCGTGGGAACGTCTTCAAGTAGTGGTTTGCGGACCATTAACCAATATTGTACTGGCCTATCTGGTGATGGTGATGGTGTTCTTTATGGGACGCAAGGTACCCCAATATTATGGCGAGGCGCCGGTAATCAGTTGGATAGAAACAGGTTCCATAGCCAATAAGGCCGGTCTTCAAGTCGGCGATAAAATTTTAGAGATCGATAATAAGGCATTTGATAATTGGGCGGATGTATATTTATTTGTAAAAATGGCGGCCGTACCGTCGCATACGCTGAATTTTATAGTAGAACGCGATAATGCTAAATTAAATTTTGATTTAACTATAGATAAAAAAAGTCTTGAAGCAACGGGTTCTTTGGGATTCGCTCACTATATGGCGCCTGAAATAGGCGGTTTTAGCAAGGGGTTTCCGGCTGAATCCTCTGGTTTAAAGGTTGGGGATATTATTACTAAAATAGATGGAGCAGCCGTTAATCACTGGATTGAGCTGTCACAAATTATTCATAAAAAGCCGGAACATAGAGTGGAATTAACTGTTCGGCGCGGTGATTCGGTATTTAATCTGCCCATTACTCCTAAATTGGACGAAGAAAGCGGCGTTGGATTAATCGGTATAAGACCTGTTGAAATTAAAATAACCAAGCGTTATGGTCTGATAGATTCTATTTCTCACGGAGTTGACGAGGTAAATCGCCTGTTCAGTCTAACCTTGGAATTTCTGGGCAGAGTGGTATCAGGACGTGCTTCCAGTAAGTCTATAGGCGGGCCTATTGCTATTGCGCAAATTGCAGGTTCCGCCGCCGCATCAGGAATGGCTGATTTGTTGTGGGTAATGGGTTTTATAAGCCTGCAATTGGGAATGCTAAATCTTATGCCTATTCCTATCTTAGACGGCGGTTTAACCCTGTTTTTGATAATTGAGGTTATCCTGCGGCGTCCTATAAGTTTAAAGAAACGCGAGATTGCTCAACAGGTTGGTCTGGCTTTAATTATTCTGCTGATGATATTTGCGTTTTATAATGACATTATGCGCCTGATCGTGGGGTAATATCGGTACGGATTACGCCTGTAGCCGCCGACCTTTAGGTCGGTCGGGGGGCGGGTTTAAAAACCCGCGTCTACACATACAAACAATAAACGCTTTTGATGTCTGATACAACCGTATATCTTAATACAATAAAACAAAAGCTTTACCAATTAAGGAAACGCTTTTATCTGGTTATAAGCTGGCATTGTTTTTTGTTTTTTAGTTTGACCCTTTGGTTGACCGGTATAGTTTACCTGGCAATAAGAGGAAGTTTTATCTGGCCGATACCGGTTTTTGGTGTAATTGTTACAGTTATATACAGCGGTTATCGGTTATATCACCGTCCGTCTTTACCGCAATTGGCTTATTTAGCTGATCGGCGCTGCGGAATGCAGGATGGTTTAATTACCGCATGGGAATATCAGGACAACCGGCGTGTAAGCGTGCCTTTTTTGCTGGAGTATGTTTGCGCTAAGCTGGGTGAAGTAAAACCTGGGCTGATTTATAATTTTAGATTATTTCGCAGGTGGTGGGGTATTCCACTATTTTTTTTGCTTCTAAGCGCTTATTTTTATCATTACCCTGTATACAAACCTACATCCATAGCATCTACAAAACAGCATATTAATATTAAGCAAAATAAACAAGCAGTCGTATTAAACCGCCAACTGGCAAAATTCCGTCAAGAATTAAAGCGGAATAAATTATCCAAACTAGCCGATATGACGCAGCGATTAGAAAAATTAGCGATACAAACAAGTGAGCCCGAAAAAAAAGCCGAAACAATAACTGCGCTTAAAGAATTAAAAAAAGAAATTGAAAATTCGCTGCCCAAGCAGGATAAATTGCCTCAATTACCGCCTCAGATAAAAAAACAAGAAAATAAAAAAGCCTTAATTGAGCTGGAGATAACCTCTGATAATCTGCTTAAATTAATTTCTAAGTTAAATTTAGACGGGATATCTGAAAAAGAAATTGAAAATAAAGCGCTACGGGCATTAGCCGGTATAATCGACCGGCTGATTCAAATTAACATACCAGGTAAAAATGGAAACAAAAAATTATCAGGCGGTAAAAAAACGACTCAGACAACCTATACTGTAAAGAAAACAAAAAGACCGGCAGGTCCGCTTAAAACGGCTGGAGCGTTTCCAAAATATAATATGTCAAACCAGCGAGGCTATAGCAGTAAAGCCGGCAGAAACATTTATTCGGCTTTTTCCGCTAATAATATTTCCAAAAAAGATTATTCAAATTTAGCCGCACCATATCAAAAACAGGTTAATGCTGTAATAAGCGATCAGAGCATTCCGCCGGTATACAGAAAACAGGTTATGGAGTATTTTCACGCCTTAAGATAACCTGAGTTTAACCCATTTATAAAGGATCAAACCTTGGGGGAAACCCTTCTTAAAAGAAGGGTTATCCCCCAAACCCCCTTCCTAAGAATTTTAATTTAATGGATTTGGTTGGCGGCACAATAACACTGGCTATAAATATTGCGGTAAGATAATATGTGCCGCCAACCAAATCCCTTGAGATTGAAAGTTTTTGGGAGGAGTTTGAGGAACACTTTTTTCAAAAAGGGTTCCTCATGGTTTTGTCTTTTATAAATATGTTAAACTCAGGTTAAACAACAAAGAGTAGCTTATGAATCAGGATTTAAAAATAAAATTCAGTCAATTTACTGAAAAATATAATTTATTAAAAGATACTGTAATGAAGGTGTTTATCGGTAATCAAGACGTGGTCAGAGATACGATAATCAGCTTTTTATGCGGGGGACATGTTTTATTGGAAGGTTTTCCCGGGCTGGGTAAAACCCTGCTAGTTAAAACAATAAGCGATGCTATGGACCTGGATTTCTCGCGTATTCAGTTTACGCCGGATATTATGCCGCCCGATATTTTAGGCACTAATATTTTAGTGGAAGATGAGCGCGGCAGGCGTTATTTTAATTTTCAGCGCGGACCCATATTTGCCAATATTATTCTAGCCGATGAGATAAACCGGGCTACTCCCAAGACTCAGTCCGCCTTACTTGAGGTAATGCAGGAGCATCATATAACTTGGGGCGGGAAACGGTATATGTTAGAGGACCCGTTTTTTGTACTGGCTACGCAGAATCCTATTGAAATGGAAGGCACTTATCCCTTACCGGAGGCGCAGTTAGACCGTTTTTTCTTTAAATTA
>JAJRXT010000084.1 GCA_024276125.1 bacterium
CCATTACCCGCCGCTAGGCGTGGTGGATTCGGGGTAATCCTTGTGTAATTTACTATCCTTAATTTATGAAGAATGTCTGTTATATAAAGCCCCTTAATCCACCCTACGGTGATGTGATTAGTCTTTTTGCGTAACATGAGTAAATAAGTTAATCAATTATATCGAACTTACATTAAATTAAATTTATTGACAATAAAAACAACCTTTATTGCTAAAACCAAGATACAGCCAGAACCATAAAAAAAGGGCTAGGGAATTAACCCTAGCCCTTTTAAATTTGGTAGCGGGGACAGGATTTGAACCTGTGGCCTTTGGGTTATGAGCCCAACGAGCTACCTGACTGCTCCACCCCGCAACAAATTTAACACATTTTATAATGCTGATTATACCTAACAACCGCTAACAACTAAGTTTTACACTAAGTTTCATTCAAAAAAATATTAAATCGCGAATCTAAGTCATCCCCAGCCTTCAATATGCTAGACGAAACAAACCCGATTATCGTTACATTTTAAATGCAACTTAACATAAAACCAATACAAAACATATTCTATAATCTTACGAATTAATTTATTATATACTAAAATAATGCGACAATGAATTAGCCATTTTTAATGCAAAAATAAGAGCAATCCCCCCCCCTTAATTCTTTTAGAAGAATATAGTATTTTTATACATTTGTCAACACCTTTTTAGCTGTTAGGAAATAGTTTTCTGAATATATTACCGTTAAATAGAAAGGCAATACCAATACGAATCGTTAAAGTTAGCGCCAATTTATCTGCTTAGCCGAAGGAGAAAAAAACAAATACACGCCATAGACAAATAATAAAATAATAAATAGATATATAAATATTGCCGTTATGATACTCGGGCTTACTTCATTTGCAAAAATTTCTGAAAAACTGGCCGCAAGGCCGCTGGCAGCTCCAGATACAATAGCCGCGTAATTGGCCAATAACAACCACTTAGCCCATGATTTGAGGCGCCTTAACCCATTCATGATAAAGAACATAAAGCCAAAAACCGTCAGGGTCAAACCCAGATTTAAGGCAACCGCCCGCAACTCTATCACCTTCCAGAGCACCCATACAACAGCCGCAAAACATACAGCAGTAAAATAATAATACATTATACTATATAACGCATTAACGGCCTCTTCGGTATTGCCCTCCTTAACCCCATCAGCCAATTGCTCAAACCACATAAATTTTCCTCCTTGTTAGGCCTTCATTCCAAGCGATCCGCAACAACCTGACGAATAATTCCCTCATCTACATCTTCTATTAATTCTACCCGACCTATACTGCTTGGCAATACAAATCTATTTTTACCCCTAACAAATTTTTTATCGTGCAGCAATGAGTCCATTACCGGCTCTAACCCAACATTACAAGCCCTAACAGGTAAACCTACCCTAACTAACAAATCTTCCAGAGCCTTTGTCTGACTTTTAGAAAACATACCCAAGCATTGGGCAATTTCACAAGCAGCCACCATACCAATAGCCACGGCCTCGCCATGCGTATACGACGAATATCCTGCCGCAGCCTCTATAGCATGCCCTACTGTATGCCCAAAATTAAGCTTTGCCCTAACTCCGTTTCTGTCAAACTCATCCGCTTGTACAATCTCAGCCTTTATAGAATAAGAAACTTCAACCACATGCTTTAACGCATCCATATCCAAAGCTAGAACATCATAAATATGTTCTTCTAAATATGCAAATAAATCAGCATCGCAAATCATAGCATATTTTATTATTTCAGATAAGCCAGAGCGTATCTGCCTCTTATCCAAACTTTTAAGCAGGCTCAAATCCACCCACACTAATTTAGGTTGATAAAAAGCCCCTATCAGGTTTTTGGCATTACGAAAGTCTATACCCACTTTTCCGCCAACGGCAGAATCAACATTTGCAAGTAAAGTAGTTGGAATCTGAATATAATCAATACCGCGACGATAAGCGGCGGCTACAAAGCCCCCCAAATCACCAATTACACCGCCTCCAAGATTTAAAATCATGGTTTGACGCTGTATAGCGCTGTCAAATTTATATATTTTACCCAACAATTCAAGCCAGTAATCAACCGATTTACTCTCTTCACCCTCAGGAACCTCGGCAATAAGAATATTATCAGGCAAAAAACCGGCATTACTTATACTACTTTCAAGCTGTTTCCCGTAAAGATTATTTATAACAGGCGAGGTGACAATAAAAAAACTGTTTGCAGGTAGGCGCCTTTTGAGATAATCCCCGATTCTACTTAAATTATAAGCGCCGATTATTATCTCATAGGTTTTATTCTGCCCCAAATCAAGCTTAAGTTTACCGTTCTTGTTCAAGGAATAAGACATAACATTTCAGGTAAGAGTTTATTATGAAGTTGTTTCAGAAGAAGATGCTTTAGTCTTATTATCATCTTTAGTAGCTTCCACCCTTGCCTGCTCAAGCGCTTTTTTAAACAATCCCTTTTTCTTTTTTAAAGATTGCTTATTTTCCTTCTCATTTTCGCGGGCGGCAGCTTGCCGTTCTCGGGCGCCAACCCACTCAATTAAAGCCATATGCGCCCCATCGCCTCTACGATTACCAAGTTTTAAAATACGGGTATATCCGCCATTACGCTCAACATAGTGAGGAGCTAATTCAGTAAACAACTTGGCAACCACTTTTTTATCCGTGATAAATTTCAACACCTGACGACGGGCATGTAAATCCCCTCGTTTTGCTAAAGTAATCAAACGATCAGCCACCCGTCTTAGCGCTTTAGCTCTGGTAATAGTAGTAACTATACGCTCTTGCTGCACCAATGAGCGGGCTAAATTGCGTAAAAGGGCTTTACGATGACCGGGGTCAGTTCCTATTTTATATTTCAGTTTGCGATGACGCATTGCTATCTTCCTGCCTCCCAGACAATGGTTTTAATAAATCATCATCTAATTTCATCCCCAAAGATAAATTCATACGAGATAAAATCTCTTTTATTTCATTTAATGATTTTCTACCAAAATTTTTGGTCTTTAACATTTCATTTTCTGTTTTTTGTACTAACTCTTTTATAGTCCTAATATCGGCGTTTTTCAAACAATTATAAGAGCGCACCGACAATTCCAGTTCATTTACATTACGCTCCAAATTCTCATGTTTTTTAAATAATTCCTCGTCTACTTCTTCTTCCACTTCCTCTTCTTTATCCTCAAAATTAATGAAAATAGACCAGTAATCCTTTAATATCTTAGCCGCCTGAGCAATTGCATCCTCCGGTACGATACTACCGTCCGTCCATACCTCAAGATTTAATCTGTCGTATATTTTGGCTCCCATTAAAACATCTTCAACTTTAAAATTTACTTTTTTAATTGGAGAAAAAATAGCGTCTATCGGGATAACTCCAATCGGTTCGCCTGTTTTTTTGTTCAACTCAGCAGGTACATACCCCCTGCCCTTCTCTACGGTCATCTCTATATCTAAGGAATATCCCTCATCCAGCGTTGCGATATGTAAATCCGGATTTAATACCTCCAAGTCCGCATCGCAAATAATATCTTTAGCCTTAATTTCTCCAGCCTGATTGCTTCTGATATAAATAGTTTTCGGATGATCAACATATAACTTTAAACAAACTTCTTTTAGGTTTAAAATTATATCAGTAGCATCCTCAAGTAATCCCGGAATACTGGAAAATTCATGGTAAATTCCATCAATTTTCATCGAAGTAATAGCCGCCCCGGGAATAGCAGACAGTAAAGTACGGCGCAGTGCATTGCCGATGGTAATACCAAATCCTTGCTCAAAAGGTTCTACGGTAAATTTACCATAATAATCTGTTAAAGTATCGCCGTCATATTCCATCCGCTTTGGTTTTTGAAACCCTTTCAACTGCTGCATATACCTTTACCTCCAAAGGGGTTGGTGTTTATCAGACATATTAAAATCGACTTTAAAACAAAAAACATACTATATTGGCAACAAGGATAAACACCTTGAAAATTGTTCATATCTACTTCTTGGGAATTAAAGTTAAATCCTGTAGTTATTACCAAATTACATTAAAATTTGGTAATACTATTTGGAATAAAGGTTTACAATCATCTGCTCTTCAAGCGGTACATTTATCTGCTCTCGTTCAGGCATATCAAGAATCGACCCTTTTAACTTAGTAAATTCCACATTTAACCATTCAGGCACAGCCCTGGTCTTGCCCCTTTCAGCCACTTGTTTTATCGAGCCTAACTCCCTGCTTTTCTCCGCCACCTGAACAATATCGCCTTTTTTTACCAAATATGAGGGGATATCCACCCGCTTACCATTAACCCAAAAATGGCCGTATCTCACCAAATGTCTGGCCTGATTTCTGGATGCTGCAAATCCCATTCTGTATACTATATTATCCAAGCGTCGTTCAAGTAAAATTAACAGATTGGTTCCGGTAATCCCTTTACTACTGGCAGCTTTATAATAATAACCCCTAAATTGCTTCTCTAATATACCATACATACGACGCGCTTTTTGCTTTTCCCTAAGCTGCAAACCATAATCTGTAGGTTTACTCCTGCGCTGTCCATGCTCGCCTGGCGGATAATTCCTGCGCTCCAAGGCACATAAATCACTCAAACAACGCGTACCTTTTAAAAATAATTTAGTAGCTTCCCGCCGGCAAAGCTTACATGATGGTCCAATATATCTTGCCACTTTACTTATACCTCCTAAACACGACGCCGCTTAGGCGGACGACAGCCATTGTGAGGGATAGGGGTTACATCCCTGATAGATAAAATTTCCAACCCCACTGCCTGTAAAGCGCGAATAGCAGCTTCCCGCCCTGCTCCAGGTCCCTTGACATTAACTTCAATTCTTTTCATTCCATGCTCCATAGCCGCCTTAGCTGAAGCTTCCGCCGCCATTTGAGCAGCAAAAGGAGTAGATTTTCTCGATCCTTTAAACCCTTGACTACCAGCGCTAGACCATGAAATAACATCTCCGCCGACACTCGTAATAGTAACAATTGTATTATTGAATGTAGCGCTTATATGGGCAACTCCCTGCTGTATATTTTTCTTTTCCTTCTTCTTGCCCGATCTTCTCTTTGGCTGGGGCATATAACTTTATCTCCCTTTCTTTTTCCCACCAATAGCCTTACGCGGCCCCTTGCGGGTCCTGGCATTGGTATGCGTTCTTTGTCCTCTAACCGGAAGACCGCGTCGATGTCTCAATCCCCGATAAGAACCAATATCCATCAGACGTTTTATCGAATTACTGATTTCCCGGCGCAAGTAGCCTTCAACTTTATATTCCCGCTCAATTATTCCGCGTAGCCTGCCAACATCTTCCTCGGTCAACTTATTTACTTTAGTATCAAAATCAATGCCCGCCTCGCTAAGAATTTTGCGGGAACGTTGTCTGCCGATACCATAAATATAAGTAAGCCCTATCTCTACTCTTTTACCTTTGGGTAAATCAACTCCGGCAATACGTGCCACTATATAATACCTCCCTGTTTATCCTTGCCGCTGTTTATGCCGGGGATTCTCACACAAAACCCGTATTTTCCAATAACGACGAATAATCTTACATTTAGGACAAATTTTTTTAACTGACGCTCTGACTTTCATTTTTTTTATGTCCTTACTTTAATAATCTACTAAATATAGCATATTAATTTACTTATGTTACTGAAAATAAATTTTTAAATACCAAAAAGTTCTAAATTCAAACGTCAAAATCTAACATCCGTCAAAGTGACCGGATTTTTAAAATCCTGACACCACATAACTGTAGATGCCGATTTTTAGGTCGGCTGGGAAGGCGGGTTTAAAAAAACCGAGGCTACACAAAAAAATAGGATTTCCTACATTATTTTAAAATACCCGTCACAGATGTTTTCCTGTATTTCTCCCGGACTTAAAAACCACTATAAAAGTATGTTAACCCTTACTTAACAGTTTCGGTTTTTTTCATAATATGTTAAATCCAAAATAAAGCTGTTTTGACATTCATTTAACATTTGAGCTTTTTAATTTAACATTATATGTTTCTAGCAACACAATATATCAACAATATATATAACTTTACATAAGGTTAGTTATTTTGTCTATTTATAGCGATACGTTATTCTACCACGCGTAAGGTCGTAAGGAGATAATTCAACCGAAACCCTGTCCCCTTCTAAAATACGTATAAAATGTTTACGCATTCTACCGGAAATATGAGCCAGCACCTTATGCCCGTTACTTAATTCCACCCTAAACATAGCATTAGGTAAAGCCTCAGTTACTGTCCCTTCAACCTCTATGGCTTCTTCCTTAGCCATTTTATTCACCTTAATCCATTAAAGTTAAAATTTCAGGTTTACTATCAGTAATAATAATAGTATGTTCAAAATGAGCCGCCAAACTGTTATCGCAGGTCACAGCCGTCCAGTTATCATTTAATATCCTAACCTCATTACCACCCATGCAAACCATCGGTTCTATAGCAAGAGCCAACCCGCGTTTAAGCTTAGGTCCTCTGCCGGGTAAACCAAAATTGGGAATCTGAGGCGCCTATTGCTGGCGCTTACCTATTCCATGTCCAACAAAAACCTTAACAACAGAATAACCAAAACTCTCTACATAAACCTGTACAGCATGCGATATATTGGAAAGGCGGGCGCCTGCACAGGCTTGACTTATTCCTTTATATAAAGACTGCCTAGTTACTTCAATAAGTTTTTGTGCAGACTCTGTTATATTACCCACAGGCAAAGTAATCGCCGCATCACTATAATAACCATCTAAACAAGCACCCAAGTCCAAACTTATTATATCACCTTGATTGAGCTTTCTCACAGAAGGAATACCATGTACTATAACTTCATTGATAGAGGTACATAGTGTTGCGGGATATCCAAGATAACCCTTAAATGCAGGTTTTGCTCCGTAGGTTATAAGCCGCTCTTGTGCATAAGAGTCTAATTCTTTGGTAGTAACCCCGGGAGCTACTATTTTTTTTAACTCCAAAAGCACTTTAGACAAAATTTTTGAACTTTGTCTTATTGTTTCAATTTCACTGTTGCTTTTTGGTCTTAACGTCAAATCAATCCGCTTCCAACACTCGTTTAATGCTAGCAAAAACTTCTTGTATCCCGGTATCCGCTGAAATACTATAAAATTTTCTACCCGGTCTATTATAATATTCTATTAATGGACTGGTTTTTTCTTTATATTCACTAAATCTTTTTTCAATAGCGCAAGCTGAAGCATCGCTTCGCTGTATCAAATTACCGCCGCAATTATCACAAATATCCGGTTGTTTAGGCGGCTTAAATTCTATATGAAATTCCTGCCCGCAATCCTCACAAACCCGCCGTCCGCCAAGGCGTTTAACCAATTCTTTCTCAGATAATTCTAAAGATAAGATATAAGCAATATCAGTATCTAACCCCTTGAGCATATCTTCAAGCGCATTGGCTTGATAAATCGTACGAGGGAATCCATCTAAAACATAACCGGTTTTACAATCTTCTTGTTTTAACCGTTCCTCTATAATTCCTAATATAATATCATCCGGCACTAATAAACCTTGATCCATATAGGACTTAGCCTTAAGTCCCAATACTGTCTCATTTTTTTTAGCCTGTCTTAGGATATCCCCTGGAGATATATGCGGTATATTATACTCTTCACATATAAGCTTTGCCTGCGTGCCTTTACCCGCCCCAGGAGGGCCTAAAAATACAATTCTCATGAATATTATCTCATCCCCGGCGCTTAACCTGCCCCTTTTTCATAAAGCCATCATAATGACGCATTAATAAATGGTCTTCTATCTGTCTTACCATATCCAAAGCAACTTGCACCACAATTAATAAAGCAATACCGCCAAAATAAAATGGAACATTCATCCATTTCATCAAATAAGTAGGCAGAAGCGATACTAAAGCCAAATATATCGCACCGGCAAAGGTTATTTTAGTTAATATTTTGTCTATATGTTCCGCTGTTTTCTTACCCGGTCTAATCCCATGAATAAAACCGCCGTACTTTTTCATATTATCCGCGACATCCACCGGATTAAATATTATAGCAGTATAAAAATAACAAAAGAATATTATAAAGATACTATATAAAACACTGTTCAATATCGACCCGGGAGTAAGCCAATCAGCTATAACCTGCATCCATGGATGATTTATAAAACGAGCGATTGTTGCCGGAAACATTATTATTGATGAGGCAAAAATAACCGGGATAACACCCGCGGTATTAACCTTCAAGGGAATATGCGTACTCTGTCCGCCATAGACCTTTCTGCCGACCACTCTTTTGGCATATTGCACCACCAGGCGCCGCTCTCCCAATTCTACAAATATAATAGCGCCGACAACCAACACCATAAAAGCCAGTAAAACAATCAGCACAAACGGCTTCATCTCACCAGTTCTAAGCATTCTATAAGTATTTACTATAGCGCTAGGTAATCGTACAACAATACCCGCTGTAATAATTAAAGAGATACCATTACCGATTCCACCCTCGGTTATCTTTTCTCCCAGCCACATAAGTAAAGTAGTACCCGCCGTAAGGGTAATTACCGCCATGAGCCTAAAACTCCAACCCGGTTCGGGTACAACAAGGGCTCCACCCGGAGCTCTCATAGCCTCTAAGCCGAAACTTATTCCCATCGCCTGAATAACGCTTATAAGAATAGTCCCATATCTGGTATATTGTGTAATCTTACGTCTGCCGGCTTCGCCTTCTTTAGCCAATCTTTGTAAATAAGGAAAGACAACCGTCAAAAGCTCTAAAATTATGGCCGCATCAATATAAGGCATTATACCTAAAGCAAACAGCGCTGCCTTACCCAATGCCCCGCCGGAAAACATATCAAAAAATCCCAACAAGGTACCCGTATTTTGAGCAAAAAAAGCAGACAAAGCCTGTCCGTTTATACCCGGAGTCGGAACATGAGCCCCAACGCGATAAACCGCTAAAATAGCTAAAGTAAAAATTAATTTCTTTTTTAGCTCGGGGACTTTAATTACATTCTGGAACTCTTCCAACAAGGCTAAATCACCTCAACCTTTCCACCCAAAGCCTCTATTTTTTCCACCACACTCCGTGAAAATTTATGAGCCTTTACTGTAAGCTTTTTAGTGAGTTCGCCTTTACCTAAAATTTTAACCGGTAATCCTGCCCTAATTATTCCTTTTTGCCTAAGCTCCTCCGGTGTAATTAGCTGGCCATCATCAAATTTATCTAATTGAATAAGATTTACAATTGCATAATGTTTTTTAAAAATATTGGTAAAGCCGCGTTTAGGCAAACGGCGCTGCAAAGGCATCTGCCCTCCTTCAAAACCGCGCCTCACACCTCCGCCCGAACGGGCGTTTTGACCTTTGTGCCCTCTGGTAGACGTTTTGCCATGCCCCGAACCAGGACCGCGCCCTACCCTCTTTACTTTTTTAGTAGAACCATGTGCCGGTTTTAATTCATGTGGTTTCATTTAATTCCCTAAAATATATTTAACCCGAATAATTCGGAGTTTATTTACGCAACATAAGTTTAGCATAAGATACTCTTGTAAAACTACTGTCATTCCCGAATGCCTTTATCGAAATCCTAGTTTTTCAAACAGTTAAAACCAGAACCAGCTTGAAATCACTGCGGGAATGACATTTTTTAGAAACTTTTACAAAAGACTCTATAAACATACAATACTAACCTGCCGGTTTATGACCGCCTCTTCTTTTACTTACCCCTTAAGCATAGGCTATGTTCAGCCAACTTTTATATAAGCCTATAAAAGCAATAAGGTCCCCTCTTTGCCGCTTTTCAGACAAAAGCAAAGACTGCCATCTAAATATTGTTGGCTAATTTAAAATCCCTAAAGATTTAATTAGGACTGATAAATAGCTTCAACCTGAAGCATATGAGATATCTTGTTGACCATTCCCCATATCTCAGGGGTATTCGGCCGTATAACACAACGATTCAATTTACCTAAACGTAAGCCTTTTAAAACCAACTTTTGCTTAGTCGGACAACCTATACCACTGCGGATTTGAGTAATTTTAAGTTGTTTGGCTTTTTTCATCTGCTCTGTTTGTTTCATTTAACTGTCTCCCCCGTAACATACTAACCCTTTCCGGAATCATAAGCTTAGACAATCCCTGCAAGGTAGCCTTAACCACATTATGAGGATTCCTGGAGCCAAGAGATTTAGAAAGTACGTTTTTTACTCCGGCAGATTCCAAAATAGCCTTTACCGCCCCGCCGGCAATTACACCAGTACCCTTTGAAGCAGGTTTAAGCAAAACTTTACCCGCTCCGAAACGACCCACAATCTAATGAGGAATCGTCTCATTACGTAAAGGCACCTTTATCAATGATTTTTTGGCCTTTTCAATAGCTTTACGAATTGCCTCGGGCACTTCTTTTGCTTTACCAAAGCCAATCCCTACATGTCCGGCGCCATCACCCACGGTAACCACCGCACTAAAGCTAAACCTTCTACCACCCTTAACTACTTTAGCTACCCGGTTAATATGAATAACCTTATCAGTAAGGACAAGCTCTTCCGGATTTATTCTCGGCAACTAACCCCTCCCAGTAAATTTATTACCTATAAATACTTAATGAATATATCGCACCTTCGGTGCGAACTACTGCAGACGCCTACCTTTCAGTAGGCCATGGCAGGCAGGTTAAAAACCCGCATCTACTTTGTAGACGCCGACCTTTAGGTCAGCCATAACTGACTGGTTTAAAAACCCGCGGCTACAAAAAAATAAATTGAAACGATATGGGATTAACAAACTAAAACTTAATCCCTTTTTCTCTGGCTACTTCAGCCAAAGCCTTTATTCTGCCGTGATAAGCATAACCGCCGCGATCATATACCACCTGATTTATACCCTTATCTTTGGCCATATCAGAAATTAATTCACCCAATACTTTAGCCGCAGCTATATTATTACCGCGATTGTGCTTTTCTTTAAATGAAGAACTCATTGAGGAAACACTCACTAATGTTGTTCCAGCAGTGTCATCTATAATTTGGGCATAAATATGCTTTAGGCTTCTAAACACACAAAGTCTCGGACGCTGCGCCGTACCGGAAATCTTTTTGCGAATCCGCTCATGGCGGCTTTTCAGCGCTTTTTGTTTAGCCTTATTTTTATCCATCTTCTTATCTCCCAAAAAACTTATAATCAGGATTATATCCCTATCAAACTTAATATAAAGGTATGCCCCGATACTCTAAAATCGGCAGGACCCAAACAAACGACCTAACTTAAGCCCCGGATTTACCGGCTTTAATCTTAATTACCTCGTCAACATATCTTATGCCTTTACCTTTATACGGTTCAGGCGGCCTAAACCTTCTGATATTAGCGGCAACTTGTCCAACCTGTTGTTTATCAATACCCTGTATTGATATTAGGGTTTGCTTTTCCACCCCTATTTTAATACCTTTGGGAATAATAAATTTCACCGGATGAGAAAAACCCAACAGAAGATTCAACATCTCACCTTCCACATTAGCTCTGTATCCAACGCCGACTATCTGTAATTTTTTTTCAAATCCCTTGGTAACGCCAGCCACCATATTATCAATTAAGCTTCTGGTCAGGCCGTGTAATGAACGAAATATTTTCTGGTCATTAGGGCGTTGCACATTAATAAGACCATCAAGAGCTACAACCTTCATCTCAGGATTAAAATCCCATTTTAACTCGCCCTTAGGACCCTTTACCCTGATAAGATTTTGCTTTATATCAACCTGAACCCCGTCAGGTATTTTTATCGGTTTTTTTCCAATTCTAGACATGATACTCCTTACCAAACATAACAAAGCACCTCTCCGCCCACACGGGCACGAGCCGCCTGTGTACCAGTCAACACACCTTTAGAAGTAGAAAGAACAGCTATTCCCAACCCGTTTAACACTCTGGGAATATTCTCGCTTTTAACATATACTCTTCTTCCCGGCTTGCTCACTCGCTTTAAACCCGTAATCACCGGTTATTTGGCAGAACTATACTTTAAGGATATCTTAAGCATACCCTGCTTATCGTCTTTGATACATTCAAAACCCTGAATATAACCCTCATCCTTTAAGATAGCCGCTAACGCCTTCTTCATATTAGAGGCAGGTAGTTCTAAGTTAGGATGAGCGCTCATACAGGCGTTTCTGATACGAGTCAACATATCTGCTACAGGATCTGTCATTGACACTTGTTAATCTCCTAATAATCACCAACTAGCCTTTATAACCCCTGGAATTTTACCCTCAAGGGCTAAGCTCCTAAAACAAATGCGGCACATACCGAATTTCCGCAAATATGCTCTCGGACGACCACATATTTTACAACGACTATATTGGCGTACTTTAAATTTACTTTTTCTTTTAGCTTTTACTATAAGCGCAATCTTAGCCAAAAATTTTCTCCTTACACCAGCTTTACGCATAATCTTAAATAAAATTATGCTATAGCATTTATAAAACAACACGATAAACCAAAGCATTAAAATTTTTATTTGCCAAACGACGAACAAAAACTTTATTTATCAGTAAACTTTTGCCTTCTTGATTAATTCCAGAATTATTCGGACTAAAGTCTACTGTTTTCTAAACGGCATACCAAACTGTATCAACAATTCCTTCGCTTCTTCATCTGTTTTAGCTGTAGTTACTATTACTATATCCATACCGCGAAGCCTGTCGATTTTATCATAATCAATTTCAGGAAAAACAATCTGCTCACGCAACCCCATAGCATAATTACCATACCCGTCAAAAGATTTATTGGGCACGCCTTTAAAATCCCTAATTCGCGGCAGGACGACATTCAACAGCCTGTCACAAAACTCATACATTCGTTTTCCTCTAAGGGTTACCTTACAGCCGATTGACATGCCGGTACGCAGCTTAAAATTTGCAATAGATTTCCTGGCTTTGGTTATCATCGGACGCTGCCCGGCTATTGTGGTCAAATCAGCCACGGCAAAATCCAACAGTTTAGCATTTTGAATTGCCTCGCCTACCCCCATGTTGATCACAATTTTTTCCAGCATAGGACATTGCATCAAATTTTTGTAAGCAAACTTCTCCATTAATGCCGGTCTTATTTTATTTTTATATCTTTCTTTTAATCTAGCCATCTTCCCCAACTATCTTTAATCAAACATAAATGATGGTTTCGTAAAAAAATGTTATTCCCTTATAACCGGTAATCTGTCGTTATTTTAATTACCCGGAAAACATATACATACAGCTTAAGCTAAAAGAATCCCATCCCCTGTCAGCCTTTGGCTAAAGGCGGGATTCCTCTACCAGTATAGTTAAACAATTTTGAGATTACCAAGTATTAATATACTGAATTTTAGACTTTAACACAGAATGACAAAAAAGTATATCTTTAAAACTTTTTTACGAGGCCGTCACAGATAATTATTTTATATTTCTTCTCCACATCGACGACATGTTCTTACTTTTCCGCCATCTTCCAAGCTATTATAACCTATTCTGGTTCGCCTGTTACATTTGGAACATACCGGCATTAAATTGGACAGGTGGATACTTCCCTCTTTTTCTACTATTCCACCCTGCTGATTCCTTTGTGTAGGTCTGGTATGGCGTTTTACAAGGTTTAAACCTTCAACCACAGCCCTATTTTTTTTAGGAATAATTTTTAAGATTTTGCCTTGTTTTCCTATTTCACGACCAGTAATAACTTCTACTTGATCACCCTTATGAATACGCACTTATTGCCTCCATACCAAAAGCTATATAACCTCTAATGCCAAAGAAACCAGTTTTGTATATTTTTTTGCTCTGAGTTCTCTAGCCACCGGACCAAAAATTCTTGTTGCAATAGGCTCCATTTGATTATTCAACAAAACCGCTGCATTTTGATCAAATTTTATATATGAGCCATCCTGCCTGCGCTGTTCTTTGGCGGTACGAACAACTACGGCCTTATGTACTTCACCCTTTTTGACCGTCGCCCTGGGAATAGCCTCTTTGACCGTGACTACAATTACATCCCCTAATCGCGCATAGCGCCTTTTGGACCCGCCTAATACCTTTATACACATTATTTTTTTAGCGCCGGAGTTATCGGCCACCTCCAGCATAGTCTGAGTCTGTATCACTCTTTAATTCTCCTGAACATAAATATGTTCATACAACTTATTTTTTAGTAAACTTATCCAAGAAAAACCGTACCCTATCGGACTTTTAGACATTGAGCCTTTAGCCAAAAACAGAGACTATCCTATAAACCGTTTAGGAGCAACTTTGAAATTCCTAAACATCAAGGGTTCTTAATACCCGCCACCTTTTATCTTTACTTAAAGGACGAGTTTCTCTAACTACAACCTTATCCCCTGTTTTATATTTATTTTCTTCATCATGCGCTTTTAATTTGGCGCTTCTTTTTATATATTTATGGTATTTGGGATGTTTCACCAACCGTTCAACTTTCACCACAACGGTTTTATCCATTTTATCACTAACAACTGTACCTACTCTTTCTTTCCTAGCACCGGATACCATTTTTTAGTCCTTACAATATTTTTACTTATAAAATTATAAACTTAAAAGGGCGCCTCGCCCAATCCATTTTAAGAGGGGAATTCCCCATCACCCTTGCGCCGGTTAACACCACGGCAGTTTAGACGTAAAATACAGCTATAAAATATCAGGTCTTGATTTTTTTAGCCATTACCGCTTTTTAAAGCGTTAAATATCTTAACTAATTATTTATTTGCCGCTTTTTCTTTTAAAATGGTTAAGACTCTAGCAACATCTCTACGGGTAGATTTTAATTTATAATAATTTTCCACCTGTCCCAAAGAATGCCTGATTCTTAAATTAAAAAGCTCTTCTTTTAATTCCTGCTCCTTTTGAAGCAATTCTTCATATGCTAAATCTCTTATTTCACTTACTCTCATAATATTATGCCAACATTGTTTTTCTGGTTACAAATCTAGTTTTTATAGAGAGCTTATGCGCAGCCAGCCGCATAGCCTCTTTTGCCACATTTTCAGCCACGCCTTCCATCTCATACATAACCATACCGGGTCGGATTACCGCCACCCACAACTCAGGTCCGCCCTTTCCCTTACCCATTCTTGTTTCAGCCGGCTTCTTAGATACCGGTTTATCAGGAAATATACTAATCCATATTTTACCGCCGCGCTTAATATGACGGGTCATAGCCACCCTGGCGGCTTCTATCTGACGATTGGTTATCCAGCCGGGCGCAAGCGCCTGAAGACCATAATCTCCAAAACTTACTTGAGAACCCCTATAGGCAGTACCGGTCATTCTACCCCGATGCTGTTTTCTGTGCTTTATTTTTTTGGGTATTAACATAAAAACCTACTCCCCACAACTTTTTTTAATAAAACGAACATAAACATGTTCTGTGCAACTTGAATGTATGCCTATTATACTAGTTTACCGCCGGCTCCTGTTGACCTCAAATTTTCAACCCTTTTAACTCAAGAACAGAGACAGCTTTAAAATGGAATTCAATATTTTTTGGAAATTCCTAAACACACATTAATAAGCTTAAAAACAATACAATCCGCTAAACTCAAAGGTAACAATCATCGGCGCCTGCTTACTTAAGGCCTTTAACCCCAAGCTTTATTTTTCTTTCTTTGCCCAAAACTTCACCCTTGAATATCCAAACTTTAACCCCAATACAACCATAAGTAGTAAAGGAACTGGCAACGCCATAATCTATATTAGCCCGCAAAGTATGTAGAGGCACCCTCCCCTCGCGATACCATTCACGTCTAGCCATTTCAGCTCCGCCCAAGCGACCCGAACATGAGATTTTAACCCCTTGTGCGCCTAACCTCATTGCCGAGGCTACGCCCTTTTTCATAGCCCTTCTAAAAGAAACCCGGCGTTCCAGTTGAAGTGCAATATTCTCGGCAATTAACTTGGAATCGGTTTCCGCCTTACGTACTTCAATTATATTGATAAATATCTGCTTGTCCGTAAATTTTTGGAGTTCCTTTTTCAGTTTTTCTACTTCCTGACCCTTTTTGCCAATTATAATTCCGGGTCTTGCGCTGTGAATATTCACCCTGATTTTCTCTGCCGCCCGCTCTATTTCAACTAAAGAAACGCCAGTATGTTTGAGTTTTTTATCAATTACATTCCTAATGCGCAGATCTTCGTGAAGTTGCTGGGTGTAATTCCGCTTAGCAAACCATTTCGAATCCCACGTTCTATTTACTCCCAACCTAAAACCTATGGGATGAACTTTTTGCCCCAAATCAAGCCTCCTGTAACCTTAAAAGTATTTACGGACAGAATATATTAATAAAAGCCGGTTTAACCAGCCTGCTATATCCTTTATTTTTCGTCCAATTCTACAGTAATATGACTGGTGCGTTTTCTAATACGCACCACGCGCCCCATAGGAGCAGCTCTGAACCTTTTTAATGTAGGACCTTCATTTACATAAATCTTACTAACATACAAGTTGTCTATATCCTCTACTTCGGGATTCTGTTCCGCATTGGCAATTGCGGAATGAAGAACTTTCCCTATAATACCGGCCGCTTTTTTCCCTAAAAACTTCAGGCTAAACATGGCCTGCTCCACATTTTTATTTCTAATTACATCAGCCACCAATCGGGCTTTACGTGGAGATATTCTACTATATTTTAATACAGCTTTAGCTTTCATAATTTATACTTTATCTAACTCTTGATGATTTGTCAGTTTTACTTTTAGAAGTATGCCCTCTATATGTTCTGGTTGGAGCAAATTCTCCGAGCTTATGGCCTACCATATTTTCTGAAATATATACCGGAACAAATTTTTTCCCATTATGTACCGCTAAAGTATGTCCTACCATATCTGGACAAATTGTACTTCGCCTAGCCCATGTTTTAATAACCCTTTTATTGCCTGATTCATTCATTTGCTCTATCTTATACATAAGTCTAGGTTCCAGATATGGACCTTTTTTTAATGAACGCGCCATAACACTACTTTCTCCGCTTTACAATATATTTATCCGATAATTTATGCTTTTTTCTGGTTTTATACCCCTTAGAAGGCTGTCCCCATGGAGATACCGGATGACGTCCGCCGGCAGACTTACCCTCGCCGCCGCCTAAAGGATGATCAACCGGATTCATTGCCACGCCTCTCACTTTGGGACGACGTCCCAACCAGCGCGTTCTACCGGCTTTTCCAATGGAAAGATTCTCATGTACAGCATTACCTACCTCTCCAATAGTGGCCATACACTCAAGCCTTATCAAGCGCACCTCACTGGAAGGCAGCCTAATATGACCATAATCCCCTTCTTTAGCCATCAATTGAGCATAAGAACCTGCTCCACGAGCTATTTTAGCCCCGCCAAATCTTCTTAATTCAATATTGTGTATAATCGTACCTACTGGAATATTCTTTAAAGGCAATGCATTACCAGTCTTAATTTCCGCATCCGGCCCGGATAACAGGCGATCGCCGACTTTCAAACCTTTAGGAGCAATAATATAGCGCCGCTCTCCGTCCAAATAACACAAAAGAGCAATTCTAGCCGAACGATTAGGATCATATTCAATTGATTCAACCTTTGCCGGAACCGATATTTTATCCCTTTTAAAATCTATTACTCTGTATTTTCGTTTATGTCCGCCGCCTCTGTGCCTACAGGTAATCCGACCGTTGTTATTCCTGCCGCCTGTTCTTTTCAAAGCCTTAGTAAGCGCTTTATGCGGTTTTTCTGCGGTCAAATCATCAAAGGTAAATCCTGACTGAAACCTTCTACCCGGCGAGGTAGGCTTATATTTTTTAATTCCTATTTCCATATAGCACTCTTCACCCTAATTAATCGCCAAACAAATCCTGTTTTGCATCTTCTTTAAGCTTTACAATAGCTTTTTTCCAATCCGGCCGGCGCCCCGCATGAACGCCCATACGCTTGGGCTTACCCTTCATATTAATAATATTAACCTTTTCCACATGGGTATCAAACAAAGACTCCACCGCCCGTTTAACTTCTCTTTTATTCGCCCGTACATCAACCTTAAATACAACTTTACGCTCTTCTTTTAAAACAGTAGTACGCTCAGTAATTACGGGCTTTTTAATAACTTGAAAATCATCCATACTAGCTTAACCTATTTTTAATAACATCAATACTCGGCTGAACAATTAACAACTTGTCAGCCATCAAGATATCATATACATTAAGACCTGCTATCGGTAAAAATTTCACCTGAGGGATATTTCGAGAAGATTTTATTAAATTAATATTATTTTCATCCGCAATAATAAGCAACCTTCCCTTAATATCAAGCCCTTGTAAAATATTTACCAAGCTTTTTGTGGAGGGCTGTTCAAAATTTAACTCATTTACAATAAATATAGCCCCTTCGCTCATTTTAGCGCTTAATGCTGACCTAAGCGCCGCTTTTTTCATCTTTTTGGGAATACTAAAAGCATAACTTCGCGGCTTAGGTCCAAAAATAATACCGCCGCCAACCCAAATCGGCGAAGTATTACTACCACACCTAGCCCTACCGGTTCCTTTTTGCTTCCAGGGTTTTTTACCGCCGCCCCTAACCTCGGCGCGAGTTTTGGTGCTTGCAGTTCCGCTTCGCCTGCCGGCTAACTGCATTTTTACCACTTGGTGCATAAGCGGTTCATTTATAGAAGCGCTATAAATGAAATCCTCCAGCTCAATTTCACCAACTTTTATATTGTTAACATTTAGTACATCCTGATTCATTTTTTTCCTAAACTCATTTTATAAACTTTAAACCGCTTTTAGGATTATTTTGCTTTCACTGCCATTCTGAAGAATCAAATCAGCCCCTTAACTTATGCTCAGGATGAAAAGCAAAATAAACCCAGTTATTTACAAAACGCTAATACTAGCTCAATGCCGTTTTTCTAATAAATACCAAGCTTCCCTTGGCGCCCGGAACTGAACCTTTTATCAATATTATATTTTTCTCTTTCAATATCTCAATTACTTCCAAATTACGGGTAGTAACTCTTTTGCCGCCCATACGTCCAGGCATTTTCATACCTTTAAATACACGCGAAGGATATGCCGCCTGTCCTATTGAACCAGGTGAACGATGGAACATGGAGCCGTGCGTCGCCGGCCCGCCCTTAAAATTCCAACGCTTCATTACCCCTGCAAATCCTTTACCTTTTGAAGTACCCACCACATCCACTAAATCGCCTTCACTAAAGACATCTTCGGCTACAATCCGTTTGCCCTGTTCATATTTTTCCATGTTCTCAGGTTGGATTTCACGAATATACTTAATATAAGGCAGTTTATGCTTTTCTAAAAAACCTCTTTTCGGACGATTAAGTCTTTTTTTGGGGACTTCTTCGTATCCAATCTGTACAGCAGTATAACCATCTTTCTTCTTATCCTTTTTAGCCAGTACAATACACGGTCCAGCCTCTAGCACTGTCACCGGTATTTGTTTCCCGCTATCAGTAAAGAATTGGGTCATACCTATTTTCTTACCTAAAATTCCTTCTCTCATCTATAGGTACCTTACAATTATTAAGACTTAATCTCTACATCCACCCCTGCCGATAAATCCAATCTTTGCAGGGCATCTATCGTCTGGGTAGTAGGATCCAAAATGTCAATAATGCGCTTGTGAGTTCTTATCTCAAACTGCTCCCTGGATTTTTTATCCACATGGGGTGAGCGCAATACAGTATACTTGTTCTTTACCGTAGGCATCGGTATCGGTCCTGACACCCGCGCTCCAGTACGTTTTGCTGTATCAACTATCTCTTCAGCCGCCTGATCTAATAAATAATGATCATAAGCGCACAAGCTAATTCTAATTTTTTGATTGATGGCTTCAGCCATATATTTATAATCCTTATTTACTTATTCAACAACTTCATCTATTACACCGGCGCCGACTTGCCTGACACACAAAGCGACAGACCGCCCGCCAGCTTATTCAATAACTTCACTTATTACGCCTGCGCCGACGGTACGACCGCCTTCTCTTATAGCAAAGCGCAATTCCTTTTCCATGGCTATCGGGGTAATCAACTCGCCCTCTAAGCTCACATTATCACCAGGCATCACCATCTCA
>JAJRXT010000085.1 GCA_024276125.1 bacterium
AAATTATCTGCTGATAATTTATCTCAGTTTTTTTATTATAAAAGATATACTGCGGCAGAAAGAGCAGTTAAAAACATTTATGCTGGCGTTGCTTTTCTCTACGCTTGCGTTGGCTGTTATCGGTCTTATCCAGTACCTGGCATACCGTGGTATAATAAAACGCTTTCCTTATTTTCCCATCCCATATAAACAAGCAGCGGACAGACTTTATGGTAATAGAGTCTATTCTACCTATGGACAGCCTAACAATCTGGGGTTGTATGTATCTTTGGGGCTGCTGGTATCATTTTATCTCCTGCTTGAGACAAGGGCGAAATCAATATGGGCTAACCGCTTAATCTGGGGCGGCCTATTGGCGGCTTGCAGTTTATTAATTTTTGTAATTGATGCAAGCGGCGGTTTGGGCTTATATTGTGCATTATTCAGTCTGGGTATTTATTTGGTTTTGGGAGTTATTTTTAATGGCGGAGGCTGGTTTAGCCGGCATAAAATAAAAATATCCTCATTTATATTAGTAATGTTTTTAGTCTTATCAGCTTCTCAGGTAGCGCTTTCAAAGACATCTTCCTTAAGCAGAACGGTTGATTCCATTGAATATTTAACCGGTAAGAAAAATACGGCAGGCAGTATAACCAATCGGCTGATCTATTGGTGGAACAGCTTGGAGATGTTTAAGGATTCACCCGTTTTTGGTGTGGGGCTGGGGCAGTTTCCGGTTAATTATACTCAGTCTTTAGCCAAACTTATAAAGCGTACTGATTCGGAATTTTTAAAACGGCATGCTTATCCGGCTAGTTATGCCCATAATGAATTTTTACAATTTTTGGCAGAAACCGGTATTTTGGGATTTTTGGCTTTTGTCTTTATTTGGTTTATAGTCTTTAAAAACAGCCTAAGCGCTTTAAAGAAAAAATTCTCCCCGCTTTTACTTTTAACGCTTGTATTATTTATTCCATTTTTAATTCAGGCTCTTTTGTCGCTGCCTTTTCGCAGATTATCGCTTATTTTGATATTTGTATTTTTACTGGCCGTTTGGATTAGGCAGATACCGGTTTATCAATGTAAGCGATATAAAATATCAACCGGTATGGGGTGGATTATGCTGCCTATGGCGTTACTTTTTTCTGTTAGCCTGGGAATTAGAACATATGATAACTGGCAGGCTGGGCATGTTATATATAACAAATTAAAAACTACAGATAAAACTGAGCTGATTGACCCGAAATTAATACAAGAACTTGGCGTAAATCCTTATTTTAAATTGGATGTGACTAATATCGTAGCTAAAAATGCCCTAAGACAAGGTATTGACAAAAAATGGTTTGATTGGATACAATTGTCTTATGAGTTGTTTAAACAAACAATAGAGGTACAGCCCAATTCCAAACGCTGCCGCAATATGGCTATTGCCTGTTTTTATTTGGGCAGAAATGATGAGGGTGCAGCTTATTTACTTCAGGGACTAAGTTATGTTCCCTGGAACACTAAACTTATGGAAATGTTGGCGGAGTATTATAAAACTCAGTTACGTTTCGATGAAGTGGAATATTGGCAAAAACAGATTGAGAAATATTCATAAGGGGGCGTGGGCGCTCCGGCCAATTTAAGGGGGGCTTCCCAATGTTGTTGACTTAGGGTAATTGTCATTCTGTAAGCGAAGCGAAGAATCTGCCTCCATATGCGAGTAGATTCTTCGGCCTCCGGCATTAAGAATGACAGGCTAAAAAAAGCTTTTCATTATAGTATAAAAGCTTAACTTAATGGCATTGAGGGTTTTAAATTTGCCCCTACAGTTAATAAATTCAATGAGTTTTATGTCGAATTCAGGTTAGGTTGGGGACTCTCACAGAGTCCCGAGAAGTATCAATCCTATAAAAGAATCTTATATTTATGAATAATAATAAATTTCAATTTAAAGTTTTAGCGCATGATTCCAAAACTAAGGCGCGTACTGGCAGGTTGTTTACCCCTCATGGAACGATTGATACGCCCGTATTTATGCCGGTAGGCACCAATGCAACGGTAAAGACCATGACGCCTGAAGAGCTACATAATTTAGGGGCGGAGATTATACTAAGTAATGCCTATCATCTTTACTTGCGTCCCGGGGCGCAAACTATTGCCGAACTTGGCGGATTGCATAAATTTATGAACTGGTTTCGCCCTATACTTACAGATAGCGGCGGATATCAGGTGTTCAGCCTAAGTGATTTTTGTAAACTCAGTCCCGAAGGAATTTTGTTTCAATCTCATTTAAACGGCGGTAAAAAGCATTTTTTAGCTCCTGAGGATGTAATAAAAATACAACAGGATTTGGGTGTAGATATTTTGATGTGCTTAGATGAATGCCTGCCTTATCCTTCTGATTATGAGCGTACGGCTGCATCTATCGGCTTAAGCCTTGATTGGGCAGGCCGATGCAGAGATGTTCACAAGCAGGACGGCAGCGCTCTGTTTGGTATTATACAAGGGGCAACCTATAAAGATTTAAGGGAAAAATGCGCTAGGCAACTGGTTAAGATGGAGTTTAACGGCTATGCTGTCGGCGGATTATGTGTGGGAGAGGACCGCGAGATAATGTATGATATTGTATCTCATACCGTGGATTTTATACCTGAAGATAAACCGCGCTATACTATGGGGCTGGGTACTCCCAGGGATTTGTTTAAGTGCGTATCTTTGGGGATTGATATGTTTGACTGCGTTATTCCAACCAGACACGCCAGAAACGGCAGCCTGTTTACCAAAAGCGGCAGGGTTATTATAAAAAACGCCAGATATGCTAAAGATGCGGCGCCAATTGATTCTAAATGCAGGTGTTATACCTGTACACATTATTCGCGAGCTTACCTGCGACATCTTTTTGTTAATGGTGAAATACTGGCATCCCGTTTGAATACTATCCATAACTTACATTTTTATCTTGACTTAATGCGCCAAATAAGGCATTCTATCGCCCAGAATGAATTTATAAATTTATGGAAAAAATTTGAATCTGATTATAATTTTAGGGGGTAGTTTTGGTGTTTGGTTTGGTATGGGCGATGGGTGCGGCGGGTCAGCAGCAGGTTGCGGCAGGCCAGGGAGATATGTTGACCACTGTGGTGCAGTTTGCGCCGATGATATTGATTTTTTTCGTATTTTACCTGTTAATTATTCGTCCTCAACAAAAAAAACAACGTGCGGTTCAGGATATGGTCGCTAATCTTAAAAAGGGCGATAAAGTAATAACCTCCAGTGGTATGTATGCTGTTGTAACTGCGATTAAAAAAAACACAGTGGTTTTAAAAATAAGCGATAATACAAAAGTTGAGTTTTTGAAAAGCGCTGTTTCCGGTCTGCAAAAATCCGAAAAATAAAAATAGGACAATGAAAACATCAAGCCAACAACTGATAGAAATTAGCTTGGAAAATGAGAATTTGGCCAGGATAAAGTATTTGCAAGGAAAGCTTCATATTTTCAGAAAGTTGCTTTAGTCAGGCTTGCCTTACTTAAATTAGAAGAAGCGCTGAAAAAAGAAAATAGACCAAGGAATAAAGGGATATACTGAAATTCCCGAGTCAGAAAATGAGATGAAACCATTTCTCAGGCTAGTTGAATCTACTATTGAATCTGAGGACTGGTAATGTAAAGAGGTGATATATTGGATTTGCAGCTTCGAGGACGAGCAGAAGAAAACCTGCCAGTGGTTATTCTTAGCCGCAATGAGCCGTGTGAAGTGCGAAAAAATGTCACTGTAGCTATAGTTACTCATACAATTCGGAATATACCTACTGAAATAGCCATTGGCTCCGAGGAAGGATTGGCAGGTTCTGGGGTAATTAATGTAGGTGATATTTATGCAACACCCAAAGACTATTTAATGCGCAAAAACAGGCAGCCTTTCAGAAAATAAATTACTACTGTTGCGACAAGCTGTCAATTTTGCCTTGGGATTGGATTAAAATTAACCAGCGACAAAGCTTTAACTTAAATAATAAATTATAATTGATTAGGAAGTTAGCATGAAACAAGCAACCTGGAAAAAATGGTTTATATTGTTTTTATTTGTAATGGCGGTACTCTATTTGGCGCCGACGGTTTCAAAAACATTGCCCGGCTGGTGGCCGGATTTTTTTCCGCAGGATAAAATTCATCTGGGATTGGACTTGCAAGGCGGAATGCACTTGATTTTAGGGGTTCAAACCCAACAAGCGGTAAATAGCGCCATACAGCAAATTAGCGAAGATTTAAAGGAAGAATTATTAAAAAATCATATTCCCTATAATTCTTTGGTATTAACCAACGCTAATATAATAGAGCTTAAATTGGTCAACAATAAATTTAAGGATAAATTGAATGAGCTGTTGGAGGATTATCCACAGCTTGAATCGCAAGTTATGGGAAGCGCTGAACAACCCCTTGTTCGACTTACATTTACTGAAGCGGAAACTAAAAGAATACAAGAGTATGCAGTAAGCCAGGGGCTTGAGATAATCCGCAACCGGGTTGATGAATTTGGCGTAAGCGAGCCGACTATTCAGCGGCAGGGTGACGACCGCATTCTTGTCCAGCTGCCGGGTATAAAAGATACCAAGCGGGCGATAAAGCTTATCGGCAAAACGGCGATGCTGGAATTTAAGCTGGTGGATGACGAACACAGTCTGGATGATGCGCTAAAGGGTAAAGTCCCGGCAGGAAGCGAAATTTTATATGAAAAATCAATCGATCCAGCCACCGGAAGGGTAATTAAAACCCCTTATCTAATTAAGAAAAAGCTTTTGATGAGCGGCGAGGTGATTACTGAGGCTAGAATGGGTTTTGATCAGATGAATCAGGCGTTGGTAACTATGGATTTTGATAAACGCGGTACCAAAATGTTTGCCAGAATTACCGAGGCTAATGTAAAACGCCGGCTGGCTATTGTGCTGGATGGCAGCGTATATTCCGCGCCGGTTATACAAGAGAAGATTCCCGGTGGACAGGCCAGGATTACGGGTCGCTTTACTGAAGATGAGGCTCGTGATTTAGCCGTGGTGTTGCGGGCTGGCTCTCTGCCTGCGCCGGTGGAAATATTGGAAGAACGTACTGTCGGGCCTTCGCTGGGGCATGATTCTATCCGGCAGGGTTTGCGTTCTATTTTAATCGGCGGTATTGTGGTAATAATATTTATGGTTTTATACTATCGATTATGCGGTATTGTGGCAGATATAGCCTTAATACTTAATTTAATATTTTTACTTGCTATACTGGCCGCTTTTAAAGCTACCCTTACCTTACCCGGTATTGCAGGTATCGTGCTTACCGTAGGTATGGCAGTGGATGCAAACGTACTTATATTTGAGCGCATAAGAGGAGAACTGGCTTTGGGCAAGACGGTAAGAGCGGCTATTGACGGCGGTTATTCCAAGGCATTTTTAACTATATTGGATGCTAATATTACTACTTTAATTGCCGCTTTGGTGCTGTTTCAATATGGAACAGGGCCGATTAAGGGCTTTGCGGTTACTTTGTCTTTAGGTATCCTTGCCAGTATGTTTACCGCCATAGTAGTTACCCGCATGATTTTTAACTTGGCTTTAGGTAATAGACGCATAACTAAATTGAGTATATAATATGAAATTTTTAAAAAAGCAGACAAATTTTAAATTTATTTCCATGCGCTATATGGCGTTTATTTTTTCAGCGATATTAATTTTATCCGGGATAACTTCTCTTATAATAAAAGGGGGACCTAATTACGGAATAGATTTTGTCGGTGGAACCATGGTGCAGGTTAAGTTCAACAAAGACGGCATATCCCTAAAACAGATTAGAAATATTTTAGATGAACTAAATTTAGGTGACTGCCTTATTCAGCAGTTTGGTGAAAAAGAGGATAATGAAGTGCTTATCAGGGTGGAGCAATCCTCTTCCGATTTAGAGGGATTAAGTGATACGATCACTCAAAAATTGGCCGAAGTTTTTTCTGTCGATGCCTTTGAGGTTAGACGGGTTGAGATGGTGGGGCCTCAGGTGGGTAAGGATTTGCGCAGGAAGGGAATCCTTGCTATATTTTATGCTCTTTTTGGTATTTTATTGTACGTAGCCTGGCGCTTTGAGTTAAAATTTGCAGTAGGTGCAATAATAGCCCTTTTTCACGATATTATTATTACAATAGGTATTTTTTCCATTACTGATAAAGAGTTTAATTTGCCCATAGTAGCGGCGCTGCTTACAATTGCCGGTTACTCGATTAATGATACCATCGTTGTATTTGATCGTTTCAGGGAGAATTTCAGATTATTTAGGCGTAAAACATATGAAGAAATTTTGGATACAAGTATTAATCAGACATTGTCACGTACGATTTTAACCTCTTTAACCACTCTTTTGGTTACTGCTTGTCTGCTTATATTTGGCGGCGGCGTAATTCGGGATTTTGCCTTGGCTTTGACTATAGGGGTTTTAGTAGGTACATATTCTTCTATTTTTATAGCAAGTCCTGTAGTCTTTATATGGCATAGCTTTTTGGGGAAAAAGGAAAAAGAGGGGAATTTACTGGCCAGTAAAAATGCCGCACTAAATAAAAAACACAGAAGCTAATCCTTAGAATAGCTCCGAAAAAGATTATATTCTGTTATTCTGAGGCCATAAGCCGAAGAATCTAGTTTGACAGTATAGGGAATCCAATTTTAAGGCTAAAGAAAACAACCCGTTATGTGCTACCGGATTCTCAATAGGTGTCAGATCTGAGAATCTGACACCACCAGTCTGCCCCGACAGGTGCGATAAGTTCTAGGGGGGGGACAAGCCCAGGGCTGGTACTTTGGGTCGTCCCTGACCCAAAAGCCTTCAGGCGTCGGGCTTAAGAGACGAGCCCGACTACCGTAACCGTTGTCATTCTTAAGAAGATGCTTCGCTTCAGAATGACAGAAACTAAATATTTTTAAAGTAGAAGTGAACGGCCCTGGGGACAATCCGCCGCCCCTGCAAGGCAATAAAATCAACAATTTTTATGTCGAACTCAGGTTATACTAAGTTGCATTCAAAAAGACACTAATTTGGAAAGTCCCTGACCCGGAGTTTTAGATGTCGGGCTTTAAGCGACGGGGTCAAAAAACCTACTCTCGACTACCATGATATTTTGATTACTACAAATCAGCCTTAAAATATGGGTGCAGACGCTGGCCTTTATATAAAAAAGCATAAGCGGTATCCTTATTTAATGCAGCTAACTTTTCTTTATCTTCATTATAAAGTAGAATAGGCTTTAAATCATAGTCATCATAAATCCAATTAAAAAATTGTCCAGCCTGGGTAAAAGACCAAAAATTATATAATTCCTGTGCAGAATCTCCCTGAACAATATAAACCTTAGCTCCTTTTGGTAATTTAGGATATATCTTTTTTACATCCTGGCTGCATTGTTTTAATATGTTCCCGCTTATAATAAACCACCTCGTAGTAATGTGATCGCTTTTAAATTCAAAAGAAAATGCAGTAATAATTCCCACAAAAAATATAACCGAAAATATTGCAGCCAGCGCCGGACTCTTTTTGGATATACTTACCTTAAAAACATATAGTAAAGCAGCTAAAAATACCGAACCGACAACCAATGGAATATATACAAAATATTCCTGCGTCCATGCTTTTAAAAAAAGATAGGGCAATAGACTCATAAAAAACCAGCCGGCGGAAAAAACAAATATTTTTTTTAAATTAACATTTGTTTGGGTTTTATCTGTTATTAATAGTTTTTTTCTAAAAAGCAAGATTGCCGATAATATAATGAGCAATAATAATGGATCATAATTGCTGTTAAAGGGTATAGTAAGGTATTTTAATAGCCCTCTTATAACATTAAGACCGAATCCCATGGCATAAGTACCTTGTTGTTCTGTTGAAGATGAGGTGATTCGCGTAAGGTTAAAAATCAGGTAGGCACAAGAAATAATTATGTACAGCCATATTTTTTTAAATACCTCTAATATCTTCTTAAAATTTAAGCGGCTATCCAAATTTATGGTTATTTCATATAAAAATATTAATGCCGGTATAATAATGGGCGGTTCTTTACAGGCAAGCGCCAAAATAAAAGCCGTTAAAGATAACAGGCGAAAAGCAATAGAGTCTTTTTTAATATATAAATAAAATGACAGTATAAAAAAGAAGCTCATCTGCCGGGTTGTTTGTAAGGCTGTAAAATATATGGGTTGTACAAATGCCGCTCTGGTTGCAAAAATAATTGCCGACCAAAATGCGATATACTTGTTTTTCAATAACTCAAAAGCTACCAGATAAACCAGGAGACAATTTAGAGTATGAAGTATAATACTGGCTATATGATAATTTCCGGGATTCTTACCTAATATAAATCTGGCTGCCAAAAAGAAGATATCTATCATTGGCCATAGACGATGCGGGTCCATTGACTGGAAAAATTTACCCTTATGCAAAATTAGTTGCGGAAGTTCACTCAAAGAGCTAAATCTGGCTGCGCGAATGATAAAAGCATAATCGTCATTTACAAACATATGGTTTATATAAGAAGAAAAGGTGGTAAACAGGATTAAACTGATAATAATGGTAAGCCATAACAAATTGTTTTGTTTAAATAGCTTGAATTTGTCGGGGTCTTCAATTTGGTTATAAATTTTATCTAGTCTTTTCTGTAAGGAAAAATTGTTTTGGAAAAGAGTATAGACTGCATAAGCAGTCAATAATATTATGGCATAATATAAAAAGGCTATAGGGATGGTTTTAACTACGTCCAGGCTTCGATGGCTGATCTCCAAATCATCTGATACATAGTTGATTAAAAATGATTGTAAATATGGTATAAGCCCAAATAGCGCCAGACTGATAAGTGAAAAAATAAATGCTATTTTAGTTATATCATTTGCAAATCGGTTATTTTTTTTGGACATAATATTTTCTGGCAAATCAATTTTGATTTCAACCCCTAATTCGGGATATCAACAATAATTACGTTGCAACATGCTGATTTTAAACATATTTAGGTGAGTTTGTAAAACCGTTATATTTTGAGATTTTTTTGTTAATGGTATGTGAAAACCTAACTGAACATTACAGAAAGCATAGATACTACAATTATACTAAAACCAGCTCATAAATAATGATTTCCAAAAGAACTAAAACATAAATTAACCACAAAGGTATGCAAAGAATTATCAAGAACCCCTGTATTTCTCAATTATAGTTGTTTTTATATCGAATATCCAGTTTTTTTTACGGACAATTTTTTGTGTGGAATAATTTGTAAGTATTATGCTGATTAACCTGATATGGAATTGAATTTTAGAAAGATTTTACTCAAGCAGTTTTTTAGATTAGGCAGTAGATAATATAGATATGCTAATTTGTTATCTTCTGAGAAGGGATAATATAATACCAACTCCCACGATGGAGGGAAAAATATTAAACGCAGAAGTCCCAATTTGGTTTTTAGATCAGTTATCATACGCAGGCGAATCAAGGTTTCTACTACCTTGGAACCATCTGCTATAAGCATTTTATCCTTAACCCGCCCTAACCATTTCAACTGAGACCTAGAGCAATGAACACGAAACAAATCAAGTACATCAAGAGGAATAATATCAAAAATAATACTCTTGGTAAGCCATAAGCCGGCATATACGATAAAGGAAAGTTTATATTTAGCGGCTAATTTATCCAGATTATGCCAGTTAATATTATCCTTATTGTGCTTTACGATTTCCGCTAAATCGCAAAATGCCTGTAAGCCAATATTAAGATAATGATTATACAGCGTATGCAAACAGAAAAATAAGATCATATCCTCCACACATAAAGTATAGGTGGATATATCGGCTATGATTACTTTCTTGCGCCTGTTCCAGACCTCTTCCATTTTAATAGAAAAAGGGCTGTTAGTTTTAGTAAGGCTCCAATGCAGGTCTATTTTTAGTCCCAAACCGGATTTAATATGAGAAATAGAACCCAAAGACCAGCCTAATGAAAATTTTTCCTTTTCATGTTTAAAGCCTAAACTGTTAAGCAGGTGGTTGGCTTTTAAAAAATCTTCTTTTCTAATTAAAAGATCAATATCAGACATACTGCGAAGCGCAATATTTTTATAAAATTGTTCAGCCCACAGCCCGCCTTTTACTATAATTACATCAATACCGGCTTTGTCGAATTCATGTATAATTTCTTCTAAGCGCTGATAAAAACATAAATTGTAAAATCCGGCGGTATGTGCGCTTTTGGCAAATTGTTCGTTTATTTCAGTCGGTACCAAATTATTAAATTCACGCAGATGATGATAAAGCAAAGCGGCAATACGATTGCACATTGCTGCTTCTAATATGTAATCCCAATCAAGCGGCGCTTCTAACAGGTCTTTTATACTAGATTTTTCTTTATCCGATAATTGCGTTCTTGCCAAACTAATTAATAATTCATTCTCCAGTTTAAAATTATTCATAACGTCTTCGCCCGCATTATTCATAAATTTTGCTAAAATTAAGCCAGACCAATTACAAAACAAGATGACAGGCCAGCCTCCTAAAAAAAATAGTTGCAAAAAGCAATCAATTGGAAGCTGACCAACGCCTTATTTTAAATCAGATATCATATGGCTTAAGGTTAATTCCCTAATTATTGGGGTTAGTTCTGTTGATGTAACAGGTGGTTATACTTGGTGGAAACATAGTTTAAAATTTGTTGGTAAGCTTGACAAAAATGGTCTCCACCGTCTTTACCGCCGCCGTTGATTAGACGGTGATAAGTGCATCCTCCCCGACAAATATGGTTCCATTTACACTCAGAGCATCTCTTGGGCAGCGTACCAAAATTGTTTTTAAACTTTTGATATTTTCTGCCGGTTAATACATATTTCAAACTGTTTTGTTCAATATTTCCGAAATTATACTCTTTGTAAGGTAAATAGCGATCGCAGCACGGCCATATGCTGCCTTCCTGATCAACCCGAATAATTTTGTGACAATTGCCGTTTAACCAGCAGATATCGTTCCGATAACCCAAAAAAGCTTTTATCAGGCTGTCGAGTAAATTTATTTTCAATTCATCTATACCGCTGTCTAACCAAAGATCGAATAATTGGCAGACAAAATCCGCATAATACTCTACAGATGAATTTGTAACATACAAGTCAGGATTGACGCTTAGATTATGTAAATTGTTTTTAACGAAAAAATCTAAAAATTCTTCAGGCGAACAAAAATTGTTTTTATTTATGACAGAAATAACGCCAAAAGATTTATTGTTAAGGTTTAGGCGCTTTATTGCCCGCATTACATTGTTAAAACTGCCTTTTTGCGAAGGATATTTACGATGAGAATCATGTATTTTTTTCGGACCGTCCAAACTGATGCCAATTTCAAAATTATTTTTTTTGAAGAAATTGATCCATTTTTCAGTAAGTAAAGTTGCATTGGTCTGAACGACATTCCTTATTCTGCTATATGTGGAGGCGTATTTTTTTTGTAATTTTAATGCCTTTTCATAAAAATCTATACCGGCTAAAAGCGGTTCCCCTCCATGCCATACAAATACCAGATTATTAGAGATGCTCATAGCCTGCCAAATAATCTTTGAAAGCATTTGTTCAGACATTATGGCCTTATTTTTAGAAAAAGCCTTGTGTCCGGGACTGTTAAAGCAGTAATCGCAATTTAAATTACAGCGATAATCTACCGGTGTAATTATGATTGTATTTAATAAGTCAGCTTTTCTAAAAGAAGCGGATTCTGTTAGGGCGCTATTTCTTTTTATTGACAAAAAGGCGCTTAGCTCATCGGCTTCTTGTTCCTGATGATGCGCTATCAGTTCTTTTAAGCGTTGATGCTGATTTTTATGCTGGTTTGCGTTTTTATAAAGTACATTTGTTTTCATTGTGTAATAAACCCAAGTTTGAAAAATCGGTTATAATTTTTTCTAAATCCTTTTTTACATCATGGTCAAAGCTTAATTTATAGGTACTTTTTAATTTTCTTTCAACTTCATCCAGCCTGGTGGTTCCGTCACAGCAGTCCCATACTATTTCAGCGGTAAGGTTCAAAATATGTACGGTTTCCTGGTTGGTGTCATACAGCATGGCTTCATTGCCTATTTTACGTCTTAATATTCCTGATTTTTGTTTTGGCAGTGTCTGCATTTGGTGTCTCCTTGTCTCTTTTTACTGGTGTATTATTATTATGCTGTTTAATTATTGGTGGTTTTTCTTTGGTTAAATAAACAGCTTTTGAATATGAATAAATCGCCATAAAAAAATTTAAACTACGCCAAAACAAGCAATTGCAATTAATGGTGAAAACAGGCGTTATTATTTTTTCAACCTTGCCCAAAATATTTTCTTTTGACAATACCAGCTGATCAAATTGTTTATTAAAATCTCCTTTGGTTAGATAGAGTGAAAATAATGGTGTTTTTTTGATGCGTTTGACTACGCGGTGTGCGATCAATCTGTCTTGGTGGTGAAAAACGACAATCTCGCCCAGCCTGATTTTATTTAAGTTGTGCTCAACAACCAATCTACTGCCCGGTTTAATAAATGGCCACATGCTAAAGCCGGAGAGGGTGGAGGCGCTGTTTTCTCCCAATTTGCCCCAAATTTCTGTTATTGCTTTTATTTGCAGGGCTGTAGGTCTTTTTTCTACATTTGAGGTCTTTAACATACCGATTATTGTTCTATTACTTCTTTGATTAAATCAAGTGTTTTTTCTAAAGAGCCCGGCAACAGGAAGTAGCATTTTAGATCATTGAATATCGGCGTTAGTGAAAAGAGTGTTTTTGCAGGTTCGTCAATTCGGACGTAGGAAGATGACATGGTATATTGGAGGGCGTCTCTGGCCTTGGCGTTTTTTACTTGGGGTTCTTCTTTAAAGCCTTTTAAAATGAAAAAATGGGCTGCGCGACAATGCTGGTTATTGGCGCCCATATTCAAATCCCTTGGATTTATAAGCCAACGCTGTTTACCGTCGCTGCCTTGGTAAATTTGTTGTTTTTCAGAAAGAATCGGTTTAAAAAAATCTATTGAATTCTCTCTTAGGCAAATACTTTTGGGAAAAGGGCGCAATTTATGGGTATCAAGTTCAAAACAGACCACCTCGTCGGAGAGAAAATCAAAGCCCTTATTAGCCAGCCCAAGGCTTAGAGTGCTTTTTCCGCTCATAGTTTCACCGGCGAGTATTATTCCCTGGCCATTATAAGAAAGGCTGGCTGCATGAAAGAAAAAGCATTCTTTTGACATACTTGCAATAAGTATGGTAATCAAAAATTCGGCAATAGAATATAGCTGTTCATTATCGTCTTGGTTGTCTAAAATATTTATTTCCGTAAGCGGCGGTTTGGTTTTGGGACTCACTCCCAGATAAGCCAGATTAGCTTCTTTTTGTTGTGAATCTTTGTAGATACTTATAATACCATTGTCTGTTTTGTATATGAAATGAGTGCAAAAAGGGGACTGTAGTATAAGGTGAGAGTTGAGCTGACCATTTTCAAAAAAATTAATTTCTATAGTATTAATAGTATCTTTTTTAGAAAAATAAGAAAATAATTGTTCTAATACTTGCAACAAATGAGGTGAGTTAGATTTAAACTTAATTTTTAAATCAAAGAAATTATAAGAATTATGAAAAGGTAAACCGACTTTGTTTAAATCAGCTATATTATATTGTTTAATTTTTTCGTAAATACTGGCTAGTTTCATAACTTATTTTATGAATTTAAGGTGGTATATTTACTTAAAACAACATCCTGAATAATTGCTTTAAGTGGACATAAATATTATTTGCAATGATTTGTGGCAAACCTGTGCTATAACGACACCCCCGCATCATTTTGGGTGTTGCTTGTTCATCGCCACAACATGTAGTATGGTAGCTTATCCATGTCTACAATGTCAAGGAAAAAAATAAAAAATTTGCAGCTATTGCTAAAGTTCCGGCAGGCATGTGCCGTTTTGTTTTTAAACAGCATAAAAAACATAAATTCTCTGCTAAAGATTAACGCCCGAATTATTCGGGCTATTGCTATTTTGGCTTAAGAAAAAATAACTTCCACATTTTCGCATCTAATCTTCTAAGTCATATTCAAATGATCTTCAAAAGCAACATCATCGAATTAGCGCTGCTAGTCCTCAAATTTTGCTTTAATCAGATCGTTTTGGGTCTAACCCAAATTTTAGCGCGAAAATGCGCAACTTATTTTTTTCTTAAGCCCTTTGTTGTTGCTTTCATTATAAGGTTGATATTGTTTTTGTGAATAAATCCGAATATTCTTTTTATATACAATTTTTATACCATTAAAAAAAATGGAATATTTCCACCTATTGAGAGTATCATTATTACAAAAGGCACGGTTGCTGATTAATGTCTTTTGGGTGAAGGTGTGGTTAATCTCACTGTGGCTCGTTTGTACATGACTGATATGGTTGATTGTGAAAAATGGTATAACTAGTTGAAAATTATCATGAATAACTTGTCTTTTACCTGTTTTCTTGTTATACTATAAAATATAGGTGGTTTTGTTGTATTATTTTTATGAGGCGCTTGATATGATGTATCCTTCCCGCTCAAAAAAACCATAATAAAACTTAATTTCTTGTGCAAGCGATAATATATTCGACTATTGGCGTTCGTGTTGTTTTGTCTGATTGATTGTCGCCTTGGGTATGGATTTAGAACGCCTACGAGTACGGCGCTGCGTCAGTTTTTTTTTGGGGGGGGGTAGCTTATGTTGTAGCTATGATGGCTTTAGAATGATAGTGAAAAAACTGATGTTTTTAAGCATGGAACATAGCGAAACATAAATAAATTTTTCGGGTTTATGTAAAAGGTGCATCTTTTTATTTAAATGAGGTAGTGATCTATGTATAGGTCTGTTGTTAAGAATATTGGGTATAGGTTTACCTGTTGGGCTGTCTTATTCGGCTTGGCAGGTTTTTTTATAAATACCCCTGCGTATGCGGTGGATTATACAGTACCCGGTACTCATGCGGATTTACAGAGCGCTATATACAGTGCGGCGGCCGACGGCGCCAACAGTAACATAACTATTACGGCGGCAGGAGTGTATAACGGCCCCTTTGTGGTGCCGTATACCGCATCCGAGCGTTCATACGAGTTAAACATAATCGGTACCTCATCACTTAGCCGCGATCAGATTATCTTAGATAATCCTACCGCAGGTATTGCCCGCGGTATTCCCATACCCGCCGTAATAGCTGCTGAATTCGACGTTATAGGCACCATGCAGGTTACTGGTATGCCCATGAAATTAAGCCATTTAACCATTACCGCATCGGAAATATTACAAAACGGCGGCATGGAAGGAACATATAGCGCAGGACTTGCCCCCGACTGGGCTAAAAGCGGCGCCATATCTGTTTCTGAAGTAACCTATGATACCATGGCCGCACTTGAAGTCTTAGACGGCGACCAGGCCCAAGCCTTTACCAATTCCGATATCAATAACTATATCTATACAGTAATCCCCGGCGCCAGTTTAGGCACAGAGCGTACCTATACCTTCAGTATATGGTTCAGGCGCACCGGCGGCGCCGGTAATGTTATCGCCCAATTAATCGGCGCAGCCACGGCCAGCCTATCCACATCAATAGTAAATTACCCGGATATGTATAATCAGTTAACCTATACATTTACCACCCCGGCCATAGCTGCCGACTTAACTATCAAACTTTACTGTTCTGATACCGCAACCTCTGCGGTGGCTGACGGTGCGGCAATAGCCTCGCCGCTTACAGCCGGCGTATTTTTTAAAGGACCGGCCGCAGCCAATAGCTTACAAGGCGTATCAGACTGTGTGGTGCGCAATATCGGCCATATATCCAAAAAAGCAGGCAATGCTTACCAGCCGGCCAGCTGGGCGGATTTGGATGACCCCATGATAGGCTATGGCGATGATGTACACGGTAACGCTATTGTAGCCTTTTCCGGCTCCACTCCGCTTATTACAGATAATGATATCCGCTATAATTACGATGGCGTAAGCATTGCCGATAATACCTTAGGCTCAAGCGGAGTACAAGGCGATAACCCGCGCTTGTGGAGTACCGATTATGCCGATTATACCTACTGGCAGATGGGGCAGCGCATCCGCTATAATGCCCGCTTTGGCGTTGCCGTGCGAAACGGCGCAACACCGTATATTGGTATGCGCGACGGCGGCGGCGCTTGGCCGCTTGATTATGCAAATGATATATCCGCTAACGGCTTCGCCAATATCGCCATGCAGGATGATTCGGCTCCGCGGATTTATTATAATTTTATTCAGGGTAATTTCGATTATTTATATGACCTGTATTATGCCGGAGAGCGCAATCCCAGCGGACGCGGGATAATCGGCAGAGAGAATTCGGCGGCTATAATCGTCGGCAACTGGATATTCGACCATAATAAGGCGGGTGTTGCTGTCCGTGACAATGCAACGCCGCAGGTGGGCTATGCTGCAAGCTGGCTTACCGATCCCACCGATGTTAGAGTCAATAATATATATGGCAATAATTACTACAGCGTATTAGACGTATCCGATCCGGATTATATCGCCTGTACGCACGGAGCCTTTGATAATATAGATTGTGCGGCCGTCGGTTCCATGGACGGAGCGCAGGCTGATGTATACAACAATTATATAAACTACAATTATTTTGCCGGAGTGGGCTCGCGTGACTGGGCGGCGCCTGATGTGCGCAGCAATTGGCTTGAGGGCAATGTACTGGGCATGTCGTTTATGTCGGTACGCGACTCATCCACTGTCGCGGCGCGCATTGGCGGCTCTGCCGCAGGCGAAGGCAATGAAATGTACTATAATGAAATCGGTATTGCCATAAGAAACAGCGGTAACCGAGTAAACCGCGTACTGATTGAAGGCAACCAGATTTATGAAAATGTGGATACCGGCCGCGGAGTTGGTATTGCCGTTAATAATTCATATGTCAATATAACCGATAATACGATCTCATCCAATGCTTATGCCGATCTGCCTTCGGGCAGAAAATCGGCTATTGCCTTATTCAATAGTTCAGACGCTAAAATTACCTATAACCGCATATTAAATAACTTAGGCGTGGGAATATCCGCTCAGGATTCGGTAGTGGAGATTGAAAACAACCTGATTGCCGATAATTTTAGCGGTACTTACGGCTACGGGGTAATGTTGGGCGGCGTAGACGGCGATGATTATATTGGTTATTTATTTAACGGCGGGTTTGAAGACGAGCAATTAGGTTCTGAGACCTGCTGCTACAGCGTAGCGCCGGAATGGAAAATGGCCGGCAGCATCTGGGCGACTGAAAATACTGCTGATACGCTGGTAGGCAGTTCTTCTCAGGAATTCGGCGTAGGCGGCGCAAACAGCAGTTATTTATACTATCCTGCAATGGTTGCCGCCGGCTATCAGTATCATTTCAGCGGTTTTTTATATAAAACAGCGGGTACGGGTACGCTTTATGTACAATTATCGGAACCTGCATATAACAGCGTATATACTACGCTTAGCGTATCCGGCGCCGGCTGGACTCAAATTTCGCATACATTTCAGGCTGTATCTGATGATCTATACGTAAAAATTTATGCAACAGGCGCCGGAACCAAGGGCGTGGCTGATGATTTTGAGCTTATAAAGACTAAACCCGGCAGCTTAGTTAAAAAGTTTAATCATAACCTGATGGTAGGCGACGCTTGGTATTTCGGGCGGTATGATACCAATTTGGTCTATATTGAAGGTAATACCAATGTACGGGAATTAAAGCATAATATACTGGGTCGCTGCCGATTGGGCGTGTTGGTTGAACCGGGACAATCTGAGCATACAGGCTCTCTGCCGGTACAAGGCGCTCTGGCGGCTAATGAGATAAAGCTGGCAGCAGGCGCCTCCAGCGTGGATGATGCTTATGTTGGCATGGTTTTGGTAATTGATGCCTCAAGTTCCGCTATCCCCAAAGAGGCGGTTGTAACCGCCTATAACGGCACAACGCAAGTTGCTGCGATTGAATATCCTGTATGGGTTACTGCGCCGGCTGCCGGTGAGACCTACACACTATATAGTCGTAGAGGACGGCCTGATCCGGGGAGTATAGATTATAACTTGGTATATGCCTGGGCCGCGGGCGCTGATACGGACGGTGTATCAGACGGTTATATGCTAAACGGTCTGTTGCCGGGCGAGAATACCTATTATTACGGCGAGTATTACGGTAGTCCAGTTGCCGCATTTTTTAAGGATTCCAATCACGAAAACGCATTGGTGCAGGATTATCATGTACAAGAGGATGCGCCGATATACAGTTATACGTATAGAAACGGCGCTTATGATTGCAATGGCACGCATTTGGGACCTGATTGTAATTTCACCTATCCGCCGGTTGATTATCCTTATTATTGGCCGACGGATACCCCCTTTCCGGCAGCGCCCGCCGCAGATAGCGCCGCGCCGCAGCTTATTTCTATAAATCCAGCGGACGGATACGCTACAGCCTCAGCTAACACCAGAATTACCATATACCTACAGGATCAGGGTACTGGGACGGCTAACAGCGGGTTCTCAGCAGGCGGGATTACCCGCAGCAGTCTACAGGTACAAATAAACAGTCCAACCTACAGCGCTGTATATACCTATGGAGATCCTGAGTTAAGCATACTGCCGGATTATAACAATGCCTCGCAATATAACGTATTATTTACTCCGTCTGGCTCACTGGGAATCGGTACGGTTAATGTGGGGATTTCTGTTGCTGACGTACAGGGGAATATTTACAGCACAGGCACGCCGTATAGTTTTACTACGGTAAGCGGCGATGCGGCTGCTCCGCAAATTGTAGATTTCTTTCCAAAAGCTGAAAACAGTTGTATTACTTCACACTTACAGCCGGCTGATATACCGATTCAATTTGACCTAGTAGATACTGCATCCGGGGTTGATATAGAAAGCGGCTCTCTTACAGTACAGACTTGGACTGCCGGCGGCGCCTTGCCCCAGAGCCTATATAATGGGTCTATTTATTCTTATACTGTAACCAAAAATACTCCGCTATATTCCAGTTATACGGTTTTTTACCGCCCGGACTGCGATTATGATAACAGTGTAGTGGTAAGCGCAACTGTAGCGGCTTATGATCAGGAAAACAACATACTTTCTACGCGCCGTAAATTTTGTATAGCGGCAGATACTACGCCGCCGGAAGATGTCGCTTATTTTAAGGCAAAGGTAGTTGCCCAAGCGGTGGTTTCCTTAACTTGGGATGCCAGCGTGGACAGCCCGTTATATGACGGTTCGCGCCCTGATCCATGCGATACCGGCGATTTGAGCCACTATGAGCTTTGGGTATGCGGCGCTGATATTACAGACAGCCTGATATGCACTTTCGGCGACTGGCAGTTGTGGAGAACCGGTATCAGCAATGTTGCTGTCAGCCTTGATTTATACGATCTGCCTGAGGGTAAATATAAGTTCAGGCTGCGGGGCGTGGATAATGCGGGCAATAAGAGTATTGGCGCCTTAAGCAATAAAAATGTATTTTATCCGTATGGCGAGCCGGTTACCCTTTATACGGGCTATTTTGATGATAATTATGATGGTATGAGCGATGATTTTTCCGGGATGTATTTAAGTAACTGGCTGCATCTAGGCGACGGAGCTTTCAATATAAGCGCTTCTAAGCTGGCGGTCTCAAGCAGTGATGCGGAGCTATTGGCTCATGATTTTAGCGCCGGTAATTTTGAATATACGGCAGATTTAACATTGGGCGCCGGCGAGGCCGGTTATCTGCTTATGCGTAAGCTTGAAGACAGCGAGGTGGGTTCCACCGGTTATGCGGCGTTTGTGGATTTGGCAAACAGCCGTATCGGTATTTATCATTTAGGCGATGCTGCGGTGGTAGCCCAAACGGCGATTACGCCCAATACGGGTACCTATAATATGAAAGTAACTGCTGTCGGTAACCAGATAAGCCTTACCGTAACAGGCGCCGCCAGCGGCAGTACCAGCTATAATACTGCTACGACTTACAGTTTTGGGCAGGTTGGTATATGGCAGCCGGATACGGGAAGCGGTTTGACGGTTTCTGTGGTGGAATTTGACGATATAGTAATTAAAGACTATACCGACCGTTGGAGTTCTACCGGTTCATGGAATACTACGGGTACAGTCGGCGGAAGTTACAGCATGCAGCCATTATCTGATAATCAGGATATACAGGTAACTGATTTGGCGCTGCCGGACAGCTTTATTTTGCAAGCCGATGTAACTATAGGGGCGGAAGGCTCTGAAGGCTGCCTGATGTTTAATAAAGAAAATGAGGGTTCGGTTGTAACCAGCGGTTATATGGCCTGTATTGAGACTACAGTTACCTCAGATTATGTAAGAATATACCGCAAAGACGGTAATCTTGCCACCCCGATAGCTACTACCACTTCGCAAACGATTGATACCGGAACTACTTATCATTTAAAATTAATGGTATCCGGCTCTACTATAGCCTTATACGGATCATCTACCGCGGTAAAGCCGTATGATTATGACCGCTGGGCGGTAGCCTCTGATTCTACTTATAGTAACGGAGCGGCGGGTTTCTGGCAGCAGACCGGTAAAGGCGCCGATGTAACCTATGACAATTTAACCTTTGGCGAGACGTCTGCTTTTAGAATACCAGATTCATCTTTAGGCAATCAGTATATAGTAACTTATTATGCTGGTAATCCCACTCAGCAGTATAATACTATTCAGAGCAAGATAAACAATGCTTCATATGGTGATTATCTATATTTTGCCGGTTGTAACCCGTCTCAGGTTATTTATGATATCGGAGATAATATTATTCAGTTAAAACGCGGGGTGAGTTTGCTGGGCGACGGTCCTAGTTGTACGATGATTCGCGGCAGCGGCCTTGCGGTTATTACGGCGTCAAATGAAAGCACTATTGAGGGTATAAGAATAAGCGGTACAAACAAAAAACCCGTTGGGATATATTGCGGTAATACATCTCCTATGCTGATTGATAATGAAATAGTTAGTTGTCACGATGGTATCCGAATCGGTGGAGTTGACGGTACGCAGCCTACTATTACCGGCTGTGCGATTTATGGTAACGGGCGCATGGGGATTGGTAATAATGTATTTTCCGCCGCTTGGATTTTTGATAATAAAATTTGGGGCAACGCCCTGCTGGGCATCGGTTCCCGCGATAATGCACATCCGCGGATAGAGGATAATCTAATCGGCTCAGCCGGCGCGGCATCTCAGCCGTGGCAGCAGGGTAATGGTTATGTGGGTATAGGCAACCGCGGCAGCTCATTTGCTAAAGTGGTGCGTAACCGCATTAAGCAGAATTATGGTTTAGGCATAGGTTCCCGCGCTGACTCAGCGCCTACTATAGAGCGAAATATTGTAAATGATAATTCCGTTCATGGAATAGGCAGCTACAAAAACAGTACGCCCACTATAATAAGCAACCGCGTATATAATAACAGTCGTATAGGTATAGGCTCTCACGATGATGTACAGGCGGTTATTTCGTATAATACGGTATACAGCAACCTGGATCGTATTGGTATTGCCACACTGGAACAGGCTGTCGTAACCATAAATAATAATATAGTCTATAATAATAAGGGAATCGGTATTGGCTTTGGCGATGGTTCTCCGGCTTTTACCGGTACGGCCACTGTATACGGAAATCAGATTTTTGCCAACGGCGATAGCCCTAATGATTCCGGCGGGATAGGAGCGCAAGGTCTTACCGGAAATGCCAGTATAACTATTAAAAACAACAGGATTTATTCACAATATTATCAAAATGCCATAGGATTTTTAAACCTCAATCCGTCGGGTAATGATCAGGCGAATATTACCATTCAGAATAATATAATAGATAATTCTACTGTAACCAGTAACGGCGATTTTGGCATAGAAGTATACGGCGGTTACGGCTATACGGTGAGTATTACCGGCAATACAATAAGAAACTTCGGACGCTCGGGTATGCGGCTTATGAATTTAAGTACGGCCAGCGCAGTAACCGTACAGAATAATAATATTACCAGTTGCGGCGCCAAGGATTATGTTTATGCCTACAATGCTAATATGACATGGACTAACAGCGTGATTTACTCCTGTCCAGATACAGACGGCTGTCCCGCCGCCATGGGCGTACAACTGACCGACTCTCATCTGTCAACTTCCAGCGTAACTGGCAATACCATAGCCTACAATACTTATTCAGGTATTGGTATGCGCAATACGGATGGTTTTATTAATGCCAGCAATCAGGTTTATGAAAACGGTAATCTGTATACAGTGCCCGGTACGGGCGGAGGAGATATCTGTCCTCGCTGCGATCCTCTGGGCGCCGGCGCTTCAAGCGGAGATGGCGGAGTGACAGTAACGGCGTTGCCCGGCGGTGAAGAGCTTCGTATTTATGAAAACGGCAATGAAATATACAACAACAATGTAGGCGATATTAGGATCAAACCGGGAACTCTCGGTACTGTTTACTTGAATGATTCGCAGGTACCCGGAGGTTCCAGCGGCGGTCAACTTAATGGTTACGGGGTGGTGTATGACTGCTTTGATTCGGCTGATGCAAGCCCCGGCGGAGAGTGTAATACTACTGTAACCGGCATGACCTTTTCCGGTAATGATCGCTATGGAATACTTGTTCGCGGCCCGTATTCGCAGAATCTGATTATTGAAAATAACATTATTCAAAGCAATATGACTGTCTCGAACAGTAACAATATTATTTGCGCCGGCACGGCTAATGAAGATCATGTCGGCGGCGGTATAGCCTTAACTTGCGGTGCGCGTCCGGTTATCAGAGATAATATTATAAGAAATAACGGAGCAGATTTGCGTTCCGAGGGCAAAGGCAGTCATTCCGGGATTAACATGTGGCAGGCCGGCGATACTCAGATTTACAGTAATGAAATATACGGTAATGCTAATGACGGCATAGATTTGCGGGATACGCCTATTGTCACCACTGATCCAAAATATGTCGGAGTAGGTCCGCCTCAAATCGGCGTAGCCGGGCAGACTGCCAATAAAATACGCAACAATGCCCGCTTCGGAATTGGCGCTACTGACGCCAGCAGTCTGGAGGCGGGTTATAATGAATTATATGAAAACCAAAGCGGCGGTATAGGTTTTTATCAGTTGACCGGTACGGCCAATATTTACAGCAATTCCATTTACAGTAATACCGGCAGTTCCTTATCCGAGGTGGGCGGAATCGGGATGAAGTACCTTTCCGGTACGGTCAATATTCGTAACAACATTATCAGGCACAATGTATATACAAACAGTTATGATTATCCGGCGGGGATTGGTGTGTATCGGCCTACTGGCGGTTCTTTGACCATTGAGGGTAATACGATCACATCTAATCAAGCGCACAGTTATTCGGATGCCGGCGGAATTGGCTTAAAGGGGCTTTCCTCTGCTAGTAAGGGGACTTTAAGCAATGTCTATATTACCAGCAACCGTATTAGTCATCACAAGTACGGCACGGGCAATCAGGCGGCTGTATCCTTTAAATGGCTTGATTTGTCTTCCGGCAACATCACCATCCGCAACAACAAAAAGGATGGTATGGGGCTTTACGACAATGCTACGGGGGTAAGGTTCAAGGAGTTAACCAATGCCAATGTAACTATCAACGATAATCTCATCCAGAGCAATATCAATCCTTCAGGAGAGGGCGCTTCGGCAGTGGGATTCAGGGGGTATAGCAGCGGCTCTCCGATGACGGGCGTTAAAGTGGATATAAATAATAACATAATGTCAAACAATAGGTTTACGTATACCGCTTATGATAAGGCTTCGGTAACCTTTAAATATTGTAAATTATACAGCAGCGATTATATAAAAGTACGGGGCAACCGGATCAACAATACAGGTAATAACGGCATAGAATTCCGTTATGTGGGCGGAGTGACCGGTCATGTAGCCCATGTGTATATTGGCACCGACGCTGAGGCCCCGGGCGCCAGCAATGATATCCTGAACATTCCGGCCTCGCATAACGGTATCCGCTTTGAAGACTGCACTTATGGCGACGGGGTGCAGATGAATATCCTGAATAACAACAATGTTGAGGGTGGAATCGTATTTCGGGACACCAAGCTGACAGGCTTGTATATTAAGGGTAACGCCAATATTTATGATGGACATACTCCCGGCGGTATGGGCGGTATGATGGGAGTGTGCGAGTGCGGTATGGGTATGCCGGATTGGGACAATAACGGCATACAGGGCAAGGTGAACACCTATGCTTACGGCAGCGGCGGAGTGATACCCATTGAGATTAACAACAACGGCATCCGCAACAACGGCAAACTGGGTGTTTTTCTGCCTATAAAGAATGATGTCGGAACAGTAGCTCTGAATGTGGAGGGTAATACCTTCGAGCATAATGGCTGGGCGGGCTTTTTCAGCCCCAGCGGCTCTTCCGCCTGCCTTGATTCGTTCATTTTCAGCGGCAACACGATATACGACAACGGTTTGATAGGCGGCAACAGCCCCGGTTATGATTCAGACGGAGTGGTGATGAGGTGTTTGTCTGCTTCGGTGGGCGCCAAGTTTACCAATAACATTATTCACAGCAACAAGGTTAACGGTCTGAGTCTCAGGGACTGCGACGGGGTGACTGTTTCCGGCGGTAAATTTTATAGTAACGGCATTCGCGGCATTGGCAGCAGAAATTTTAGCAATTTTACTGTTGAGGGCGGCGCATGGATATATAGTAATGGCAAGCTGGCCGGCAGCGAAGACGATTGGTGCGGGGTTGGTTTTGATGACGCTACTGTTACGGTAAGGGACAGCTTTGTATATGGAAATTACGGAGCCGGCATTGCGCTGCGGGACGTGGTTAACGGAACCATTGTTAGCAATCAGATTTATGACAATCGGAAAACGGGGATTAAATTCTTGCGCTCTAACTCTACCTTGACTATTCGGAACAATACGATTGTAAGTAATGGTCAGGATGATTACATAGATAATTCCGGCTTGAGGGATGCTTCAGGTCTGCGTGCCAAGGACAGCACCTTTGCAAATATAACCGATAATATTTTCAGAAACAACAAGTTTTCCGGTATTGCCTCTTATAATACCGACGGTTACATCGGTCCAAACAATGAAATCCGGTATAATGGAGATACCGCTAAAGGCGGCGGCGACTGCGGTGGTTTACAGGGTCCCGGCAGCGGCGACGGAGGGGTGGCCGTACGGAACTTGGGTACATACGATACCCTGATCGTATCCGGTAACACTGTGGAAAGCAATTATCTGGGTTCGGTGAGCCGCAAGGACTGCAAGGGTACGGTGAGATTAGACGGTCAAGGCGTAGACTGCGCCCCTTATTGGGATAGGGCTGACGCTAAGGTTTACGTGGGGCCTGATGGAGTGTATGTAAACAATAGCTTCCGCAGCAGTAGTTTTACGGTGGATTGTACTGATCCCCTCTATAATGATCTGGCTGGCGGTATTACCGGCGGCAAGGTTTGGGGCGTTGCTATAGTCGGCGGGATCAAGAATGTAATCTTCAGGAATTGTACGGTAAACAATAATATGACTACCGATAATAACCTAGGCGATCAGGGAATCTCTGTGGGCGGCGGCGTTTTAGTAGGCCCTGGGGTTGAAGCTGAGGTATATAATAATACAATCTATAATAATGGTTTTGAAATAGCGCAGGGTTCCGGCGCTCTTGCAGTGGATGGCAGCTATACAACCGAATGGATGACACCGACTGATGATACGGTAGAGCCGCATTGGATTAAGTTTGATACAGGTACTTCCAGCCAGACAATAACCAAAGTGCAGATATATGCGGCAGCCGGCAGCGTAGCCCGCAGTTGGGATGTATATGTACATAACAGCACCAATTGGAATAATATAGGTAATGTATTGGATACCTTTACGGCAGGCGGTTCCGGCGCCGGCTGGTATGAATCGGCTACCTTTAGCGGCTCGGGACGTTATATTACCTTAAAATCTTCCGGCGGCTCGGTTAGTGACGGTGATTTTGCGGAATTTCAGTATTATAATGGCGCAAGTTATGTTACGCCGGATTTTCATCAGGTATGCGCTTCATTATTGGGCGGTAATTCTGGAGTGACGCTGCGTTGTGTAGGAAATGTAAATATTCATGATAACAACATTTACAGCAACTGGAATCAGGGTATTGAAGGACGTAATGTCATAGGTACAATCGGACCTAATAATTTAGTGCACGATCACACGAAAGCCAACAGAGTGATAGGCTTTAGGAACTATATAAACGCTACTATATATTCCAATGAGGTTTACAATAACAATTATGGCGGAATCGGCGTCAATTCCATAATAGGTACGGTTATAATCGACAAAAATTATGTGCACGACGGCGGCAATAATATCTTTCCAGGTATAGGTATGTCCAATAATGACGGTACTGCTGTCTTTATTGCTAGGAATAATACGGTTGAAGGACATAAACAGAGTTTTGAAGCACAAAAAAGCGAAGGCGCTTATCCTTTAGATATACAGATTTACTCCAATACAGCCGATGTGGAGCCAAACGGCGCCGGCTGGAATGGTGTACGTTTCAGGCAGTTAAAGGGCGCCAGTATATCCGTTAGAAATAATGTGTTAACCGGCGGCGCGTCTTCTTCGAGATTCGGTATTATGTTTCAGGATAATGGTTGGTACAGCACTAGTGAGCATACCGATATAACCATTTATTCCAATACAATCTTAAATTTCAAAAGAACGGGAATCAGAACCCAGGATAATGTCAACACCACCATTACGATAAGTAAAAACAACATTACCGGCAACGGCGGCGGAGCGCCTAATGACAATACCCGCGACGGCATCCATTTCCGCTATAATATCAATTCAGATATAAATGTAACCAATAATAATGTTTCCAGTAATGTAAAACGCGGTATACGTTTTCATGACAACGCGGGCATTGATGTGGTGATTGCCTCCAATACCATCAGAAACAATACCTATCAGGGACTGGAGTTCGGGGATAATTACCTGAGCACTACGGCAGGGGCTACGGCTACGGTGGCGGTTCGCAATAATTATATTGAGCGTAATGATTATACCGGCATACAGTTTAAGGATAATTATGACCTAGACGACATTCTGCTGTATTCAAATTATATATTCAGCAATTCGCCGGTGGATAATTGGGGCGGGGTATGGCTGCATCATTCCGATAATGTGCGCTTAGAGAAAAATTATATTGTAAGTAATTCCGGTATAGGGCTTAGAATACAAGATTGTTCGCCTGTAATAGGCGCTGCTGATTATGTTTTCACTATAAGCGATCCGGCTTGCTGGAGCGGGCAGACCAAAAACTATATGGTGGATATATATAACCACAGCCAGCCCTACGACTGGACGCCGTGTTCCGGCAGATACTGGCTGCGGGATAAGATGGAAACCGAATCTGTAGCTAAAGGCGGTAATGTTATTCGCCAGAATAGCTCCTGGGGGGTACAGACCCGCGGCGAGCAAAACGGCAGGGCGGCTCAAGTCTATGATAATGATACCTCAACCGATTGGAGTACCTCCACGCTGAATGATTCACATGTTGGCTCGCATTGGATTTATTTTGATTTGGGCAGCTCTAAGGCGATAACCAAAGTACGCGTATATGCCAGATACAATGAAACCACCTGGGATGTGTATATATCTAACAGTACCAGCGCTTGGGGCGCTAAAGTAACCACCTTTACTACAGGCGGCGAGCTTATCCCGGGTTGGGATGAGACCAACGCATCCGGTACGGGTCAGTATATTAAGCTGGAGTCTACAGGCGGTATTGACGGTAAAATAAAGGCTGATATATTTGAATTTGAATATGATGCAGGTTCAGGCTGGGCTGATCCGATAGGCGGCGCTACGTGTAGTAAGTTAAGCGATGATAATGACGGTATAGCGGCAAGTACCAGAGACGGGAATACGTCTACTCAATGGCGCACTCATCCGGGCGATATTACAGAGCCTCATTGGATTAATTATGATCTTGGCGATTATGATAATCCGGTAAGCAAACTGCGTATATTTACCGGTACGAGCGATACCCGCACTTGGAAGGTGTATTTATCTGATCGCAAATATGAAACCTTAAGAAGCCCGCCGGCGGATGACTTGCTTTATTCCGGCTGGGTGGTAGGCGGCAGCGGCGCTTATGAGACTTCAATTGTATTTAGTTATCAAAATATTACTCCGACTAACGGCGCAGCCTACTGGAAATTTGATGATGGAGCAGGTAGCAGCGCGGCAGATAGTATCGGCGCAAATACCGGTACATTAGTAAATACTCCGGTATGGACCAGCTCTTCTGCCTTCTGGAAACCGGGTCAGTATTCGCTTGCTTTAAACGGCGCTACTCAATTGGTAGAAGTAGCTGATTCTACTGATGTTGATTTTGGTCCGTCGGTTAATTTTACAATTGAGGCTTGGATTAAGGTTAATTCCGGCGGCTCCGGTATTATCCTTAAGAAAAACGGGGCAGGCTGGAGTCCTGATCCGGGCGGGGAAGAAAAAGCATATTATTCCCTGTACACTACTACTAACAAAACGGTGGTATTTGATATTCGCGATAATACCAATTATAAATATCAGACCCTTACTTCGATTAATTCTATAAAACCGGGACGCTGGCATCATATTGTGGTTGTAAGGGATATTGCTAATTCTCAGTTAAAAATGTACGTAAACGGCGTTCACATGGTAAGCCGCAGCCTGACCGAATCAGGCGATATAAGTAATGGCAATCGTTTGATTATAGGCGCAGGTGAAGCTGACGGCTCTGCATCTTATGAGAATTATTTTGACGGGCAGGTTGACTAGGTGGTTATTTACAAACGCGCCTTACCTGCTTCAGAGATTGCACAGCGTTTTGAGCAGGCTATGACTACCCGTCATATTAGATTAGAGGCTGTCGGCGGCGATATTACTGATCATTTATATGAATTCCAGTATCAGCAATCAGGGATAGCTAGTTGGATAACCCCGCCGTCTTCCGGTATTGCGGCCTGCAGCTATGATCTGAGTTATAAGTATAAACCCATATTCCGCGGCGGTCAGTTAAGGGGTAATGCTTCCACGCAGATGGGAGTATTGGGTTCATATAATGATGTGTTCGTCTATGGTATGTATGTCGGCGGCGGCGTGGAGACCGTATCGGCGCAGGATTATGCTACGGTTACGGTGGAAAACAGCGCTTCTCAGGGCAATAACGCCTTGCAGGCCAAAACTCAGGCTACCATAAATATTATAAATAAAAACTTTATTAACCAAATAGTGCGCGCTACCGATCCCGGTACCACCATAAATATCTTATATGGTAATAGACTGTCGTGTCTTAATCATTGCGATTCCAATAATCCAAGCTATGCCGGTAATAGCGCTGAATTTAACATGATCGACAGCAATTGGGCCGGCACCACCATTTCCATGTACAGCCATACTTTTAAGGCCAGACAGAATAATGAAATGACCCCCGGCTTTGTAGTATCAGGCTTAGCCCAAGTATACCTGTGGTGGGGTAATAAGATGAAGAACATGAAAAAGCGGGACTCCTCGCAGATATGGTGGGTGGGGTATACCGGTTTTGACCCGGCCGACAAATGGAATACCTATACCGATGGGGCGCAGGCGACCAATACATTTAGCGGACGTATCCTGGGCGCTGATTATACTTGGGTGTATTTTGCCGGTAATTCGGGTAGCCTGGGCTCGGTGACGGTGGATCGCGGTGTAGCGCAGTTACTCAGTAATAACCTTACCAATGCCGCGTTTAATTTTAGCTGGTATGATGCTCAAGGTAGCTTTACTGCCACTGATAATGTGCTTACGGGGTTTGATTTGGGATTTAAGGTCTGCGAGAGCGGCTGTCCTACTACCGTAGCCCGCAATACCTTCTATGATATGACCACAGGTTTCCAGACGGCAGGCAGCGGCAATACCTACGATAATGTATTTGAGGGCTGCGGTATAGGTGGACGGGCTAAATGGAACACTATGAATGTACACGATAATGTGTTCTACAACAATACTAATGGCTTTAAGTCACAGGGCAATGCCAGTGTTTATAATAATACTTTCCGCTATAATAGTATAGGCTATGCCAGCAAGGGCTCTAGCGCCAATGTATACGATAATACCTTCTACAACAACACTACATCCGGCGCACAGAAGTTAGGCGGTACGCTGACCTTTACCGGCAACCTTTTATACTCAAACGGCTCGGGTAATGCCATTACGGCTCCGGGCGACCGGCCCGATGCAGGAGTGCGCGCTTTGGCCTGTGATGCTACGGTAACCAATAATACTTTCTTAGATAATAATGCGATAGCTATAGGTTTTGCCGATCAGAATTCGCTTCAAACAGTAACCATAAGCAGCAACAGCATTACTGATAACTATTTAGGCGGTATTGGTATTGGGGTATATAATGGCGCCTCCGCTCTTATAGACGGAAATGTTACTACTACACAATGGGTGACCAATAGCGCTGATGTAACCTTACCCCATTGGGTATACTTTGACCTAGACGATACTACTACGGTAAGTCAGGTTAAAATATATGCCGGAGCTGAGGTTCTGAGTTGGGATGTGTATATATCTGATGATACGCAAAACTGGGGCGCTAAAGTAGATACCTTCAGCGCCGGCGGCGGTTCCGGCTGGTATTATTCTACGAATAAATTAGGGAATTCCGGGCGTTATCTTAAATTACAAAGCAACGGCGGGGCTGATAATAGAATAAACGGCGATTTTTTTGAGATTGAATATATTGAATCGCCTATTGGCACCGGTATAACATGGGAAAGTCCGTCTGACGGTGTTGTATGCAGTCTGCCGCCCAATGAAGGCGCAATAGTTATAGACAACAGCGTATCTACAAATATTATACGCGATAACGGCAGATCAGGTATATCATTTGCCGACGCTACTAATGTAACTATACAAAACAACTTTATTGTAAGCAATGGTACAGCCGGATATGAAGACTCACAAGGTTATCCCGACGCCTCCGGTATACGGGCTAAAAATGCTGTCTATGTACAGAATCAAATAACCAGCAATATTATCAGGTACAATACATTCTCAGGATTTGCGTCCTACGGCAGCGCCGGTTATATAGGGCCTAATAATGAAATAACATATAATGGCGATAATGTACTGGGATTTATCTGTAATGACCTAAAGGGCGGCGCCGGCAGCGGTAATGGCGCGGTAAGCGTGCGCAATTTGGATGTTGCCGATACCTTAATTGTATCCGGTAATGTTATTGAAAATAATATTCTAAATACTATTGCCAGAAGGGATTGCAATGGTACTGTACGCTTGGATGGCGCGCTTTGGTCGGATTGCGGACAAGGCAGTTGGGATAAGAGCGATGCCGTTGTATTTATTGATGATGACGGAATTTACGTAAACGGCGTATTCCGTACGGCAAGTCTTATTTTGGATTGCTCTGATATGCTGTTTTCCGATTTAAACAGCGGTATCTCCAGCGGAGCCGCCGCTTGGGGTGTATCTGTAGCCGCCGGCGTATCCGGCGCTGCTATCAGAAACTGCGATATTAATTATAATAATACCAGCTGCAATACTTATGGCCTTGGTTCCGCTAATATGGGCGGCGGTATATTTGTAGGCCCCGGGGGCGAGGCGCAAATATACAGTAATACCATACGCTATAATGGCTGTGAAAAACCGGCCTATGGTAATGGCGGCAGCGCCGGAATCGTTATGCGCTGTGTCGATTCAAACGTGATAGTAAGTAATAATGATATTTTCAATAACAAAGGCGACGGTATAGATGTAAAGGGCGGTCAAGGTACTATCGGCGTATCCGGCGCGCCCAATAATATCTACAACAACGGACGCCACGGAGTGGGTATGGCCAGCAACACTACGGCCACGCTGGCGTATAACAATATCTACAATAATACGGATCAGGGCGTTGGTATACAAGAGTCCGCCGCGCCTACGGTTCAGTTTAATACTGTATACTCTCATACTGCGTACAGGCATTCGGGAATCGGTGTTATAGATACAGCCTCGCCTTATATTTATTCCAATACTCTTTACAATAATGAGACCGGAATCGGTTTTGGCACGGGCAGCGCTGAGCGCAGCAATAATTTGGGAGATCAGACCGGTTTAGGCGCAACGCAAGTCAAATTGGACGGCGGCGCTAACAACAATGACGACTACTATAACGGTATGATACTGGTATTGGGCGAGAGCTCTCTTGCCAGTCCAAAAGAGGTTTTAATTACGGATTATATTGGTACCAGTTATTTGGCCACGGTTAGCCCAAGCTGGGATACTAATCCGTCAACCGGCGAGGCCTACACTATTTATGATATGTCGTATGCCGGTACGACTACTATAGATAAAAACTACATCTATAACAGCGAGTGGGGCGGTATTGGAGTATGGGGTACATCTAACGCCAATATTAATATCGTAAGTAACACACTGACCGGTAACAGCCAAGCTGGAATCGGTATGCAGTTTAATAACGGCGGGACTATAACCATACGCAATAATCCCAATATTTTTAATCACACCCGCGGTATAAGGCTGCAAAATAACACTAATACCAATTTCTTTATTTTAAATAACAATTATATTGGTTCCAGTGCAAACGGCGGTATTTCGGCAGAGGATAATGTGGGTATTGATTTTACGGTTAATGATAATACCATTGCCAGCAATGCCCACGGCGGGGTTAATATGCGCAATAATGACGGCGCCGGTAAATTGATTTTTAATAGAAATTCAATCAGAAACAATACAACGCAAGCCGGTATACAAATAGAAAATGCCGGAACGACTACTATGTTGGAAGAGGTTACTTTCTACTCCAATACCATTTATAATAATGCAAATCAAGCCGGTATCAGAATGAGAAATATACACATTAACGGCGTTTATACGGCGCTAAGTAATGTTATTACCAGTAACGGTCATTTGGGTATTGGTTTTGAAAACAGCACCGCCGCCAATGGCGTTATCGTAAGCAATAATAACCTGTCAGATAATACGGCAGGCGGCATAGGTATCCGCAATCCCAATGCCCAAAGCAATGGCATCAGCTTTATTCGCGGCACTAATAATGTAATTACCAGCAACGGCAATGTTCACGGCGCTTTTATGGTGGAAAGTATCCCCGGATTAACCTATGTGAGGGTGTACTCCAACCGCATTAATAACAATGCCAATGGCGGCGTACTTATGCGCTATAATGCAATTACCGATAATCTTATTATAAGCGCTAATACCATTACCAATAATACCGATTGGGGTATTGCACTGGATTCCAATAATGTAGATACTATTAATTCATTGAGGGTACAAAATAATACCTTAACCGCCAACAGAGGCGCTCTGGCGTTTAGAAGTAATCCGATAACCAGTATTAATATAAGCTATAACACCATGAACAGTAATATTAGCAGCGGCGCTATAGCGGCTGATAATAATACGGCGTTAGCGGATGTGCTTATTCACTCTAATATCATGCGCTATAATACCAGCCGCATGATAAAATACAGAAACAATTACGGAGCAAAGCTTACTGTAAGCAATAATATTATCTCAAGTATGCAGGGTACCTCCGAAGGTATTCTACTTATGCAGGATAATACTATCCCCAGCTTCTACTTTATTAATAATATTATAACCAGCAATAACTGCACTAAGGGCGCTATATCTACGCAAACCAATGTATTCACCGATCTGTTGATAGATAATAATGATTTTCGTAAAAACGGGCAACTGCCTTTTGTATCTGACGATGATTTTAATAATCTTACCTTTGTGAATAATACTATTGCCAGTCACACGGAATCCGGTCTTAAAATTGACGGCAGCAGGATAAACATAACCAATACCCTGTTGGTGAGCAACAACACCTTCCGCTTTAACGGCGGCAGTGACTCATCTGACCAACCGGGTGGAATCAGCATTAAAAACTTTAATGATGCGCTCACCATAGCTCATAATATTATTCATTCAAATACGGCTACTTCTGTTACTACCGGCGCCCCTGGCGGTATTGGAATTGATGATTATTACGGTACGGCGCTTAATATATACGATAATACTGTACGCTTTAATACGGGCGCCGGATTAGGCGTGGGCGGTATTGGGATAAGTGATAACAGCGGCGCTACCCCCGGTACGATTACTATTTATGAGAATAATATCTACTCAAATATTGGTTCGGGCGGCGGAGCCGGCGGCGTTGGGCTTAGGGAAAACGCCGGAACGTTTATTTTAGAGCGCAATAAGATTTATAATAATACAGGCGCCTCCCCCGGCGGTGAAGGCGTGGGAGTTAATTTATATCAGACTGATACCGGAGACGCCCCGGTTATCAGAAATAATATAGTCTATAAGAACAATCCATACGGCATTAAGATCAACCAAACCGGCAGTTCCGGCGTATATATATATCATAATACAGTAGCCTTTAATACCAATTATGGAATAGACAGTTACGATTCGAGCACTCCGGCTACCGCGGTTGTTACTAATAATATTGTATGGAGTAATGGTATAGACTTATCTGCTTCAATCGGCGGGACGCCGTTTGCGGTTACTTATTGTGATGTGGAAGACGGTGCGATAGGAACCGGTAATATCAGCGATGATCCGCTTTTTTCCAATGCGGCGGCGGATGATTATCATATATTAAGCAGCTCGCCTTGTGTTGATGCGGGAACTGATGTTGGTATTACCAATGACTATGATTTGGATACAAGACCTAGTAATTGGGGCTATGATATGGGCGCAGACGAGGTTGTTATTACAAAATGATGCAGTCAACCAAACCGCACAGCGCACAGACGGCAGTCTGCTGGTGGATGTACGTCATCAGGGACGCGATTTGGACGGAAATTCTGTAGCTTATGTGCTTACGGATTCTGAATTCTCTAGTAATGGCTCAACCTGGGTTGATATGTCAAACAGTATGGGTATGCAGAATTTTACTTCCAGTTGGGCGGATTACAGCTTTGTTTGGAGCGTGGGAGTTGATTTGCCCAATACTGAGGATAGTACGGTTTATGCCAGACTGCGCGTACAAGACCCGCTTAATCAGAGTAACCAGTGGACGGAAAGCGTTTTTGCGGTGGATACCAAAGCGCCGGGCTCTCCGTCTCCATTACAGGATACCGTAAGGACTACCAATACGATTGATCTTAGCTGGACGGCTTCCAGTGACGGCAATTGGTTACAATATGAGATTATATACACTACTGCCAGTCCGGTACAGCGGCCTTGTGCAGCTTGCGGGTTAGAGACGGTTTTAGGCGCAAGTACAGTAAGCAGCGCTATTGCCGGCTTGCAGCCGAATACTACCTATTATATGAACATCTGGGCGGTGGACAGCTTTGGCAATACCGCCTCTGCGACTGAAATCAGTACCACCACCTGCGGCCTGCCGGCCTCGGCGGTAGGCGGTAATAAATTTGAACCGGCCAGCGGGGCTACAGGAGTATCCGTTATGGGGCTTGACTTAAAATGGGTGGCCGCAAGCGGCGCCGCATCATATGACGCTATTTTCAGTTCCAATAAAACAGCGGTGACTAATGGTACGGCCATATTGTGTGATGACACTGTAAACACCAATTGCAGCGTGGGTTATACCCTGCAAACCAGTACCACTTACTGGTGGAAAGTCAACAGTAATACCAACTGCGGTGATACTACCGTGGATACGAGTATTTACAGCTTTAGTACAACAAGTGCTGTAAGTTGTAATTTTACGGTATGTACGGAAGCGCATTGTAATAATCCGGGTTCCGGTTATTATCAGAGTATACAAGGCGCAATAGATGCCTCCAGTAATACTGATACAATTTGCGTATCCAATGGCGCTTATACGGAGAATATCGACTTTAAGGGTAAGGCTATTACCGTACAGTCTATGAACGGGGCGGCTAATGCCATAATTCAGGCTAATACTAATGATTCGGTGGTGCATTTTATGACTGGTGAGACCTCGACCAGCATATTAGACGGATTTACCGTTAAAGGCGGAACTTATGGCCACGGCGGTGTCGGCGGCGGGATTTATATAGGCAATGGATCGCCTACCATTCAAAACTGTACAATTAGGGATAATTATACTACTACTTACAGTAATGGCGGCGGCGGTATATTTGTAGATACCAGCGGTTATGTTACGCTTACCAATTGCAACATATTAAGTAATAAGAGCAGATACGGCGGCGGACTAAGGCTCATGGGTACGGCCACTGATTCTACCATTACCAGTTGTCTGTTTAGGAATAACAGCGGCGATCCGGCTGCCAGCGGTATGGGCGGCGGGCTTTATGCCAGCGGTAATGTAACTGTTGACAGTTCTATTTTTACCGATAACTTAGCCGGTCAGAATGGCGGCGGTATATACTTAACTAACAGTAAAACACTTACGATTACTAATACTAGGATCAGCGGTAATTATACCTCTCAGTTTGACGGCGGCGGTTTCTATCTGGATGATAATACTTTGGTCACCATGTCTAATACCATTATTACCAGTAATTACGCTCGTTACGGCGGCGGTATACTTGGCGACCCGGGCGCAGATATGAAGATATACAGTTGCAGCTTAAGAAATAATATGGCTTCAATAAGCGGTCTTGACGGCGTGGCGATTAAGCTAAACGGCGGTGATTTTGTACTCAAAGATTCTGTGTTATACAGTAATGCGGCCAGAGGCGGCGGCGGTATCTATATGAGCGGAACATTTTCTGTTGCGGCTGTTATTGAGAATACAACCTTTGGCAGGAATAGGACTAAATACAGCACTTCTGCCTGGCCTAGAGGCGGCGGTATTAACCTTAGTGATGCAACTTTGAATATTACAAATTGTACCTTTAGTGAAAACTGGGCATTTGGCGGCGGCGGAGCTATTAAGGTAAACAGCGGTACGCTGACTGTTAAGAATTCTATATTGTACGGGGATACGGCGGATAACGGCTCTGCTGAAATAGAGGGTACGGCAACAGTGACCTATTCGGATGTTCAAGGCGGGTATACCGGTACTGGTAATATTAATTCTGATCCGCTGTTTGTAGGCAGCGGGGATTATCATATAGTATGCAGCGATCCGGTCAACAATTGTTCGCCGTGTATAGACAGAGCGACCAGTACCGGAGCGCCGGATCATGATATTGATAAAGAGGCCAGACCGTATGATTATAATGACACTTACAGACCGAATAATCCATCTGCATACGATATGGGCTCAGATGAATACAGACCATAGAGGCTGTGTTGTAATTAACCTGAGTTCGGTATAAGTACACCAACATATTGTTATATATCAACGTGAGTTCGACATAAGAAATATTAAAATATTATTACATATCAACTAATTGATGTAAATCAATGTAGGGGAGGGGCTTGTCCCCTCCCGCGCTGGTGCGGCTTGTCTAATCCCATAGGACAAGCCGTAAGCCCCTACAAATTAATAAAATCAACAAATTTTATGTCGAACTCAGGTTAATTAGAAAAATTATTATTTCCTGTCATTCCCACGAAAACGGGAATCCATAAGTTCATAGTATAGTAAATCCAATTTTAAAGCTAAAGAAAACAATCCGTTTCTTATAGCCTAACAAGTGTCAGATTTTTAGAATCTGATACCACAAGTCTGCACCAAAGGTGCGATATCTTCTTGAAAAAACTGGATTCCTGCCTTTGAAATATCTATTAACCAAGAGCATGTCAAACAGTTTTATCCTGGCAAAAAGATTATGTAGCTCTATTGAGTAAGGTTTTTTTGGTCAGCCAGTTTTTTGTTAAGTTCTTGAGCTGGAGTTTGCATGTTAATTCCTCCATGAGGGCGTTGGCAGTTATCACGGTAGTCGGGCTCGTCCCTGAGCCTGACTACCGTGTGTTTTTGAATGCAACTTGGTATTAGTTAGCTTGCGAAAAAGTAACTCTTGGGCACGATGGCACAAGCTGTTACTAGGCGCTCAAAGAGCCGCCCTTCCCATTTTCAACGATTAAAGCGATAACAAAATTCATCTAAATAATCTTGTAAATGTTTGCGGTCTATGCCATGAAAAGGTATGAAAAGTGCAAGAGCATTAACAAGAACTAAAATACTTCTTCTTATTAATAAAGGAGATAGCAAAACAACAACAAGCATTCTGGATATAAGCAGGCATACTGTTTCTTATATCAAAGAAAAATATAGGAATGAAGGCTTAAGGCCGCATATTTCATAAAACATTGCAATTGTTTGTTAAAATGGCTTATAAAACAATAGAATAAGCCAATATCTAAGAAAATATAATTTGTATTTTTACGCTTCCAATAGAAAGTTTGTAAAATACAAACTATATTTTAAAGAACCTCTGTAAGTATATATAAAAGGTATTGTATGTAAAATAATCTGTGCAAAAATTAAACATGTAAAGATGCTAGACAGCGCTTTATAAATAAATAGGATTATACTCTGCGCTTTAAAATGACATATTAGGATAAAATAAACGCAAAGACTTACAAAAGGATGTACTGGTTCTTGATAATAGGTACAACGCGTACATAAAAGTTTCTGTACCTCAATGCAAGTTGTTATGGATTTGATTAGCAAAATCAATGAGAGGTAAAGCGATGAAAAATTACCTGTGGTTTAGCAAAAAAATTGTAGGAAAAATTTTTTGCGTTTGTATTATATACATTTTATTTACACCTTGTACATCTTTAAGCGCAGAGGCTGTACCCAAAACTTTTGAAGTTGCTTTTGAGCAAGACCCTTATGAATTGGTAATGACGGCGGAAAAATACCGCATGGAATTTGTTAAAGATGATCTGGAAAAAAATTTCTACGATACCTATTTTGATAATGCCTTGAAATTATATGATAAAGCGCTGTTTAGAGACCCTAATTTTGGCTATGGTTACTTAAGTTATGGCTACTTATATTTGCTGGGCGCCGAGTATTATAATAAAAAGAAGGATGCTTTATATAAAAAAGCTGAGGCATGTTTTATACAGTCGGCAAGTGTAAGACCGAGCTATATTGAGCCCTATTATTATTTATTTCAAGTTTATACATTACAAGAGAAGTGGGATAAGGCTGATGAGATTCTGTTAAAATATAGCAATAAAAGCCAGTTTGATTCATATTATTATGCCTGGCTGGGGTACCGTATTATCTTGGAAAATGATGATAATAAGCAGGCGGCTTATAAAGAGTATAAAAAAGCAATAAAGCTTAATACCCATCCGGCGCCGTTTAATTGGGCTAATAAGTACATTAACAAATCATGGGGGTATATACCGCATCCTCCATTTCCAATTCCTACTTTATTAAAAAGAGAGATTCACCCTTCTTCATTAAATATGACGCTTGAAATTAACTTGTTTGAAGATCAAACAAGGAAGGTAAGAAACTTAAAAAAGGTTGTCCCTAGGCTGCTTGCTACTGTCCTCTTTAAAAGAGGACGCTTTGAGATAGTTCAAAGCAATATAATCAAGGATAAACAAAGCGCCGATTTGGATGCGGTTATTATCGGAGATTTTGTCCGTATAAATACACAAAAAAAAGAACTTCTATTGGACATCAAGGCGGTTAATCCTCAAACAGGGCAGGTTTTATTGGCCGAGTCTCTAAGCATGCCATACACAGAAAAGGGCAAAGAAGTGGAGGTCAGTCAAAAGGAAATTGAAAAAACGGCTGATATGATAGAGATAAAACTGGCCAAAATGGAAGGCAGAATTATACGTATTAAAGGCGAATATATTACCGTAAATATGGGAAAACAACAAGGGATAAAATCCGGCCTTAAAGCATATATTCTGGATAAGGAACTTAGAATTTCCGACCCTCAGGCAATGGAAATACTAAATAAAGAAATATTCATCGGAGAGATTATATTTGAAGTAGTAGGAGATGAAATTTCCGAAGCCAAACTACTAACCAAGGGAAGAATTTCTGCTAAAATAGGCAATATAGTAATTCTCAAGTGAATTATTGTATGTTAAGGTAAGTTTGGCATAATTAACTTATTTATAAAGGATAAAACCTTGGGGGAAACCCTTCTTAAAAGAAGGGTTATCCCCCAAACCCCCTTCCCAAGAACTTTAATTCAAGGAATTTGGGTGGCGGCACATATTATCTTGCAATAATATTTATAACTGTCATTATTGTGCCGCCAGCCAAATTCCTTTAGATTGAAAGTTTTTGGGAGGAGTGTGAGGAACACTTTTTTCAAAAAGGGTTGCTCACGGTTTTGTCTTTTACAAATAAATTTAATCAATCATGCCGAATTCACGTTTTTTCAACATCCTCCACAAAATCCGCAGGTAAAAATGTATAACAAATAATTTCCCCTGCTTTCTGGCCGATATGCTCTATCCTGAAGGTACACATTGAGTCAGATTAACTCCCGAATTGTTCGGGCGATTAATCAACCAATGTTTATTTTGGGGAAAGTATTTGACATTAAATACTCTAAATGGTAATATTATAACTGAACAGTTGTTCAGACGTTAAATTGTATGCTCTCGCAAATTAAGATAGCTGGAGGTATTAAAGATGTACAAACTAAATGTAAAGGCGCTGGCTGTTGCGCTAGGCGTTTTATGGTCGGTTTGTATGTTATTTGCCGGTTGGGGCTCCATGTTTGGCTGGGGAGGAAAACTTGTTGAAGTGATGGCTTCTGTTTATATTGGGTACACACCGACTTTTTGGGGCGCTCTGATCGGAGCAATGTGGGGATTTATTGACGGCGCAATCGGGGGAGCAATAATCGCTTTTGTCTATAATATTATTGCCCGGGAAAAAACAGCTGCTCGTGTATAAAAGGGAGAATAAGTGCTGATGAAAAAAAACAAGGATACCTGCGAAATAAAGTTTGTTGATAAAGAAAAAGTAGATAGAGCCAGAAAATTAATGCGTTCAGATGATATCATCATCCGGCTGGCAGAGACATTTAAGGTTTTGGGCGACCCCACCAGAACCAAAATAATATCAGCCTTGTTGGCCGAAGAGCTGTGTGTTTGTGATATTGCCAATCTTCTTAATATGAGCGATTCGGCCATATCACATCAACTGCGTATCTTGAGAAATCTTAGGTTGGTAAAGTATCGCAGAGAAGGGAAGATGGCCTTCTATTCACTGGATGATCGGCATATAAATGAACTGTTTGAACACGGTTTGGAGCATGTAAGCGAAAGATAATTTTTTTGCAAAATTGATTGAACAGTTGTTCAAGCATAACGATAATAATTGGGAGAGACCATATGCTGGAAGTCTTGAAAGAGATTGTCTTGGCAACCATACAAATTTTTAATGAAGCCGCTATTTACATCCTGTTCGGCTTCTTCATAGCTGGGCTGTTATATATATATTATCCTAAGGAAAAGGTGGTTAAGAGCCTGGGTAAAAAAGGATTTGGCTCGACTTTCAGAGCAGCTGTTATGGGAATACCCCTGCCGCTGTGTTCCTGCGGTGTAATCCCCACCGCTTTGTCTTTAAGGAAACAGGGAGCCAGCCGGGGCGCTACCCTCTCCTTTCTCATTTCCACCCCGGAAACAGGGGTGGATTCCATTGCCATAACCTATGCCTTAGTCGATCCCATAATGACCGTTTTTAGGCCAATGGCTGCCTTCTTGACCGCCATGTTTGCCGGCATTGCCGAAAACATATTTGTTTCTTCGGAGGATGAGGCGTCTGATATAGATTCTCATCAGTGTTCTACTTGTGGAAATTCAGATGCGGATAATCATACTCATAGCCATAAGGTAAAATTTAAAAAAGCTATGGAATATGCTTTTGTGGATTTAGTGGGCGATATATCCAAGTGGCTTATTATCGGCATAGTGTTATCCGGCATTATTTCCGCCGCCATACCCAAAGGTTTTTTTGAAAACTATCTGGGCAGCGGAATATTATCCATGCTGGTTATGTTGGTGGTGGGTATCCCTTTATACATATGCGCCACCGCCTCCACGCCAATTGCGGCCGTTCTGATTTTAAAGGGGTTATCCCCCGGCGCAGCTTTAGTGCTCTTGTTGGCCGGCCCGGCTACCAATATGGCCACCATTCTGGTCATCGGCAAAGAAATGGGCAAAAAAACACTTGCTATTTATTTAAGCAGTATTGCATTTATGAGTATTTTTTTTGGCTTATTGTTAAACCAGGTCTATTCTTATCTGGGGGTCAATGTTTTGGCCAGTGTTGGTAAAGCCAGCGAGGTTATTCCAGGTATTATAAAAATTGTGGGTTCAGTCATTCTGGCGGGGCTAATGGCCTATAGCATGAGCAGAAGGAAAAGGCATTGCGGCAAGCAAGAATAAGGGATTAAGCAAAATTTTAGATGCAAAAATGTGGGAGTTAGCGTTTTTTGTTTTAGTCTTCGTGCAGGTAATGGAAACAATGCCGTCTGTTACGCTAGGGTGCAGGTAGGTAGACTACCATATGTGGCAGGTAGTTTTTGCAAACTATGTAAACGGTAAATTTTATCAAGAGGGCTTACGACACAGTCTTTTCATTCAGAATGACAACTATAGAAGTGAACAGCCCTGTAAAATAATCTTAAACTATTTGTGTCTTTTGCGGTAAAAAAAGCTATTACTACTGCACAAGATATGACCTTGTGTAGTATAACCATTCTTTTAATCGGCAGCGTGTTTTGCTAAAAAGCTGTCAAGTTGATTTGCAAAAGCCTGGTGATCTTTTTTGCAAAATGGCGGCGAGCCGCTGATTATTTCTCCGGCGCTTCTTAGCTCATGCATGAAATTGCGAATAGACAGATATTCAGAAACATTATCTTGCGTATATAGCTTTCCTCTAGGGTTAAGCGCATAGCCGCCTTTTTTGATAACCTCTGCGGCAAGGGGAATATCCGCTGTAATAACCAGGTCCCCCCGTTGTACTTTTCGTACGATTTCCTTATCCGCTTCATCAAAACCGGCGCGGACCTGGATAGTCTCAATGTAAGGCGACAGCGGAGTTCGCAAAGCACAATTAGCCAATAATATAACGGATATTTTTAACCTATCGGCGGCACGAAATAGAATCTCTTTAATAACTTTGGGGCAGGCATCTGCGTCAACCCATATTTGCATCTAATTTTCTCCAAATAAAGAAGGTCTTTCTGTGATAGTTCCTTATATAGCGCCTTTTTCGGCTATAATCAGTATACTATCATTCATGTTACACGTCAATTTGAACAGAGATTATTTCACTTGAAAGTTATTATAAATCTGCTGACACTCATAGTCAGTTTGAATTAAATAGCTGGGTATTCTAACGATACAGGCAATAATATCAATATGATAAGTAATGCCTGTTTGTGTTAAGCAGTGGGTCAGGCACAAAATGCTTTTCTTAAGAGCTTGAGAGGTTTTAGTTTGCGATTTATGCCAAAATCGAAGCAAAACGACTATCACAAACAATGGACAAAGAATATCAGAAAGTAGATAAAATCCCGTAACCTTTTATAAATATTATACAAATAAAAAAAGGCCACGGCTATTGTCTAACCATGACCTTTTGTTAAATATACTGATTATGTATTTATAATCAACAAGTTACTGGCTACCTAGGGCAAGCCTTCTTATTAATGACTCTCTGTTTTTTGACTCATTAAAAAGACAACGCGTTTAAATCAAAACTATTTTGGTCACATTGCCAAATTTAACTCATTCAGCGGGAATGAACAACGCCATTATTAATCAATAATTACAACCGATTAAGATGGTGCCGGAGGTCGGAATCGAACCGACACGGACGCAAGGTCCGCGGGATTTTGAGTCCCGTGCGTCTACCAATTTCACCACTCCGGCTTACTAATTACCTAAAACACCAAGATATTTCATGTATTATTTATAAAGCAAAATGACTATTGAGTTAGCCAGCTAAACACTTTATCTTAGAGACTGTGTCATAATTAGAAAAATCGCTTTTTTCCTGTCATTCCTGCGGAGGTAGGAATCCATAACTCATTTAAAAGACTGAATTCCTGCCTCCGCAGGAATGACAATTTGAGAGCATTTTTCAGGTTATGGGCAGTTGTGACGCAACCTCTTAGGGCTTGGTTAAATTAACAGTACAAATTTACACAATGTATCAAAACATAACCTGCACTATCTTTTATCGAAGAGAAGCTGGCGTTAGTTTGCTGGAAATAACGCAACTTTAAGCCTAAAAAATATTAGGTTTTCTGATAGTTTCTTAAAACCAGCATACATTCTGAAAAACACATCTACAGGGACATAGTCTGTTCAGTTCATCAAAAAAAATATTCCCAAATACTGCCTAAGTTTAACATTCTGAATTTAAGGAATCAAGTAAAAAGTAATTATACAAATAGAAACCATCAAGAATAAATACAATATAATATGTTTATGCGGCAGGCTGGTATAATGGTTCACCATTGGAATTATAGGCATTTATCAGAGCATTTTTAAAATTATACATATTATCGTTTTTTGTACTCAAATCAATCCCTTTTTTGTGTAGCAGCTGGGTTATTTGTTGCGGTAATGATTTATCTGCAGCTAATTGACTTAAGCAGGATGCAGCATCTTCCAGATATTCATCTCTGATTACGCTAAAACGTATGACCATATATAACCCTACTTTTTTTATTGTTTTTACCTCAAATAACATTTGAGGCCGCCGTGTATTGATTATTTCCACCAACCCCATAATAGGTAAATAATTTTGTAGATTAAGGCTGTCAGATAATACTAATTCTATAGTCGGCATGGATTTAAACAATATCTCAAACTGCCCGGGAGACAAATTCTGCCTGCTCTTGTTTTTGACCGTTTTATCCCAGGCGCTGTTACAATTATATATGTGTTCGGCTATAATACCTTCTATACGCCAGCCAACATGAGAAATACCCCATATATTGGCGCCGGTAATATTTGTACCGCGAAGGTCTGCTTTATCCAGTACAGCATCGGAAAGATCAACGTCAATAAGTTCAACCCCTCTTAAATCGGCGCCTTCTAAGTCCACTTCTCTAAGATCTGCTTGGTTTAATTGGGCGCGGCTTAGATTGGCAACGCTAAGATCGGCCTCTCTTAAGTCGGCTTTGTTTAAGTTGGCTTTTCTAAGATAAGCCCCTCCTAAATTAGCTCCCCATAAATCAGCGCCTTCTAAATCGGCATTTTTAAGATCAGCTTCAGCAAGGTTAGCTCCCCGCAAATAGGCGCCTTTTAGATTTGTACCTCTTAAATTGGCTCCCCACAAATCTGCCTTTTCAAGGTTTGCCCCCCATAAATCAAGCCCTTGGAGGTTTGCTCCTTCTAAACTAATACCTGTTTTTATTTTTTCAATAACTTCTTTTCTGGTATACTGGCTCATTTTTTATCCCAATTTGGTTTAGTTATAGGGGATGGGTTTATCAGTGTAAGACCCGAATCATGCTGACTTAGGAACTGCTAATACAGTGTGTTGCAAATATACTGCAAGGGTTCATAACTGTGATTTGTAAGTGTATGTTTGTATGTTTCGGGGCGTCCCACCTCGAAACTAATTGCTTAAAGCGCAGGTGTTTCGGGATGAAACATCCCAAAACATAAAATCATTCTTTATAAACTTCTTGAGTATAGTTTGGTTTATCCTGCTTCAATTTGTTATTTACATGAAGCTTGTCCTTGTGAAAACGGGGAACGGGAATTTAGATTGAAAAAATGGATTCCTGCTTCCTCAGGAATGACAGATAAGTATAAAACCTGTTATTTACGAAACACTATACTAGCTAAATATATCAAAAAAAATTTTTTTTTGCAAGTTTAGTTTAACCATATTTTTTTTTGAATATATATTCAAAAAATCCATAAATAGCGCTTCAAAGAAGAGGAATTCAGAAGACAGAATTCAGGAGTCAGAAGTCAGGAGATAAAAGAACCTCTTACCTAAGGAGCTGTCACAAAATAACTTGTACATTTTCGCATCTAATCTTTTGCAGTATAGGCATGTTCATACAGCTTATTGTATATGCCTATTATAGTTAAAAAAATGCTCGGCAAAGATAAACGGCACAATGTGTGCATATTTGATATCAAAACTATTGTTAGCGAGACCTTATGTTTACCAGAGGAATTTATATGACTAAACTTATAAATTGGATAAGAGCATATAAAAAATATCTTGCACCATTTATAACCATCTTGTTAACCCTGTTCATTACAACCCTGCTTTATACTACTACAACAGCTCATGCAGCTCTTTCTAAGCAATACAGTAAAAAGCCCAAAACCAGCCTAAAAAACAACTGGCAGGAGAAGATTCCCGCGATCTTAAAAAAATGGATCCCCTGGATATTAAGAGACTATAATAAAAAAAACGCCCCTTTTTCGTATAATAATTTTAATGATAAAACATATATCCTGCCCTATAAATTAAACCTTTCGGTTAATGATAAAAACGGTAAATTTATACTAAAAGTCAAAATTTATAAAAAAGGCTGGGTAATTATCCCGGGAAATGCCAAATGCTGGCCTCAACAAGTGAAATCAAACTATCTGCCTGTTCCAGTTATTCCCAAAGGCAATCTGCCTGCTGTTTATCTTTATCCGGGAGACTACCAAATAAACGGAGAGTTTAACTGGCAAAACCCGCCGGAGGCGCTAAAACTGCCGCAGAATCTGGGATTAATTAATTTAAAAGTAAACGGAGAAAAAGTCCCGCATCCCAATTTAGATAAGCAAGGCAGATTGTGGATCAAACAAAAAACCGCTAAAACCACCGATGCCGATACATTGGATATTAAGGTATTCAGGCATATTACTGATGATATACCATTTATGCTCGATACCAAAATTATGTTGAATGTATCGGGTAAAAACCGTGAAATCATACTCGATAATGTATTATTACCAAATTTTATAGCGCTAAAACTAGCCGGCAGACTGCCCGTCCGTTTAGAAGATAACGGCAGCCTGTATATAAAACTGCGTCCCGGCAAATGGATAATAGATATAAGCTCATATTGCAATAAACCCGTCTACTCGCTTACGCTGCCCCCTGCTATTCCGCCCTGGCCCAAAGAAGAAATATGGGTGTTTAACGCCAAAAACAACCTGCGTACCGTGAATATTGAAGGCGTACCCTCAATTGATTCAAGACAGACCGAGCTGCCGCGCAAGTGGAGCAGGCTGCCCGCTTATTATCTTAAACCGGATGATGAGCTAAAACTTATAGAAAAAAAGAGGGGCGATGATAAAACACAGCCGAATATGCTTAATCTATCCCGCAATATATGGCTGGATTTTGATGGAGCAGGCTATACCATAGCCGATACCATAACAGGCAGAATAAACAATAATTAGCGTCTTATAGTAAATAAGGATACCAAACTTGGCAGAGTAAATATTAACGGAGTTGACCAATTTATAACAAAATTAAACAAGAAAAAAGCAACGGGAGTGGAGGTTAGAAAAGGAGAGCTTAATCTAACCGCAGAAGGACGTATTGAAAAAAATATAAACCAAATAAATGCCGCCGGCTGGATGCACGATTTTAAGTCAGTAAGCTGCAATCTGCACCTGCCGCCCGGCTGGAGGCTTTTTTTTGCCAAACGCGTTGATCGAATATCAAACACATGGATAAACAAATGGAGCTTATTTGATATATTTTTAACGCTCTTTATTGCCGCCGCTATGTATAAACTAATGGGTATACCCGCCGGTATTACCGCTCTTATTACCCTGACTCTGGTTCATACGGAATTTACAGGCCTGTCTTGGGTTATTCTTATCCTGCTGGGCGCTATCGCCCTAAACCGCGTTATTCCGGCGGGAATGTTTAAAAATATTATAAATCTATGCCGGCGCATTACTCTTTTGGGACTTATTCTGCTTTTGCTTCCCCTTATATTTTTTCATATACGCAATGCCGTATATCCTCAGCTTGAGGGATTCTAATATGGAACCGGCTATTCTCATCCGATTTATTACGGCAGAGTATCAGACAAAATGGCCGATGAGGAAACCTTGTTTGAGTCCGAAAAAAAAGAGCGGTTGTTTGCAAAAGATAAAATGGATATAAAAAACGAAGCCGGTGAATTCCCCGCAAAAGCCCTAAGAAAAGCTAGAATACCCCTAAGACAAAAAATAAATACTCCACGGCAGGCATCCGGTATAGATCAGATTTATCAATATGATCCCAATACAGCGGTACAAACCGGTTACGGTCTTTCAAACTGGATGGGTAAAAACATATTCTTAAGCTGGAGCGGACCTGTAACAGCCGCTCAGAATATACAATTATGGTTTATGCCGCCTTTATTAAATCTTGGGCTGGCTTTTGCAAGGATGATTCTATTGGTTTTATTGGTTGGGTTTTTATCGGAAATTAAACCGTTTAATCCATTTAAAAAAATAAACCGCAAAGCCGCCGCTGCTGGTTTTATCCTGATATTTTTATTATGTGCAAATTTGCATAATGCGCATGCCGATGATACGGAGATTCCGCCGGATGCCATACTAAAAGAACTTAAGACATATGTAATATCCAATATGGAGAAGCAGCCCGACTGCCTGCCGGATTGCGGCAGTATTTCCCGTATGAAACTGCAAGTTACCGGAAAACAACTGTCTTTAAGAATGCAGGTTCAGATAAAATCAGAGGCGGCGGTACCCCTGCACAAAGTGGTATCTAATAAAAAAATAAACTGGAGACCGGATGCCGTATCAGTAGACGGCTCGGCGGAAGGCGTGTTTTTATCTACTAAGAACGGTTATTTGTGGATAATACTCAAAGAGGGCGTGCATCAGGTTATTATTACCGGACAAGTGCCGGATATGGACGCATTGTCTATTAATTTCCTGCTTAAGCCGTATTATTCCGAATATGAGACTGTCGGCTGGAATCTATTCGGTATTTATAATAACGGCGAGACGGATTCTAATATACAACTGGTACGCATAAAGGCGGTTGATGAGGATGATGAAGATAGTGAGGATGAAAGTTTTGAAAAGAGCAAACTCCCCCCGCTTCTTAAGGTACAGCGCAACATTTTATTCGGCACGTCTTGGACTGTAAATACGCAAGTTACCAGAATATCGCCGCAGGGTTCGGGAGTGGCGGTTAATATACCGCTCTTAAATGGCGAGTCGGTTACTACCCCCGGAATAAGGGTAAAGGATAAGGCCGCCATGATCAATATGAGCGCCGGCGCCTCGCGGGTTAGCTGGGATTCCGTATTAAAAATAACCCCTGATTTATCATTAAGCGCTCCTGAGACTCTACCCTGGACGGAAATATGGAAACTAAATGTAACCAATTTGTGGCATATGAGCTATAAGGGGATACCCAAAATTTATACAGATTCTAATATATTAGAATGGCGTCCATGGCCGGGGGAGAGCCTTGATATCTCACTTACCAAGCCGCAGGGCATAGCCGCGCCCACCAAAACTATTGACAATGTATGGCTGACCGTAAATAGTGGTCAAAGAAGCCTGAATGCTGAGCTTAAATTAAAAATAAGAAGCAGTATAGGCGGGCAGCATAATATAAAACTGCCCAAAGACGCACAAATACAACAGATAATAATAAATAACCGCAATCAGCCCATACAACAAAACAAGGGTAATGTTCCTATATTTTTAAGCCCGGGTACACAAAATATACAGATTTCATGGAAACAGACCAAGGGAATCTCTGAATTATTCAAGGTACCTGCGGTTTCATTAGGTCTTAAAGCGGTTAATATTGAAACCGTACTAACCCTGCCGCATGATCGTTGGGCGCTTTTTACCAAAGGACCCATAATCGGCCCGGCTGTACTTTTTTGGGGTAGTCTTGCAGTTATCGTCTTATTAGCTTTCCTTCTGGGACTAAGCAAGGTTACTCCGCTTAAGATACATCACTGGCTGTTGCTTATGATCGGTTTGAGTCAAACCGATCTTAGCGTAAATCTTATTGTAATTGGCTGGCTGTTGGTTATGGGCTGGAGGAAAAAAGATACCATGCCGGAGGCGTACAACGGCCTATTCGATTTAAGGCAGATAATTTTGGCGCTATGGGGTATAACCGCTATTATATGTATTTTTACGGCTATAAAGCACGGGCTGTTGGGCTCGCCAAACATGAAAATCCTAGGTAACGGCTCAAGCGCTTATTACCTTAAATGGTTTCAGGATATTGCAGATTCTGTCCCTATGCGCCCATGGGTATTATCAATAGATTTGATATACTATCGTATATTAATGCTCATATGGGCGCTTTGGCTGGCTTTTGCCTTTACGTCCTGGCTCAAATGGGGCTGGATATGTTTTTCTGAAGGCGGTCTGTGGAAATTTAATAAGAAAAACAGGAAAAAAAATAAAACAGAAGAAGAGCATGTTGTTTTTGAGGAAGGGGAAATGGCGGTTGAATCTGAAGCGCCGCTTAGCTATCCTGATGAAGCGCCCGTTGATTTTGTGGAATTACCGGTTGAATTTGACGAATCACCAGTTGGCGCGGAGGATACGGCTGTTTATTCTGAGGACTCAGTTATTGGTTCTGATGAGGGGACTATTGATTATGAAGAGCTGCCGATTGATTTTGACTAAAGATAAGTATAGCTCAACTTTAAGGTACGAACTATCCCCTGTAGCAGACGACCTTTAGGTCGGCTGGGTCAGCCATGTGGCGGGTTTAAAAACCCTCGGCTACAAAGGAAAAAATATACTATTTATGTTTCGGGGTGTCTCACCCCTAAACACTATATTATCCGGTTTCGGGATGAGACATCCCGAAACATAGTTTATTAGTCAACCTAAAGGTTGACAACTACAGAAATCGTCCGCACCGAGGGTGCGTTAAGTTCAGCTTACCCTACAGTATAATGTTTGAACTAAAGGGTTTCCTGCTTGGTATAGTTGATTAATCTATAGTTTTTAAGTACGCGACGGCTGTATTTTCGGGGGATACGCGTCTTGGAAAGCATAAGCCGGCCTACAGCGGTGGGTCCCATATTATAGGCAGTTAGAGCGGTTTCCAGCCGCCTGAAACGCTGGATCATTTTAGCTAAATAGTATGTGCCCATTTTTATGTTTGTCTTTGGATCATGCAGGCTTGGAGCTTTATTCCAGTCAATCCCCATTTCCTTAGCGATTCCTATAGCGGTAAGAAGTCTGATTTGCATTAACCCACGGGCGCCGGCTGAAGATAAGGCATTATTATTAAAGGAGCTTTCTGTTTGTATAAGAGCGACAACCAATTGCGGATCAAGCATATGCTCTTGGCATTCTTTATAAATTAGTTCGACGAGCGACCATTTATTCTTTATTGAAAGTTTACCGGCCATCTTATCTAAGGCTGTTAGAATTTTCTTTTTTTTAGCCTGTACTACCTGTATACGCGTATTTATAACCAAACCGTCATTTCCATCCAAAAAATTATATACATCTTTATTACGGCATGCCGGTTCAAAGCTTATAATTCCGGCTGATAGTAAAGGAATCATCAAAGGGGTCAGCCAATTGTGTGCAAATTTAAAACTCATAAAAAAAATCGCCTTTTAAAGTCTTACTCGCGCAAGCAGTAATTCAGGTTACAAATAGGTTGCTGCTTTCGCTTTTAGGAACTGTCACGAAATAATTTGTACATTTTCGCATCTAATCTTTTGCTCATCTTCAGGCGATCTTCAAATAAGCAAAATCATTGAATTAGCGCCGCTAGCTAGTCCTCAAATTTTGCTTTTATCAGACCGCCTGAATCTAAGCTAAATCTTAGCGCTAAAATGCACAACTTATTTTGTGACAGTTCCTGAGTATGACAGATTAAGAGTTTAAGAAATAGAGTGGAGTTCTGCTATTTCATATTACGAAATACATAAACATGTAGGTATAGATATTGTTTTATAGTCGTAAACCCACCATAATCTCATATAAGGGGTCTGGTGGATTCGGAGTAATCATATCGTAGTTCTCCCTAAGAAGTTGCGTCATAATTGCTTATAACCTGAAGAATGCTTTCAATTTGTCATTCCTGCGGAGGCAGGAATCCAGTTTTTAAAGCAACTTATAGATTCCTGCCTCTGCAGGAATGACAGGAAAAGGGTAGTTTTTCTAGTTACGACACAGCCTCTAAGTATAGTAATTTCGTAAAAAGTTTTAATTTAACCATGCTGCTGTTATGTTATGAGTTATTCACTTTGTTGACTTATATGCAAAAACCTAACCGGACAGCGCCGATGCTATCAAAAAATAAAGCTATATTACAGTAGAGATTAAGATATATGTTTTTCTACTAATTTTGTATTAATATACGGTTTTTTTTATATTTGTAAAGTGCAAAGTAGATAGTTTTATACTAAGGAACAGATCAGATGAACTTCTTATCTCGCCGAAAAAAAATAGGAAAACTTGCGGTAGATAATATCAACAAAGAATAAAAAAAGCGCAATTAGCAAACAAACAGTATCCAGGGCGGTATATGCTTTTTCTTCCCTTTGAGGAATTTGCAATATATTATCGTCTATATTCAGTACATTGCCGGCAGTAATCGAGGCTGTTGTATCTAATAGTCGATAATTTATACTCTTATCCATTGCTTCTGCGCTATAGGCTGCAACAAAACCTGCGCTGGCCGATTCCACTACCTTATCGCCCTCAAGCTGAAGTATCTTTACCAGATAATTACCCTTATCTTTAACGGCAGCTTGCGCCTCATATCTACCCGGCGCTGTCTGCTTTAGCCTGAGCTTTTTCACGCTTAAATCAGGATAAATAATATTGGCGGCAAGGGAAAGTTTATTTTTAAATTCACCGCTATCATCCAATACATCCAGCCAGATATTAAGTCTGTCCGCTTGCAGAACAAAATTTGGAATAAGTCTTGTATTCTGATTAATACTTGAGGCGCTCCAGTTAAAAATCTGCCGCCAAAACAGCTTAAAATACGGCCAAGTGAGCCAATTAGCGCTATTTGCGGTAAATACCGCCGCTTTGCCTAAGCCATAATTACCAACCGACAATATCGGTTCGCCTTGTTCGCTTACCAGAATATTCTGTGCATCAGATTTGACCGTAGTCGCCACATAAGTCATAATCTGCGGAAATGGAGGATTTATCCCTTTTATTATTGGGTGATTATTTTTTATTACCACCTTAGTCTGTTTATCTCTAATAAAGGATTGAGTGGCAATCTGTAAATCCTTAAAAAATATTTTCTCCAGTTGATGATAATCTTCAGTTAAAAACAGCCTGCCGGAACCGCGTTTCGATATTTCAGCCAGTAGTTCTTTATCGCAATCAGCGCCTATACCCACACTGCTTACAGTAATACCGGCACCGGCGATATCATTAAGTAACAAACTAAAATCGGTTTTAGCCGATTTTCCGTCGGATAATAAAAGAATATGTTTTTTATCCGCTTTTATATTTTTTAACCAGTTATAGGCTAAGGCAAGCCCCGGTTTTATATTGGTTTTACCTTTAGGCTCTATTGATTTAACCGCTTGTATTATCTCATCTTTTTTATCTCCGCCGGTAAGCGGTAAAATTGTCCTTGCCTGCATATCAAAAGCCGCGACACCTATCATATCTTGTGCCTTAAACCAATTTAAGCCGGCTATAACAGCATCTGTGGCTATCTCCAATTTGCTTTGTGCCCCTATTGTATAGCCCATGCTCTCTGATTTATCCAGTACCAATACCATAGCTATCCTGCTTTTGCGGTTCTTATCCTCTATATACATATTAACCGGTAAAATTTTTTCTAAGGGTGTATCCAAATATCCGCCCGGCCCCAAGCTTTTGTCCCCGCCGATTACTATTAAGCCCTTACCCAAATCATGTACCCAGGCTTTAAGCATTCTCATCTGAGCGCCGGTTAGGCTGAACGCTGAAATATTATCAAGTATGATATGAGAATAATTTTGGTACGCAAGGGGCGTTTCTTCCAACTGAGTTGCTGAGATTATATCTATAGACGATTGCTGCGGTAAGTGCGAAAACAACGGGCTGGGCGATTGGGGATTCCGGCTCACATAAAGCAAGCGCGATTGCCCGTAAGAACTCATCCAGCAGGCGCCATAATTATTCTCAGATATACTATCGCCTATTGCAGAAACCTTAGCCGATATAATATAAGCCCCCGGCTTATTTATGGTAACAGGATATCTTACAAGCTGTGAGCGCTTATCGTCCAGAATTACCGGTATACCGGCGGCTATTGGCTGTTTATTTAAAAACAAAGACAATTCGGCTTTTTTAATTAAAGATGCCCCCAATTTTATTTCAATATCAACCGGTTTTCCTAAAGTTGCCTGATGCGGTATATATACCGCATCTATCCATACATCCGGTTTTTCATGAACATCCCCTAAGGGTAATACATTGACCCTAATCTTACCAGAACGCAAATTTATAAGCTGCGGGGTCAAATCACTCCAGTGATGATTGCCGTCTGATAATAAGACCAGCTTTTTTTTATAATCCGGCGGATAAAGATAGCCAGCTTTTTTTAAAACAGCGCCTATATCAGTATCCCATATCTTATTTTCGTTAGTAATTTTTCCGCTTAGTTTTTTAAGGTATTTTTTAAAGGTTTTATAATTATAATCAATCGGTTTTAAGATTGCTTTAGCTTCAGTATCGAATAATATCAAACCGGCTATATCGCCTTTTTTCAATTCGGATAAATTATTATCAATCCATTTAATACCTTGGATAATATCATTGTCGCTCATACTAGCAGACACATCCAAAGCGAAGATATAACAATTTCTTGATAATGAACGTATCGTATAGGGTTTAGTCAGCGCCAGCGCTAAAAACAATACAATAAGACATTTAAAGACCAATTGCTGTCTTAAGCTCACCGGCTCTACATTGTGGCGGTTTCGCTTATATATCAAATAAAGCGGTATAAAAATCAGCAGAAGGCTCAAAAAATACGGCCGTTCAAAGCTAATATACGGCATCCGCTTTCTCCTTTCTATACCACCATTTAAATACTATCAAACCTAATGCCAAGAAGGTAAGTAACATCCGGCTTTCTATGTGACCTAAGATTATCCGCCATATTCCAGGCTTACTACTGTGAGATACGGCGGAAAACCCGGGATTTATATGCGATTCACCCTGCGGCATACTTACTACAAAATCAGTCTTTATATCTTTAAAAACAAATTGATATCGTCCTGCATATTGCGGGTTATAATAATTATCCTCATCCTTATATAAGGGAATAGTCTTTTTAATACCGTCAGGCTGGATTATAAAGGCGGTAGTATCTTCGGTTAGGGCTTGTTTTGGTATTGGTATTAAATATGGTTCGCCGACCTCCAATTTAACCGCTTTTTGATTATTGCCTTGCCCCGCAAAAAAATCCATTACATTAAATAAAAACATGGGGAAAGACGGCTGTAAGGTAAAATCAGTGTCCTTAAAGGCAAAACCCAGCCGTAGCAGATTGTATCCCGGGAAGCTGTCATATACCAGTATGGGAATTTGCCCGCTTTTGATTAATATCCGGCTTTGCGGATATAGCTTCAGCCGATTTACCCGCTTTATCTGTAGGCCGGACAGCTCAAGATAGTTCATTACAGGATGAGTCCGCTGCCAGCTTAAGGGTTTAATTATCTTTACCGGCGATTTACCCTGCGGATTTATTATCAGGTTTTGGCTAGATAGTAGTCTATCCGGTGTAAATCCGTAAAAAAGCGCTATATCAAAGCTTAGATACGGCTGCTCTTCTGCCAGTTTTTCATATTGTTTTTTGCTTAAGGCGGTGATTTTTAAGCGGGGTAACACGCCAAGCGCTTTTTTTAGGCGTTTGTTATTTACATTTACTGCTAGCAATGAAATATCGTATAAATCAGATAAGATGTCATAGCCTTTATTATCGGTATTAAAAGCATCATCCCCCTCACCCAAACCCTCTCCCCGCTGGGGAGAGGGCAGGGTGAGGGGAGTTTGCACCATAAGGTGCGTTAACTCGCAGCTTATAATTCCTCCCATCTCAGATCGCCCTTGTATAATTATGCTTTTTTCCTCATTAGCGCCTAAATGTATTTTTCTATTATCCAAAGGGGTATTGTTTAATTGAGTCTGTAAATTAACCATTTTGGCGCCGGCGGCATAATTAGCCAAGCGAATCATTATCTGATAATCTACGGGAGACAAGATTTTCCGCCTAGCCTGCACATTTAATATCGCCGAATTATCAGCCTGCCCGCCTATGCCTATAAGCCGTACTTCGGGATAATTCTTTGATAAACCGGCAATATCAGGGCTGGACATATCGCTTATAATATATATTTTGGTTTTTTTGGGTAAATTTGAGATTAAGACAGGTAAAAGTTGCGGAAAATTATCTGCTGCATCAGTAGATGAAATTTTATTTATTTGGTTTATTGCGGAAGCTGTCGTATCTGTAAAATTAAATGAGTCATTATTATTTGCGCTTATGGCTGAAATTATCAGATATTTGCTATTCCCTAAATTATTTATCAGCTCTATAGCCTGTTTTTTAGCCAGCGCCAGCCGGGTTGTATCACCTTGCTTGGTATTCATACCGGCTGAATTATCAATTAAGATTACAACTGGCTCATCCGCTGAGACTCCTTGCGTAAATTTGGGCTTAGCTATCGCCAGCGCCAAGAATAAGACAATTAATATCTGTAACAACAAGGTTAAGTTGCGGATTAGCTGCTGCCAGACTGTTTTTGGGCGGGCTTGTTCGGCTATTTGTACCCATAAAAAATAGGCGGGGGTCTTTAAGGTGATTTTTTGGGATTTTATAAAATAAAGGGCAATAATAAGCGGAATAAGAAACAGCAAATATAAGGACAGGGGATATTGAAAACTCATCTAGTACATTATGTTATTATGTTATATTAAGGAAAATAGTAGGGTGGGTCAAGCCCATATTACGAACGACAAAAAAAATGTGTCGGATATACATTATCTGAGAGTTGCGGACCCACCACACCCGCAATTGCTTAAGCGCAGGTGTGGTGGAACCGCCTTAGGCTTGTTCCACCCTACACTGATTTTGGGTTGGCACTCTAGGTCGTCCCTGACTTAACTTAAGCCTTGCAGTACAAAATAGCTTCCTTAAAATATCCAAAAGCTTCTTCTACCTTATCCAGACTTTCGTAACTATAGGCTATCCTGAATTGCCGTTTGCCTATTTCAACCAGATCGCCTTTGGGATGCACGCACAGATTGCCGGGGATATATGAAACCATAGGTTTTTTCTCTCCATTATCCGCACAATCAACGCTCCTGTCTCCGGTAGAACGGCTCATAAAATGATAAAAACGTGAGCCTTCGTAGGTGTGCATACCTTCAGGCAGGGTAAGATAATAATAAAAAGTAGCCTGCCCTCCGCAATAGGTTACGCCCAATGGTTTTAATTGTTCGTCTATATATCGGCTGATAGCCACGGCTTTTACGCGATAGCCGTGATTTACTTTTTTAATTTGCTCAGATATATGATAATCCAGTATATAACTTGCGATCTCCTGAGTAATCAAGGGGCAACTGAATCCCGCATCACTAGTTCTTTGGACCATAGCCTGTATGAATTTACCCGGCGGTCCCATTAGATAGCCTACCCGCAAAGAGGGCGCTACAATTTTAGATAACGTACCCACTTCATATACAATATCAAGCTCATCATATATTAATGAAGACTCAAGCGGCGTAACCGCGGGGTCATGTATTAAAAGCTCATAGGCTTTATCAAAAATTATAGGGATTTTTTTGTTTAATTTACGGCAGAGTTTGTTTACTATAGATACAATTTTCCTGCGGCGTTCATTTTTTAATATGGAACCGGTGGGATTATTTATGGTTACAATATAAACAAAGCTTATCTCATCTTGGCGCGGCCCTAATGAAGCCAGTTTTTTCTCTAAAAGTTCCGGTTGTATACCATGGCAATCTTCAGGTACGGTGAGCAGCTCATATCCAGAGCGCTCCAAAAAACTGGTATATATAAAATATTTAGGGTCGCTGGTTATAACAATACCTTTTTTAAAGATATGCGCCATACCTTCTAACAGGCTGGTGGCGCCGTTTGGACCTATTATAATTTGTTTTTTATCCAGTATATCTTTGGTTAGTCCGCCGATATTATATTTTATATGAAAATCATACAAGGACTGAATCAAATTGGGCGAGCCTTTGGGTCCTCCATAATTTAGCGCTACCCTGTATTTCACCGGATCAGCCAATACATGCGTCATAGCATTTTTGATTAAATCCCGGGGTATAGTTTCCTCGTCTACATAACCCACGCCCAGATTTATATCCACCCCGTCTCTAAAAGTAGAGGCGAATTTGACCATCATACGATTAATCGGCGCCGGTATATTACAGGCGGCGCCGTATGAAGATAATTCAGGGTCTACCAATTGCACATTACCCCCCTTAAATATAATATTATTACGCATCTGCCTGCCAATGCTATAAGAGCCGATGGCGGGAGGAAACGCTATAAAGAGTTAAAGGCTTATACTAAATTTGCCGAACATACTCCATATTTTAATATTATATTATACCAGACAGCCAAAATCCAGCAAAAAGCACACTTTCCCGAAAAACCCCAATATTATAGAAACATCCAGCAGGTTCCGGTTAGGTTTTTGCATAAACTGCAAAATGCTTTTTTTAGTCCTCTTGTTCCTCTGAGGCTGTGTCGTAACTGGAACAATCGCCTTATTCTGTCATTCCTGCGAAGACAGGAATACATAAGTTACTGTAAAAGACTGGATTCCTGCCTTCGCTCAGAATGACAGGTTGAAAGTATTTTTTCAAATTATAGACGGTTACGGTACAGTCTCAGAGGGGAGATAAGGAACAATCTATTTGAAACTTACCTGAATTATTGATTTTTCCGATATGCAAAAACCTAACCGGACACTACTGAAAAACATCAGAACGCTCAGTTTAATTTAATGTTTAGGAATTTCAAAGTTCTCATGTTTACATCTTTTATTGATAAGGACATCCGCCATTACATTTAAAGGTGTAATCCAGCCCGTGGCGGGCAATAAGACTGTGCTTGGATATGAAATTTTCTCTGGAGGCATCCTCTGTAACTCTTCCTTGTTCCAAGACAATAAAACGCTCACATAACTGAAACAAAAGTAATAGATCATGACTTACGATTATTTTGGTAGTCTTAATAGCGGAGACCAACTCCATAAATAAACGTTCATTGCGAGGGTCCAAATTACTAGTCGGCTCATCCAATACCAGTATTTGTGGCTGCATGGATAAAACCGTAGCCAGCGCCACGCGTTTGCGTTGACCGAATGATAAATGATGAGCCGGACGATTCTTAAGACCGGAAAGTCCTACATCTTTTAATGTCCGCTCTACCCGCGTTTTGACCGCCTCATTATCCCACCCCATGTTCATCAGACCAAAAGCAACATCATCATATACAGTAGGACAAAAAAGCTGATCATCAGGATGCTGAAACACCATACCCACCAAGCGGCGAATCTTTTTTATATTGAGAGCATTTATGGCCAAGCCGCCGATGCTTATTTCACCTGTTCCTCGTAAAATACCGTTTAAGTGTTTAATCAGGGTTGATTTACCGGCGCCGTTATGACCTACAATTGCTACTGATTCTCCCTCATAAACAGTTAGGTTTAATCCCTGTAGAGCGGCAGTGCCGTCGGGGTAATTATAATATAAATTGTTTATCTCCACCGCTGCTTTTTTAAGCTGCGGCTTGGGCTGCTGCGAGTATTCATAATGCTCATCTTCTTTGATGGCCGTATTAAATTGATGCGGAGGCATGGCTTTAATTATTCCTTACTGGTAATTGGTATCTGAGATTTTCCATTTTTATATCTAAGCAGCCGGCTGGAATTTAAAATTACCCCGATGCTGTTTAAAATATGCAATATCCCGCCGGTAAGCGGAGAGATTATCCCGCCTGCTCCCAATGTAATCCCGACAGCATTCATAGCCATGGAATAGGTATAATTTTGTTTAATAATAGCCATCGTATGCAGGCTCAGCCGCCGCAGGCTCAATATATCTTCTAAATTATCCCTGCTTAAGGAAATATCGGCGGTCTCAACCGCCAGTTCCGAGCCGCCTGCTCCCATGGCTATACCTAAACGCGATTGAGACAGAGCCAGGGCGTCGTTTACTCCGTCTCCAACCATAGCAACCTCAGCGCCCGCCTTACTCAGCTTATCAATTAAAGCAGCCTTTTCCTCCGGCAGCATTTCATAATAATACTCATCCAGATCAAGCATTCTGCTTACAGCCTGCGCCGAACGCTTATTATCGCCGGTAATTAAGACTATCTTTTTTATACCCGTTTCTCTTAACTGCCGGATAGTCTCTTTGGCCTCAGGCCTTAAATTGTCCCTTATACCAATTGCGCCAATAAGTTGTGTATCTTTAGCTACATATACAACAGTTTCGCCTCTATCCATTAACTCGGAAATCTCTCCATTCAGCTTTTCCACATCTATATCTATCTCTGTCATCAGACGGTGGCTGCCTACGGCAATAGTTACGCAGTCTTCCATAACTGCCAGAATACCTTTTCCAGTACGCATTTCACAAGACTTATGCTCAGGCGTAGCAACTCCAAGTTTTTCCGCATGCGCCATAATGGCTAGACCAAGGGGATGTTTATAGTGCATCTCAGCGCAAGCAGCCAGCGCCAGTACATCTTCAACAGATGCAGTATCCGTGCGGTTAATTACCGTCTCTACAGTAGGTTTGCCGGCTGTAAGCGTGCCAGTTTTATCCAGACATAGGGTATCGATACGGCTTGCTTCCTCTAAATATCGTCCGCCTTTAACCAGAATATTATTTCTGGCGGCATTGCCAATCGCTGCGCTTACCGCAGTGGGGGTGGCAATAGCGGCGGCACATGGACAGGCTGTTACTAATACCGTCATGGCGCGGTAAAAATCTCTGGTAACTACATATACCCCAATAGAAAAAATAAAGGCAAATGGTACAAATTTAGCGGCAAACTGATCGGCTATACTTTCAATCGGGGCTCTGGTTTCCAAAGACTCTTCCACCAGATGTATCACCCGCGCAAGATATGTGTCATCGCCTACTTTGGCCGCCTTTACTTGAAGATATCCCTCTTCCAGCACAGTACCGGCATACACCGTATCTTCAGCTTTTTTGTATACCGGGATTGATTCGCCGGTAATAGAAGCCTGATTTACCGAACCCTCGCCGGATACAATCTCACCGTCTACAGATATTTTCTCGCCGGTATGAATACAAACAACAGCATCTATAGGAACCTGATCCAATGGTATTCTGACTTCCACATCGTCAACCAGCATCCAAGCCTCATCCTCGCCTAACTGAATCAACTCATGAATAGCGCGTCTTGATTTATCCGCAGTATACTCTTCTAAAAGAGTTCCGCAGTTCATAAGCCAGATAACCTCTAGGGCGGTAAGCCCCTCGCCCATAACAATGGACATAATAGCCGCCATGCTTACCAGAAAATCCAGGCTGAGCTTTTTGTGCTCAATCATATAGGTTATGCCTTCCTTAAATACCGGTATACCGGCGACTAAAGCAGTAACTGAAGCCATTTTATTTACTACCGGCAAGGAAAACGGACCGCGTTTGAATATAACTTTTACCAAGGATACGGCCAAAATAACCCCGGTAGCGACTATACCTAAAAACGGTAAGGCTAAGTCAGATTCCTGATTGTCCTTTTTAGGGCAGCATATTATGTTGTTGTTGTTTTTTATTGCTTTAGCCGATTGTACTTTAGACAGGGTGGCGATAATTTCTTCAGGGGTAATTTGTTTTTGGTCATAAAAGACCAATGCCGAACCGGTAATAATGTTGGTAGTTAAGGATTTGATATTTTTATGATTTTCAGCTTCCCGTTCAAAAGCCTGCGCAATAAGGGGTCTTCTTTTTAATGAATTAATATAAAACCTGACTCTTCCCGGCAAAAGATGACCAATTGTGTAATCTATCAGTTTTACCTGAGCAGTCTTTTCTTGGGCTGTATTTTGTGCATTATCTTCTGAAGTCTTTTTTTCTGATATGTTGTCAGTTGATGCGGCTTCTTCTTCTGTCTTGTTGTTTGGCGTTGAGACTTTATTTTTTTGCATACTGGTTTTTTTTTCTTTTATCAGGGTTACGGGTGGATTTTTATCAGGCTTGCTGTTTTTCTTAGCATAAGCCATAATTTTACAGATAGGCGGGCGGGCATTAGGAGCTATTTCTACCAGATCGAGCTTTGCCTTACGGGCTAATTCCAGGGCTTTATCCAGAGGAACCACATTTAGATTTTCACCCGAAGCATTAATCAGGCGTACTTTTTTTTGCTTGATCTCTTTATTTATTTTGGGCGGTTCTTTGGAATTAAAAGATTTTTTTTTAATATTTATCACCTTCCCTGGATAGTCTCTCTGGCTTTATATGCTTCGATAAGTTCTTCCAAATGTTCTTTTTGTTTAATAATTTCCTGTAATGATACCTTGTTGTTATTATCAAAGCTTAATCTTTTTGCCAGCGAAGGATTATCTTTTAACATAGCCAGAATAAACTGTACAGAAGATGCTCCCAAGAGAAAATTTATCGCCGGCCCCCCTTTAGAATGGGTAAAATAGCCGAAAACAGCCCCTTTGGCAGCATGAATAAACTGATAGAACATGTTATCCCAAACGGAATTACGAAAACCTAACAGCATTATTCTTTCCCTGTACTTTCTTTGGCTGCCGCTTCCTCAATTAAATCTTCCAGATGTTCTTTTTCTTTGATTAAATCTTCCAGGCTTTTCTCACAGGAGGTTTTTTTCTTAAGCTCCGCTATCATATCTTGATCGAAAAGAGTTAAAACCAGCCGCATAGCTGATGCGCCCCAGAAAAAATTTGCGACAGGCCCCCACCCGATATTTTTCCACTTGGAAACCACTTATTCGTCCTCCGTTTTATGATTATATGTTTTCTGTATTATTCCTGACCGGACGGTTTTTGCGTCACAGCCTCAGCTTTTAAATCTTCAAATGTTTCCTTCCCTTTTTCCAGTAAGACCTTGCTTTCGTCGGCTATTTGGTAACCGGTTTTAATTAAACCCACTATAGCCGGTCTGGCCTTTTTCATAATAGTAGGTAAAAACTCATAAACTAGCACCGCTCCGGCGCCAACCCAAAAAGATTTAGAATAAAAAATACCTTTTATCGCCATAACTGTTTCCCCCTTTAAATTGAAGTTATTATTTTCGTTATATCTAACATGGGCATATTTAATTTATCTGTAGCACAACTTATTTAGTGACAGTTTCTAAATGGTCTTTTGCAGCTTCCGGTTTCAGCTCGCCTGTCAGCAATTTATCAGTAAAAATATTAAGGTTTTCCGTAATGACTTTTTTATGAGCAGACATATGCAGGGGTATATTTACCATAAGGATAATATCTGAGCGATTAATTGCCAAAGAACCCTTAACGCCGGTAAGTTTGCTGTTCAAAGTAAAGTTAAGCCTGTTATGATGTTTATTCCAAGCGTAAGAAATGATATTTACAGACTCCGCTAAAGCGCCTTTTGTTTCTATCAGATAACGATTTATCAATAAATAGAGTTCTTGGGCGGTTTTATGAGTATGTTTACATAGAATTATTTTTTGCATATTAGATACATGTACCATTAGCCCGAACAATTCGGGAGTTAATCTGATTTTAATTTTATTAAATTAAATAAGGACAATATATATTGTAAAAGGTAGCCGAGGGTTAGTCAATTCCACTTGCACCGGCAGCTAGCTGTTGCAACAAGTTTTGTTACGCTTATAATTATAAAACTAATATAGACAATTCACGTAACTTTCGTGTGCGTTTATAGGAATAAGCATACCCTCTTATAAGAGGCTGTCACCAAATAGGGGGAATACCTACAAACTTTAAAATTATTCTTTAAAACTTGTTGATAAAAAAGGGGGAGCAACAACGTATACATAGGGGGGGATACCCCTAAATCGGCTTGGGAAAGGCGCCCCTTAACGGCCGAATTATATACCCTGAATTATATTCTTTTCAATATATTCTTCAAGGGAACTGCCAAAAATCCTGACGCTGCGGCGAATTTTGGTGCCTTTTAGCTGTCCTTCGTTGATTAACCGGTAAATGGTATATTTGCTTACATTAAGAATTTTGGCAGCCTCATCCGGTCTTAACAAGGTTTTGGGAATATCAATTTTTTTCTGACTAAGTGGTTTTTTGTCCATAATTTATTATAAATAGGTTTGAAATTTGACATTATATGTTTTTAAGCACAAGACATATCAATGTATATAAGTATATAATTTTGCATAAGGCGCCTGATTAAGTCAGGAGCCTTCTCGAGGCATTGATAGTTTAATATTTTATGGCGAATTGGTATAAGCAAAGCTAAGAATCTAATATAACAGATTAGTTTGCCTAGTACAATGTTTCGTAACTATTTGGTTTTTATGTTATTCCAACGGAGGCTGGAATACATACGTTATTTTAGAATGCTGGATTCCTGCCTCCGCAGGAATGACAGGAAAGGTTGCTATATACTCTACTTGTTTGCCGATTTTTTAAATTTGGGGTGTTCATGTTTCTTATCATGCAAGTGTTCATGATGATGTGCGTTTTGTTTTAATGCGGTGACCAGAGAAATGGTAACCGCAGCAAGTTCCAAAAGTCCCAAAAAAGGATTTCTGCAACAGACTAATTTCAGCATATTTAGCCCCTCCTAAAAAATAATGCCTAAAGGTTATTCGCTTAATATTACCGGCCATAATTTTGGTTTACGGCAATAAAAAAAGCCATGAAGATTCTTTTATCCTCTTATTCTGAGGATATAAAAGCCTTCATGGCTTCAAAAAAAGACTGCGAAAACTTCACCTTATCAAAGCACAAACGCTTTTATAGAGTTTCCGTAAGTCTGATATACGCAAAAATAAATTTTCAAGGCGGCTTCATACCTACCTATAATTTACTTATTATAAAGTTACCAGACTAGTGATTATTTGTCAACTCAAATAATTATTTAAATCATTTTAAGGGCTATTATAAGGCCAGTTTAAAAACACGGCACATGAAGGTAACACCTTTTGACAGCTAAAGAGCAAAGACATAATTTAACCACAGGGAATACGATGATACACAGAATTTACCTTGTTTTTTTTCAAAACTACTTTTTATGCAGGATAATTTTATGGTCAGATAAAGTAATTTCCTTGATATCAGCCTCTATCACTTTTTGTTCTCCGGTAGTGCTACATATATAGCACTTACCGTTTTTAGGAAGAATTACATCTACTTTTCTCAATAATAACTCTTCACTACCATTACTATACAAGTAAACATTAGGTACGCATAAACTCATTTTTGGTTCTCCTGTTGTTAACCCTTATATAATTTGACAAGCTGTTTAAAGTCAAAAAGTACTACATAGAATGTTCATCTGCTTTATTCATACAATTAAGAGTAAAATCATTACAAGATAAAATGGCCTTAAAGAGTTTAATTTATTAAAAGGCAATTAATTGGAAGTTTAAAAAAGGCTTAATTTTATGTTAGATATACTTTGCGTAGAATAAAGCTTGGATAATTCGGCTTAAAAATTATTGAGGGGGGGGGAACCGAATGATATTTATAATAGCCAATGATTGACTATTATGTCAATTACGCCTGCACTTGCAGCTAATCACAGCTACAAGTATTTTATTTACCTTAAAACGACTTTATTTATTAATCAGGGCAAAAATATGCTCAACTTATTATAAAACAACATAATAGACAAGGTATCTATAAGCACAATTTGGATTGATAAATTTATTGATTAGAAGCATATATGCTCTATAAGCATAATTGTATAAATATCTATAATTTGTGTTATCTGTATTCTAAAAATCCGACAACATAGAGCATCTTACCTACTCTTGGAGAGCTTAATAATTATTATCCTAAATAAACGAATCACCAGTAGTCCACCTGGGATTTAAGGAATATCATAAATAAAAATAGAGTAACCTATTCTGGCGATAGGCTCATATTTTTTTAGCCAAGTATAGCAGTCCCTTCTATAATCCTTGGTTGGCGGATAAAATCCTTGCAGTTTGGTAACGCTTACCGCTAAAATACCCGACGTCGGTTCATTACAAGCAAGCTCTTCATACTCAATCCCTTTAAGATAATATTTGGGTGATTCAAAGTAGCCGTAATAAGCCAATTTTATCTTCTTTATGTTATTTTCATCCAAATATGTACGCAATCCCTTTAAATCCTGTCCCCAGTCAATATTAGCATCAACCAGGTATTTATAGCCATTAGCCGGCCCGCCGATAAATTCATTAAAATATGACAGATGATGAGGATATATAAAAGCCGCAGCGCCTGTATACCAACTCAAAAGGATTACTAATACCGCTGTCTTTATCCATTTATTTTTTTCAATAATTATATTTATGATTTTGCCGGCATATACAAACAAAAATGGATAAATCGGTAAAATATGCTTTATTCCATAATTAGTTTTAGAGCGGGTTGAAAGAAGCATAAGAAATAATGGAACAACCAAGATGAATATCTCATCTAAAAACAACTTGTTAGCTTTAACTTGTGCAGGGTATTCAAAGACTACGTTTCGCTTAACCCAGGGGATTTTTTTTGCCCCCAAGTAATATATTGACAAAAACAAGAAAATTAAAATAGTAGTAATCGGCGTTTTTATTAAAAAAGCAAAAGGGAAATAATACCACCATCCATATTGCTGATGTTTCCCCATTAAAAAATTGGTATGCCACCCCCAACTGGAAACCCTGATTGCCGCAAATACGCTTCTTACATAGGTTATTAAAGGTAAGGGCGTCGTTTCCATAAAGCTATATGCTTTATTTTTAAGTACCTCTAAATCTCCGTGATAAAATTTTCCTACATATTCATTAACAAAGGTGTCTATATCAGAATGCGGACGATGTAAAGGGGAATAACGCCTCTCTAGTTGAAATCCGTAACCCGCCCAAAGGGTAACAATACTTATAACAAAAATCAATGTTACCGATAAGAATATATTGGAGTATCTGTTCGGCTTTAAATTAGCAAATTTGGGCGTAAATTCCTTGACTTTATAAATAAATAGCAAAGCTATTATTACATAAGCCGGATAAAGCAGAACCAAAGCAGTAACTTTGCCCAGTTGAGCCAGACCCAAAGTAATCCCTGCTAAAATAAGATTTTTCAGGCAGGGATTTTGAAAATAGCGCCAGAAAAAGTAAGCGCTTACAAATATAAAACAGGCTCCCACAAAATCACAAATTGTAAGATTGGCCTGAGCCAGAATATTGGGGGATAGAACATAAAAAAACAAGGCAAGTAACCCTGCATTCTGTCCATAAAGTAATTCTGCCCACTTATAAACCAAATATCCCAAAAATAAAGATAAAACAATAAGCGCCAACCGACCGGTAAAAATGATTTTATTTGGATTTATATTGTTTTTCCAAACAAATTCATAACCAAAGCCCAAAAAACAGTCATATCCGCCCTTATATGGCAAAAATTCGGCATCCTTCCAATACTTACTGTCCAGCGGAACTTTAAGATTGTCCAAAAAAAGTAATGGAATAGCCCCAATTATATTTGCCAAAGGCGGATTAGGCAGATTTAACCTAAAATCAAAAGTCTTTAAAATGGCGATTCCCTGAGCCAGGTGGTTAGTCTCATCAACCGTAGGCGTATTGTAAACAGCGCTTCCTAACAGAAGAAAAAAATGGACTGTTAAAAGCAGAACGATTATGTATGATTTATAATTTTTCATTTATCTATTGGCAATTTGCGTATTATTTTAAAGGGAATACCGGCAACTACAGTTTCATCAGGAACATCCTTATTGATTAAACTACAAGCCCCCACAAAAGAATTTTTCCCTATAGTTACTCCAGGCAATATCGTGCTATTGATGCCAACAAAACATCCCGATTTAAATACTACCGATTTTGAAACTGGCGGAAAAAATGATTGTAATGGATGGTCATTATATCCCACATTAGTATGAGTTAGGATTAAGCATCGTTCAGATATAGTAATATGATCTTCCAACCTGATTTCATTGGCTAAATCAAACAATACCTGATTACCGATAAAACAATTATTACCTATAGTCAATCCACGAAAACCCCGACGGTAAAAATTTATAAATTCTGTATTGTGAATAAGTGTATTTTGACCAATTTGGCTTCCATATAAACGTAAAAGCAGAACTCTTAATTGCGGGAGAAGTAAAGGAAATCGAATAAGAGAAGTTTGAAATAGGCCAAAGCAAAATTTTAATGATTTTTTAATTCCTATTTCTGTTAATGCCTTCATTACTTAACTTTTTTTCTCTTATACTGTTTAAACTGCCACAAATTTTTTAGATAATCAATACTATCAGAAAAAACATTTACTTTTGACACCTTATCTGTACGCCTGATAAACAAGCAGGGCAATTCCTTGATTTTTAATCTATGCTGTTGAGAAAGCACCATTATCTCCGTATCCCAGAACCAGCCATTATTCTTACACTCTGTTATTACCGGCAATATTTTTTCCCGATCAAAAAATTTAAATCCGGTTTCCGTATCCAGTAAAGACATCCCCAAGAAATACCTGCTTAATTTACGATAACCAATACTTAAAATGTGTCGGGGAATTGCTTTTAGGTGTATTTTATATATGCGGTGCGCAGTACAAATATCATAATCTTCGCTCTCAATCGCCCAAATCATGGAAGGGATATATCGGGCGTGTACCTCTAAATCAATATCAAGAAAACCTACTATTCTGCCTTTAGCCAATTTAATACCTTCACATACTGTTCCGCCCCGCCCTACATTTTGTTTATGAAAGATATAGCTCATATGCGGCTGGTTTTCAACTATCTTTAAAATCAATTCACGCGTATTATCCTGGCTGCAATCATCAATGAAAATCAACTCGTAGCTGTAGTTAGTCTGAGACATTACATTTTCTATTTCCTGCACACTGTCAATCAACAAGTCTTCTTCATTGTAGCAGGCTATAATTATGGATAAGTCGTACTTGTTTTTACTCCTATTTTTCATAAAGAATCTTTGCTCTCAAAAAGATAAGCCGTTACAGTATCTGGATTATAAACAATATCAAAAGATTGATTAATGAAAGAAATTATCTCGCGACCAGTGAATAAATTGATTTTAATGTCATCCACTAATACCCATACCCGACGTTTTTCTGTATTTAATAAACTTTGTAATTTAGGTATACTCCCTAAAAGCCGATAACCATAGCCTTTAGTGTCAACTTCAAAATCCCATTTAACCCATTTGCCCCCAACGCGACGCTGGGACAAAAAATAATCAGACGCTCTTATATAAAGCTCGGTAACCCAAGGATTATTAGAAATTAAAATATCATCATCCCGAATGTTCTCCTTTACAAACAAATAAGTTTCTTTTACCCTGCGAGGCGTATAACCAAATGAAAAAAAACTTGTCATTTTAGCCATTCTAAAGGTAAAAATTGAAAGAGATATTAATATAATTGGAATAAAAATAGCTTTATTAATTGATGATTTATTTATTAAATTACCAAAATTATTATAAATGGATTTAGCGATTTTAGTTAGAGAATAAGATAATAATATTATATACAGCGGATTTAAATTAGATATATACCGGAAATTTCCTATAGGGGAAATTAAAGAAACTATAATCATCCCTACAAAAAATGAGAGATAATAAAAAAAAGCCCTTTTATCACGCTCAAAATATACATACAATATTCCGAGAAAAACAATGGGTAAACTATTAGGATTTAACTTATCCAGCAGATTAAAATACCCAAGAGAACTCTTCATAGCTCCAATTTTCAACCCTCCCAATGCACTAGCGGCAAAAGGCGTAAACATGCGCGAGCTACTATAAAAAAGAACAATCCAGTAAGCACATCCTGTCAGAACCATCCCTCCTAGTAAGTATTTGTCTTTAAACCACTTGCCTTTTTTGATTATCATTAAAGATAATAAAAAAATTGGGATCAATTCTATTGATAATCTGTGTGAAAATATAGCTCCTAAAAACGAAACAATACAACAAAGTTTATACTTATTATTATCTTTTTCAATAAAACCCTTATAAAAAAGAAACAAGGTAAGTATAAAGAAAAATTCAAAAGTCATATAAAACCGGGGAGAAACTGAATATAAATTTTCTATTTTACTAAAAGTTAGAAACAAAACAGCTAAAAGCCCGGTATGTTTATTATCTATATTACAAGCTGTCGCAAACACCAAAAGCAAAAGCAACATACTTAAAATTATGCTTATACTCCTGGTGGAAAAGTCATTTATACCAAATAGATATATAGGAATTGCCAGCAAATAATGTCCCAGCATGCTCCTAAAATACAACTTTCCCGACCTGAAAACAGGAATTCCATGTTCGGTAATTCCTTTGGCAGCTAAAATGCTTAAACCCTCGTCATCGCTATAAGCATTACGTGAAGCAGACCAAATTCGGTGACTAAAGTTAACAACTAACATCATTGCCAAAAGTGTGTAAATCACAAAATTTTTGCTTTTAACGATACTTTTCATATTATACGGAACATTATTAAAGTAAAACAGTCTTAACAGCGCTAATTACATCTTCTACATCTTTATCCGTCAATTTGGCCGATAGCGGCAGGGAAATAGTTCTTTCAGAGATATATTCGGCATTAGGAAAATCCCCGTATTTATAATGATAGGTATTGCGATAATAAGGATGTAAGTGTAAGGCAATATAGTGTATTCCAGTACCTATATTCTCCCTAATAAGAGCATTTAACACGCTGTCTCTGTCGGCGCCGACAGCTTGCAGATCAAGCAGTACAGTATATAGGTGTAAGGCATGCCGGTTATTTTTTTGTATAGGGGCAGGGCTTTGAAGCGGTAGGTCTTTTAATTTATAATTATAGGTATCCCAAATTGCTTGTCTTCTTTTATAACGACGCTCTAATTTTTGCAGTTGATGGATTCCCAAAGCAGCCTGAAGATCGGTCATATTATATTTAAAACCCGGAAAGATTACCTTGTAGTGTTTAAAACCTTCATCAGAATACCTCTTCCAAGCATCTTTGTCCATACCATGTAAGGCGTACATCTTGATTTTATCAGCGTATTCTCGGTTATCGGTAGTTATCATCCCACCCTCGCCGGTAACTAAATTTTTGGTTACATAAAAACTAAAAGTAGCAATATCTCCCAATTGTCCTACCTTTTGGTTTTGATATTCTGTTTCTATCGCATGCGCGCAGTCACTGATTACTTTGAGCCTATATTTTTTGGCAAGTTCTAAAATAGCCTGCATATTACAAGGCCGGCCGGCAAAATGAACTGGAATAATGGCTTTGGTTTTTGTGGTAATTTTTTTTTCGATCTCATTAGGGTCAATATTCATGGTATCCCGTACTACGTCGGCAAATACGGGTTTGGCGCCGGCATGAATAATAGCATTAGCTGTAGCGCAAAAAGTCAGCGGCGTGGTAATGACCTCGTCGCCATGGCCTATTCCAGCCACAATCATGGATAGATGTAGAGCCGCCGTACAAGAAGACAGAGCAATACTATATTGAGAGCCTATATATTCCCTAAACATTTGCTCAAATTTGGCAACCTTTGGACCGGTGCCTATCCAGCCCGAACGCAAGGCGGCGTCTACTTCCTTAATCTCATCTTTCTCAATCAGGGGGCTGCCAAAAACCAGAAATTTATCTCTCATCATCAACCTGTTTTTTTTTAAGCAATTATATTTAGGCATGTTCTGTCAACTTATAAAGACAGGTGTTATTTTACAGAATATTTACGTTTTGTCAACGACAAACCCAGATACGCTATTAGCCAATAACATGTTAAACACTCATTAAGTCACCTTTTGACATTTGGATTTAGAACTTTTTGAGCATCCAAAACCAATTTTTGCGTAACATGAGTTAGTAAAATGTATGCTATTATTATGAGAGTTATTATAAGGACTATAATTTATCGTAAGAGATTTTTAACCGATTATGTGGTATGTTTATATCCTAAAATGCAATGACCAAACCCTGTATACGGGTATAACAACCGATTTAGAAAGACGCCTGGAAGAACACAACACCTCCAGCCGAGGCGCCAAATATACCAGAAGCAGAAGACCTGTTGAAATTGTTTATTCCAGTAAATTTCCCCATAAATCAGCCGCTCAAAAAGAAGAATATCGAATTAAAAAATTAAATAAAGCGGAAAAACTCAACATTATAAAAAATATATCATCCAATAAAAATTAAAGGAAAACAAAATACAGTGCGCAAAGATATTGATTTGGAATATTTAAACAATCTATTACAAGAAAAACTTGCGGTCATAATCGCAAGACGCAAAGGTCAAGAAGAGGACGAAGCGCCGGTTAAATTGGACCAATCCAAAGTAGGCCGTATCTCGCGTATGGACGCCATACAACAGCAGGCTATGGCTAAAGCCAGCGGACGTCGTACAGAAATTGAGCGCAAACGCATCATAGCAGCGCTTGACCGCATACAATCCGGCGCTTATGGTTACTGCTTGAAGTGCGAAGAGGAAATAGCCGAAGCGCGCCTGCGTTTTGATCCAAGCGCATTTCTCTGCATATCCTGCGCTCAATATGCAGAAAGAAAGTAAAACTTGGAACGCTTTACCCGGCTAACCCAAATCTGATGTTACTGTCTCCACCAATAACCTGGCCAAAAGCGGCACTAACAGTTCAATCATGCCGATTAATTCATAACCGGTGGCAAATGTGCCGGTAGAGCGCTTTACCACATTCATTAAGGGTCTGTATTCCGATAAATGATCAATATTTGCGGTTTGATAGTTTTTTATTCCATCCCCCAAATTATTCGCTAAAGTTAACGCCTTTAAAAATGTTTCCGGTAAGACTACGCTTGAGCCTATATTTATATATACGCCGCCGTCATCCAAATTGCGCAGCGAATTAGACAGCTTATAAAAATCAGCCAGACTGGCAGCGCCGGTAGCCGCGCCATCCATAGACTGCTGCATGTGGATTATATCCGTACCCATAGCTACATGAACCGTAGTATTGATTCCTAAGCGATAAGCGCTGGCTAAGATACTGTAATCCGTATAAGGGGCTTTCTGCTATGTAAGCCTGCGGCCTATAGCGTAACCAAAACCCGTATTATCAGTATACGCATCCCTTGCAGCGCCGTTTATAAGTTCTCCGGTTTCATGAGCCATACCGAATTGTCCGGTTTGGATTCTACCGCCCATTTCCTCGGAAGTCTCGCCGATTAGGGCTATTTCCGTATCGTGAATAGCTCCTGCGCCGTTTAGCGCCACTCCGGTAATAAGCCCCTTTTCCATTAAATCAATAATCAGCGGGGATAAACCGTATTTTATCACATGCGGGCCTATGCCCCAAATAATCGCTCGTTTTTTGGCTTTGGCTTTATTTATGCGCTCTATCAGGTTAATCATATTTTGGGCGGCGTTTGTCCTTTTCCCCACAGTGGGTAATGAATCTAAAAAATCGGCAAGCGAGCCGCCCTTTTGACATACCCGTGCAAAGTCTTTAATTTTAACCAGATTCTCTCTTTCTTTTATGGAATAAGTTTTTATTTTGCTAACATCAATTTGATTGTTATCTTGCATTTTATTTATATCCCTTCATTACAGGCAATGATTTTATTGATCAAATCAGTTGTGGAATAGCCCTCATCAATTTCAAATGTTCTAAATTGACCCCCGAACCGCTCCACTAAATCCTTTTCCTGTTTTATTCTGTCTAAAACATACGTCCCGCCTTTTACATGAAAATCCGGTTTTATTTCAGCTAATAATCCTAATGGATTATCATCATCAAATATAACCACATAATCTACAAAGTATAAAGAAGCCAGCATTTCTGCGCGATCAGCTTCAGAATTTATAGGGCGCGAATCCCCCTTTAATTTCTTAACTGAATTATCACTGTTTATCGCTACCACTAAAACATCGCCCAATTGCTTTGCTTTTCTTAAATATCTGGTATGCCCTATGTGAATAATATCAAAGGCGCCGTTGGTAGTAACTATTTTTTTGTTTTCTTGTCTAAATTTAGCCGCAAGACGGCTTATTTGATCAATAGTTTTTATTTTATCTTTAATTTTATTCATTTTATTTGATTGGTTAATATCTTGTAGCAACCGACCAAAAGGCTCGGCCATGTGGCGGGTTTAAAAACCCGCGGCTGCATACCTGTCATTCTGAACAAAGCGGAGCGCAGTGAAGAATCTACCCCCATATGCAAGTAAGACCCTTCGGCCTCAGAATGACAGCCAATTGTATTCTTTTTGTTAAAATGCCGTATTACATTCGGTTGCTTAAACCTAATGTATTATACTCTAAGCATAGCAAAATTGCATTTATTATTTTCTTCCATATACAAACAAAACCTCATAAGTTGCCAGTATACGCCCATTTTGAGCATATTCTTGTTTATACAGCGCATCTAAGCGCCTAAATATTTTAGGACTGAACATACCGAGCGGACGGTCTATGGAAGCATTAAGCGCTCCTATCTGTTTTAATGCTCTAAGTAGATTTTGAATACCCTTATATTCTATAATATAAGGGTATAAATCAACTTTATCCGGCGTTAAGCCGGCTGTTTGCAGTATATCAATAATAGCATCTTTTTTAACAAAATCATGCGTATATACGGGCTTATCCTGCTTATATTCTTTATAAGCTTTTGTAAAGCAATCACGCAATTCATATAAGGTATTTTCCGTAAATATAGACAGCCCAAATTTACCCGCCGGTTTTAATACCCTTTTTATTTCCAATAGCGCCCTTTGCAAATTGTCAATCCATTGATAGGCCAGATTGGATATTACCAGATCAACCGATTTATCTTTATAACATAAAAATTCCGCATCCATGGTAACAGGATAAATACAGTTAAACTGCCTTGCAGTATTTTCAACTACATATTTATTCATACCGTGAGCAATATCGCCGCCGAAAATTTGGATATCCTTAAACTGGCAAGCTAGCTTTTTAGCTAAAAAACCTGTACCCATGCCAATATCCAATATATTTACCGATTTTTTTATACTAATTCCGTCAATCAGCTTGCAGCCTACCTTACGCTGTAGTTCGGCAGCCTTATCATATAATGCGGCCTTGCGCGAAAAGGATGCTTTTATTTTGGATTTATCCAGCATATTACCCTGCTAGTGCTTAATTGCATAAGTTCATATCGTTATTTGCTAAAGCGACAAAATACATTATAAATCAATATGATGAATACCTTTAAGCACTTTTCCTCATTTTATAACATGTTGTATTTATTGATAGTAATAATGTCTTAAAATAGACGCTTTAATACAATTAAGCGCTAGTTGATTATATTGGTATGTATGGGCGGTGGCTTGTCCCCGCCCGCTATTCGGCGATGCTGTTGACTTAACCCGCATATTTCATGAGACATAGCAAATATCTGCGGAAACAGCTTATAAAACAAGACAATAGCACAACGTCTAAGAAAACACAATTTGTATTTTTAATCTTTTTGATTGGAAGCGTAAAACGTCTATAATTTCAAGAAGATACACATTCCGTCAGATTAACTCCCGAATTATTCGGGTTAAGGCTGTGTAACTGTCATTCCCGTGAAAACGGGAATTTATGTTTCGGGATGTCTCATCCCGAAACAATTGCTCACAGCTGGGTGTTTCGGGGTGGGATACCCCGAAACATACGAAACATCCTACCCAACTTGTATCAGCTCCAGCTTATCCTTCCATTTATGTATAAGCGCATCTTTTAATAATTTATGCTCAGGTTTGCTAAGGTGCGCATCTTGTTTTAATAAAGCAAAAGCCTCTGTACGGGCGCTCTCTAATAATTTGGCATCGCGTATAATATTTGCTACTCTAAGATCGGGTAATCCCGATTGACGCGTACCTAGAAATTCCCCGGGACCCCTTATTTTTAAATCCTCTTCGGCAATCATAAATCCGTCGCGAGTAGAAAGCATGGCGCCTAATCTTTGTTTAGCCTCTTCAGTTATGGGATAGGCGGCCATAAGGCAGCAGTATGATTTTTTATCGCCCCGTCCGACCCTGCCGCGTAATTGGTGTAATTGAGCCAGACCGAAACGCTCTGCATGTTCTATTACCATAACCGAGGCATTGGGTATATCAATACCCACTTCAATTACTGTGGTGGAGACCAAAATATTCAATTTATGCGCCTTAAAATCACGCATAATAGCCTCTTTTTCGGCGCCGCTCAAGCGTCCGTGAAGCAGGCCTATCTTAAGATGCGGGAATATATCCCCCGCTAAGTGATTGGACATATCAGTTGCCGCTTTAAGATTCATTTTTTCAGACTCTTCTATAAGCGGATATACAATATATATCTGCCCTCCGGCGCTTACCTGCTGATTAATAAATTTATACAGCCGCGACCTATCGCGCTCATAATAGAGTTTGGTATCAACCGGAATGCGCCCGGGCGGCATCTGGTCAATAACCGATAGGGATAAATCCCCATATACCGTAAGCGCCAAGCTGCGCGGTATAGGGGTGGCCGTCATTACCAGTACATCTGGATATACGCCCTTGCGCATCAAATTAGCGCGTTGCATTACTCCAAAGCGGTGCTGCTCGTCAATAATTATAAATCCCAGCTTATGAAAATTCACCTTTTTTTGTATAATCGCATGCGTGCCTATAATTACCTGAGCCTGCCCGCTTGATATAGCCTCGTATACATTTTGTTTTTCCTTGGTTTTTAGATCAGCTTTTAATAATACGCATTCAATACTCAATTCATCTAAAAATTTATGTATATTAAAATAATGCTGCTTAGCCAGAATTTCGGTAGGCGCCATAATAGCGGCCTGATATCCAGCCTCTACCGCCCATAACAATGACAGTACGGCGACTATGGTTTTTCCGCTGCCAACATCGCCCTGCAACAATCGGTGCATGGGCTGTGGTTTGGACATATCCTCTTTTATTTCATCTAATACGCGTATTTGTGCTGTAGTCAGCGTAAAAGGGAGCCGTTTAGCTAAACTCTGCGATAGGGCGCCTTTAGGTTTAAAGGCTATACCGGATTTTATTTCAGATAATTTTTGCCTGCGTCCGGCAAGACCCAATTCTAATAAGAAAAATTCTTCAAATACCAATCTACGGTGTCCGGCTGATATACCTTTATTTAATTGCTGTATATCAACGCCTTTATCAGGGAAATGAACTTGTCTTACCGCCTTATCTATGGGGATTAAATTGTATTTTTGCCTGATATGAAGCGGCAGAACCTCGCACATTAAATGGCTGTGTAAATCTATAATAACCTTCATTACGCTTCTTATGGCTTTTTGATTAAATCCTTCTGTAGCCGGATATATGGGTATAATTCTGCCTATATGGGTTAAATCTTTATCGCCGCTGTTTAGGATTTCATAGGTTGGATGAATTATTTGTTTTCCGCCGAAGGCAAAACGACTGTGTTCCACTGTCCCGCTTAACATTATACGGACGCCTTTTTTAAATATGCTCTTAAAGTAATTTGCATTAAACTGAAACCACTTAGCGCTCATAATCCCGCTGTCATCGCCAATTACCGCCTCAAATATACGCCGTCTCTGTCTAGGTGTGGTTAGCATACCGGTTTGCATAATCTCGCCGATAATGGTATAATTTTCTCCTGCTTTTATTTGAGAGATTGTTGCAACATTGCCGCGGTCTTCATAGCTGCGCGGTAAAAACAGGCAGGCATCTTCTATGGTATATATTTTAAGGCGGGCAAACATAGCTGCCCTCTTGGGTCCCACTCCCTTTACATACTGAATAGAGCTATCCAGCTTCATTTATATAAATTCTCCCTATTTCTTTATTGACTGGTTCTGTTTTTTTATCTACCATTACCATAATGTATTAACCGAATAGATGTCAAATATATTGAGGATTTTTATCCATTCAACAGAGTAAAGCTTACTATGTGTGAGCAAGCTTCTGTATGTAGCTGCCGACCTTTAGGTCGGCCTAAGCCGGCGGGTTTAAAAACCTGCCGCTACTTTATAGTATAATAAGCCATGAACAAAAAATTAATAACCCTATTTTGTATATTTTCTATATTTTTTATAATACCATACGTTTGCGCCGAATCGGTAAGAAGCAAAGCCAATAAGGCTATTGCGGCATATAAAGGGAAGAAATATCAAAAAGCGCTCTCCGGTTTTATTGATGCGCAAATCGAAGCTCCACAACAGGCGCAATTGGGTTATAATCTGGGAAATACCTATTACCGGTTAGGACAATATGACAAAGCAGCGCAAAGTTTTCTAAACAGCGTTACGCTGGCTGAAGATAATATCAAATTAAAATAAAAGTCATTATATAATCTGGGCAACGCCTTATTTAAGCAGGGAAAATTGCAAGAGTCTATAAAGACTTATCAGCAAGCTATAAAGCTTGACCCAAAAGATAAAGACGCTAAATCAAATCTGGAATTTGTAAAAAAAGAGCTAAAACGACGCAAAGAACAGCAGCAAAAGCAGCAGCAATCAAAAGATCATAAACAAGATCATAAACAAGAAAAAGACTCAAAGAACCAAGGCTCAGACAATCAAGATTCAAATGATAAGGGTTCACAAGCTAAACAAAAAGATAATAAAGAAAAATCAGATAAACAAACAGGAGAATCCTCCAAAAAGCAGGATGAAAAGCAAAAGCCGTCTTCGCCAAATGATAAACAAGATAAAGCTCAGTCTAAAGAGAAAAACTCTAAGGATGACAAAAATAAGGATAAGGCAAAAAGTCCCGCCAGGGCGGATAAACAAATGAGCAATGAGGAAGCGCAGCGCTGGCTGGATTCTTTATCTGAGGATAGACGCAAATTCATGAAACAGCAAATGCAGTCCATGGCCCCGGCACAAGCCGGATCGGATAAGGACTGGTAAAAACCGCTTGCGATGTGACTATTACTATAGCCAACTGAAACATAGAAAGTCGGTATGATAAAAGAAATAGAAATTATTCCTCTAGCTAAGAAAAAGATGTTTAGAAGGGGAGTAAAAGAAATATGGGTTAAAGAGGCTGTTTTAAATGCCGATCAGGTCGTAGAGGGTTACGGTGGAAGGTTAGTCTCACATAAACTACTGATAATAGAGGGTAAACAAAAGCTATTACGGGTGGTATATGAACAAAATCCTCTATCCCTGAGAGTTATTACCGCTTATTTAACCTCCCAAATTAAGCGTTATTGGAGGGATGATTTATGAAAATAGAATATGACCCGGCACATGATTTATTAAATCTTGAATTTCTGTCAGATGTGGCAATTGAAGATTCGGTAGAAATAGATGGTATTATCATTGATTATGCCAAAGACAGGCGAATTGTGGATATTGAAATTCTGGATGCCAGTAAAAGAACATCCAAGGATCCTGCCCAGCTTATTAATCTGGCTGTTTATCAAAAGACAGCGGTCAATAGTTAACATATCTGATGTTTATATTTCGGGATGTTTCATCCCGACAACATATGTACTTGTCATTCTGAAGGCCGCAGGCCGAAGAATCTCTGTCCCGTATGCGAGTAAGATTCTTCACTCTGTTCCTCTTCGTTTAGAATGACATGATTAAAACATAGATTATAGAAACATAAAACGTTTTGGACTAAAACACAGCTTAAAAATAAAATGTTACTTAAATCCAAAAATTTCTTTATTTGTATCTGCCTTGTTTTTTGTATGATAACAGCGGTATCTGCCGCTGATATAAGGCTTTCAGCCTCTATTGACAAGAACAAGGGAACAGTTGAAGATACATTTTTATTAACCATTACAGTCTCCGGTACGCGTTCTGCCAGCAGACCGGTGGTGCCGCCGGTAGATGGTTTGAATATACAATATACAGGCAGCTCGTCTCAGGTAAAAATCATAAATTCATCTATGACCAGCAGTGTAAGCTATAATTTTGTTATTTTTCCGGTAAGAGTCGGCGATTTTACCATAGGTCCAGCTTATATGGACCATAGCGGCAAAAGAATAAAAACCCAGCCTGTTAAAATAAAAGTAGTATCGCCAAAAGAGCAATATCACGAAGATGAAGCGCTCTTTTTTAAAGCCCAAATATCCAATCCCAATCCCTATTATAACCAGCAGATTATTTATACATTACTATTCGGTCGTCGCGTGGAGATAGCCGGCGCTAAATTGGATGATGTGCAATTTAAGGATTTTTGGGTGGAAGAATTGGATAAACAAAACCAATATTACCAAGTTATAGGCGGAGAAAAATATAAGATAACCGAAGTAAAAATGGCGCTGTTTCCAAGTAAAGAGGGCAAATTAACCATTGAGCCGGCGGCGCTGCGTTGTGAAGTCGTAGTAAAAAGTTCCCGAAGACGTCCTCATTTATTCAATGATTTTTTCGATGACCCGTTTTTCTCCAGAAAGCGTACTACAGTAAAGATATTGCGTTCAAATCCACTGGAAATAAACGTAAAACCGCTTCCTGAAATTGGAAAACCGCAAGATTTTTATCCCTTAGTCGGCAAAATAAAACTTAATACAGATATTTCAAAAACCAACTTAAAGCAGGGAGAGTCTACGACTATCACCCTGGAAATCATAGGGGATGCCAATATACGCGATGCCAGGCTGAGCTTACCCGATAATCTGGATAACTTTAAGATTTATGACGACAAACCAATTGTAAATATTTTAGAAAAGGAAAACATCGTTATAGGGCAAAAAACATTTAAAAAGGCTATCGTCCCTCAGGCCTCTGGCAGCATAAACCTGCCTGACTTTAAAGTGGCTTACTTTGACCCTCAGGATAAAAAGTATAAATTTGCTAAAACTCCGGCCATTAAATTAAATGTAACCAAATCAAAAGAAGAGGAAAAATTACATTCTATCGGCCTATCTGCCGGCCCTGCGGTGGAAAAGGAAAATATAAAAGTTTTGGCGCATGATATTATACCTATCTACACGGAATTAAATGCCTTGGAAGATCAAAGCGTTAAAGGCAGGGAATCCATATTGTACGTTGTTTTATTTTTAGCGCCCGGTATTTTATTTTTGATTGTCTGTTCATTAAAATGGTATAAAGGCAAGCAGGTTGCACAAAGCGATTTATTAAGGCGGAAAAACGCATATAAAAATGCAGTTAAGAGTTTTAAAGGGCTTGATTTACTGCTAAAAGATAATAAATGCGCAGAATTTTACGCTCAACTGGCTAATATAACCAAACAATATCTGGGAGATAAACTGGGGCTTGCCGGTATGTCGCTTACCCCGCAGGAAATTCAAGCAAAACTAAAAGCCGCCAATCTGCCGCAGGATATAATATCAAATATAGGCAAACTAATGCAAGAATGCGAGTTCTGTCAATTCGCATCCAATAAAAGCAATCAAAACGAATGCAAAACCGTATATAAAAATATGTCAAACCTATTAAAACAATTGGATAACTTATTGTAAAAGACAAAACCTTGAGGAACCCTTTTTGAAAAAAGTGTTCCTCAAACTCCTCCCAAAAACTTTCAATCTAAAGGAATTTGGCTGGCGGCACAATAAGATCAGCTATAAATATTGCGATAAGATAATATGTGCCGCCAGCCAAATTCCTTGAATTAAAGTTCTTAGGAAGGGGGTTTGGGGGATAACCCTTCTTTCAAGAAGGGTTTCCCCCAAGGTTTACTCTTTTGCGATAAAGTAAGTCCATTATTAAGGTGATTGTTTTATGTATAGATATGTTAAGTTAATAATATTAAGTTTGCTTATTTGCTTAGCCGCTGGGATGCCGGTATATGCCGCAGGCGGCGAGTTAACCAAGGACAGTATATCCTTATTTATAAAGGCTAATGAGGCATATAATAAAGCTGAATATAAAAAAGCCGCCGGTTTATATGAAAATATAATAAAAACCGTACAAAACGGATATCTTTTTTTCAATTTGGGTAATTGTTATTTAAAGAGCGGTCAATTGGGAAAGGCTGTATTAAATTATAAAAAAGCGCAAAAACTCATCCCTGAGTTTGAGGATTTAAACAGCAATTTAGATTATGCCCGCGGGCAGACTAAGGATAAAATTGAAAACAAAGATTATTTTCAAATGCTTGGAGGGCTTTTTTTCTGGCATTATTTTTTTAATTTACAAAAATCGCTGATAATCTTTTTAGCGCTTAATTTCTTGTTATTCTTAATACTGGGTATTTTATTATTTTACCCTAAGGGAGTATTTAAGTGGTTTTTAATCATTATATCAGTTTTATATCTTTGTATCGGCAGTTCTGCATTAGTAAAGATTTATGGGAATTATTATGTTAAAGAAGGGGTAGTTACCGCTCCGGAAATAGAGATAAGATCTGGCGATGCGATTAATAACGTGGTTTTATTTAAACTGCATGAGGGTACTGAAGTTTTGGTACAGCAGGCGCGCGGAAACTGGCTTAAGGTAAAAATAGCCGACGGTAAAAAGGGCTGGACGCAGATATCTGGAGTAGATACGATTTAGGTATGTTCTGTGTTGATGTTTAGCTTATTTGTACTCCGCATGTTCTAGTTGTCATTCTGAAGCCGGAGGCCGGAGAATCTAGTACAGCGTTTTATAATAGTTCGGTTTATCTTTGCTGTCACCCTAGAGCGAAGCGAAGGGTCTGCTCACGTAGGTTGTAGATTCTTCACTGCGCTTACGCTTCATTCAGAATGACAGCTTCCTTAAGTCACCTGTACTCCGGGACCGGTTATAGCGCTTTTTCCGCCTGATATCGGGCTTATATTTATCTGTGTACTGATTCGCTCTTTTAGCGCTGCAACGTGCGAGATTATACCAATCAGTTTTTCGTCCTGCTGTAATCCCGCCAGTGTATTTAAGGCCGTATCCAATGCGTCCTCATCCAAGGTACCGAATCCTTCGTCAAGAAACAGCGAATCAACCCGCACCCTGCGGCTGGCCATTTTTGAAAGCCCTAATGCCAAAGAAAGACTGACAATAAAGCTTTCTCCGCCCGATAAATTTTTTGTAGAGCGGATTTCATCGTCTTGATAATTATCAATTACATTTATTTCAAGCGGTTCTTTTTTATCGCGAATAAGCAGGTAGCGGTCGGTCATTTTTGCAAGCTGTCTATTGGCATGAGATACCATTAGTTCAAAGGTAAGCCCTTGAGCGAAATTCCTATATTTTTTACCGTCAGCAGAGCCAATAAGAGCATGAAGCCTATCCCATCTGCTATACTCTTTTTGTTGAGCGTCAATTAACGCTTGCTGTTCCTTGATTTTATTTTTAGCCGTATTGTTATCATTTAATTTTTGATTCAGTCCGCCGATTTCATCTCTAAGTTTTTTTAAGGACTCTTCGAGTTCCTTTTGGCTGGGTGTCAGCTCTTTTAATGAATGTTCAGTAATCTTTTTGTTAAGCTCATAATTTAAACGCTCTTGCCGGTCATTTTTCAGCGCCTGTATTTCCGCCTGTTTATTATCAAGCTGTCTTGCACGGGCGTTTAATTTATTCCGCTCATCAGCAGACAATTGAGCCAAAATAAATGCTTGCTCATCGGTAAAACCAGCCTTGTTCAGACTGATAATAAAATCCGTCTCTAAAACCTTAAGCTCCGGCGTTCTTTTAGCGATAGTATCTTTTAATGAATTAATACGAATGTTTACTGAGTTAAGTTGTTGCTTGGCCTTATCGTATTCATTGCGGGCATCTTTTTCTGCTTGTTGTGCATCAGAAATTAATGTTTCTAAACGAGCTTCTTCAGAATCCGGTTTTTTTGATCCGAACAATTCACAGCGTCTAGTAATTTGATCGGTATATTCTTTTTTGAGCAGATCAAGCGCTTTTTGTTTATCGCTTAAAGATTGACTATGAGTATCAATAACAGCGTCAAGCTCTCTTATTTTTGCATTTAAATCACTAATTTGTTTTTCGATTTTTTCTTTTTTACGTTGTTTATTCTGCCATTTTTTAAGCCTGTCATTAAGCGAATCCAAAATACAAGTAACCTTATCTTCAGCAATATCATTAAAACCAAAGGGCTGCAATTGGGATAAAGCGGCTGTTTTTAGTTTTACAAAGCGTTCGGTAAATCCTGTAAGCTCATCAGTCAGCCTTTTAAGGTTTTTTTCGGCATTTTCTTTTTCATGTACGGCTTTTGTAGTATGTTTTTCGGCTTCAGCCAACTTATCAGCAATGCGTTTTTCCTTTATTTCCAGCAGGTTAATGCTATTTTCCATAGTATCTGCTTTATTTATTAATTCAGTAAGGCTGTTTATCTTTTTTTCAGTCTTATCCATTTCAGGTACATTACCCTGTGCATATGGATGCTCTATTGACCCGCATAATGGACACGGCATGCCGTCTGCAAGTTTATTTCTCTCAGCTCCAAGATCGGAAATTTTACGTAAGAAAACCATCTCCCGCAGTAATGAGTCTTTTTCAGCGCGATATTCACGAAGCAGGCGACCTTCTAAAATACTGTTTAACTCATTTTTTTAAGGGCAATCTGATTATGTGCGTCTGTTAGTTTCTGTTTACAGGTTGTTAATTTCTTATTACAAGCAGTGAGATTTTTTGAAGCGGATTTAAATTGCTTTTCCGCTTCTGATAAAGATTCTTTTTTGGTCAAAATATCCTGAAGGACTGACTGCAAATTGTTTATCTGTTCTTTTATACCGGCAAGTTGTGTAACCAGAGATTCGTCTTTAGCATTACTAGCTAGATACTCATTAATAAGCTTTAAATCTTTTTGAGCTGCTTTCAGTTTATCCTTTGCCTTATCCAGCTTAATTTTGTGATCTGCAATCTGCTTAATCACTTTTTCACAGTCTGTTTTATCCTCATTTATTCTATTTTTAGTATCTGATATCTGCTGATCCAATGTACGCACTTGTTGTAATAGGGGCGCTTTATCTTTTTGTTCTTCTTCTGCTTTTGCAGCGGATTTTTCTGCGTTTTTCAGGCGGTCTTCTTTTTGCGATACTAAAGTTTGTATTTGCGGAAGCTGTTTTTCATACTTTTCAAGTAAATTTTTATCTGATTCCTGCTGTTTGCGGGTTAAGCTAAGAGTAGCAAATCCTCCCTCAAGTTCCGCCGCCTTTTGTGAGCGGGTAAGTTTTTCACGCTCCGGTTTAAAGTTTTTAATATCAGTATTCAGTTTTTCAGCCTGTTCTGACAAATCTGTAATCTCAATCCGCAGGGAATCTATTTTATTAAGCCATAGTATGGATTTTTCTATCTCCTTATATTTAGTATTAATTTCTGTTTCTGATTTTTGTTTTTCTGTAAGATTATCAGTTAATTCCGCCTCCTGCTCTTTGGTAAGGATTGTAATACCGGATGTTTCCGCCTGAAGCAGATTAAGCGCTTCAGATTCATCACGCCGGCGTTCATGTACGCGCTTTGATATATTACCGTAGATCTCAGTACCGGTGATCTGCTCTAAAATGGGCGCTTTTTCATCCGGCGCCGCTTGCAGAAAAACATCAAATCCGCCTTGCGCTAAAAGAATAGAACGGGTAAACCGCTCAAAATTCATTCCGGTTTTATTTTCAATAACGCCTGCAACCTTGCTTTTTTTGGATTCCAGAATTTTACCGCTTTTTGCATCAGATATTTCATGCTTTGAATCAATCAAATTTCCGTCCGGCTTTTTGCGCGCCCTATGCTGACTCCAATTACAGATAAACTCTCCCGCTTGTGATTTAAAGACTACCTCGGCATAACATTCCCCTGTTTGCCGCGACATAATTTCATTTCCGCTTTTGGTAATTTTTCCAAGCCGCGGCGTCGCGCCGTATAGCGCTAAACAAATTGCATCCAAAATAGTTGATTTACCGGCGCCGGTCGGCCCGGTTATAGCAAAGATACCGTTTCCGGTATATTCCGGCGCGCTAAAATCTATTATCCATTCGTCATATAGCGAGTTTAAATTTTTGAATCTAAGCTTTAAAATTTTCATATTAACAAAGTTCTCTATTCCGCATTAATATCTTGTTCGTAAAGAGACTTAACTATTTCTTTATATGAATCTATCATTTCCGGCCGCTGTCGGCTTGGCACATTATGGGAATCAAGGCAGCGTTCAAATACGGCATTTACATCCAGATCATCAAGTGTTTCATCCTCGCGCATACTGCTCATTACGCGATAAACAACCTGTCTTTTTATGCGCAGGATTTCCATAGATGTTCCAGCCAGAGCCTCATCCAGTAAGCCCCGAAGGTTTGCGATAATCTCTGAACCGGTATATTCAATTTCAAGCCAGGCGCTGCTTTCAGCAGTCTTTAATTGCTCAATTTTACCCTGAATTTCTTCAAGTGAACCCGTAACCCGTTCCAACGGTTGAAAACATGGAACAGGGTATTCCTTGATTATCGGAGTTTTACTGTTAAACTCCGCTACAACCACTTTTTTTTCCTGATTTGCTTCGCCATAACCCATAGGAATCGGAGAGCCTGAATATCTGATATGCTCAGCTTGGCCAACGCATTGGGCAATATGTAGATGCCCAAGTGCAATATAGTCAATACATGCCGGAAAGACATCTTTGCCAACATGAGCCAAAGAGCCGACATAAAGCTCTCTTACGCCGTCGCCGTCAATTGTTTTACCGCCTGCGGTAAATAAATGCCCCATTGCAATAATAGGAATAGCCGCGTTGCGGTTATTATCCTCAAATTCCTTTTGCTTTTGCTGCGCTATAGCGCATACATCCGCATAGTGATTCTGAAGTCCCTGTATAAGTTTTTTGTTTTTATCTTCAATGGTTTCTCCCGCCTCAACGCTGCGTATATCTTTGTCCCTAAGATACGGCACGGCGCATATAATCGCTTCGGGAGCGCCCTGTTCATCATTTAATACAATAACCTCATCCTCTAAGCGCTCGGTTATGGCGCCGACTACATATATATTAAGAGCGCGTAAAATCTCTTTGGGTGCGTTTAAAAAGGAGGGCGAGTCATGATTTCCTGCAATAACAACAATATGCCGGCAACATGAATTGGCCGTCTTACCAAGAAAGCGGTAATACAATTCCTGTGCGCGGTTACTCGGCATAGTGGTGTCAAAAACATCGCCGGCAACAAGCAGCGCATCAATCGCTTGGTCTTCTATGACAGCGCTAAGCCAGTCTAAAAATGCGGTAAACTCATCATAGCGCTTACGCCCATACAGGCAGCGCCCCCAGTGCCAGTCTGATGTATTAAGTATTCTCATTAAATCTCCTGCATACAGCCTGTTTTTGCAGATACTTGCTATTTCTCATAAAATATGCGGATTAATTAATATGTATATGAAATTATGCCCGAAGGACGGCAGGGGACGGGTATGGCTTAATAGGCATACACTTTAAGTTGTATGAACATGCCTATGTTCTCATTTAAAGAACAGAAATAAAAGACGGCCAGATTATTTTATTAATATCATCAGCTTTAATGTTTAAAAGCTTTCCTTTAGTAAGTATAATTTCAGTAGCAAGCCTTTTTTTAATTTTAAATCGTAAGACAATAAGTTTTCCTGAACCGGTTGTACCAACGCTTCTACGAGACAGTATTCCCCCTATAATCAATTTATTTTTTGCTTTTTGCCCTATTTTTACCTTAACGCTTTTATTGCTTACCAGATATATTGGTTTTTTCTTTTTGTATCCAATCCTTTTTCCAGAAAACCACCCTTTTCATAAGAAAAAAAATCCAACACATCCGAATCATAACTTAAATTAATCGCTATTCCAAAAACCGGTTCACGTGTTATTTCATGAGCTAAAAAAAACACTTCCAGCGTTTTCTCATCCAAACAGCGATAAAAAACTAATACAGAGTCAGAAGTAATATCGCGCTTATCAGCCAGCATTCTTGCCAGAAATGTTTCTTCAGGTTCGTCCCTGACAGTCATTTTACCCATGCTACAGGAAAACAACAAAAAGCAACAAAAGCACAAAGCAAAGATTTTTTGCATAAACTTATCCTTTACAAAGAAGCTGTGTCGTAATTGCTTATAACCTAAAAAAATTCTCTCAATCTGTCATTCCTGCGGAGACAGGAATCCAGCCTTTGCAATACGTTATGGATTCCCACCTTTGTGGGAATGACAGGAAAAAAAGCAAATTTTCTAATTACGACACAACCTCAAAGCGCTTCAAACAATTCAAGGATTATTCTGGTTAAGGTATTCTTATAATGTATAACCAAAATTTAAGATCAAACTAGCCAGATCAACCCCGTCAATTATACCGTCGCGATTCATATCCGCTGCGCAATCATATCTGGGCTCGCCTGCTGCTGCATTATATGCCCGTGCCAGCCGGATAAGGTCATGACCATCATCGCGTCCGTCATTATAAATATCGCCGAGTAAACCGGCAGCGGCTCCCGGCGCTTCTTGTGAATACTCACTCATACAAACCCCGCCGCCACCGGAGACCGCTCTTATTTTATAATAATAATCTAACGTAGGAACAATACAATTTGTATCTTGATAACATGTACTAAAAGTTTTACCCAGTAATTCATAACCGCTGATTGGAGAATTACTCCTGTAAATCTCATATTCTACGCTGCCCATATCATTCCAGCATATGTTCATCTGATCATGAGAGCCGGGATCAGTAACCATTAGACCACCGGGCGAGCTTCCAAGACTGGTATTAGTAATAGAAGTACCCTGCCATATCCCGGGTATTGCACCGCCAACAGCCGGTTTTTCCAGATAAGTATTGGTAAAGCTAATATTAGAAGAAGCACAAGCGCCGCCGCCTACCTCAAAACTAACCGTAACCAAATTACCGGAACCAGATACACCGCCCACATCACCCAAGCGAGTCAGACCCACCACTAGCTGACCCTCAACACCACCCAAAAGCTCAGCGTTCATGGTGGTTGACGCGGCATCCTGATTTAAAAAACTACCCTCTATTGTATCTATATAAATCAGCATAGTCGGATCATAAACTACATCAAAGGCGGCGCCATACAAATTTGTAGTATCTGCTATATTTATTTGCACATCAATAATATCGCCTGTTTGGGGTAGGGGATTACTGGGAACAGCATTAACAGTATTTGCAATAATAGCGCTATATTTACGTATCAGCCAGTCCATATCGGTTCCATCATACATACTGCCTACCGCAATAATATTATCAGCGCTATCTACCGTTACAGCCATAGCCCAGATACTACTTGTAAAATCAAAAGTATATAAAAGAGCGCCTGATGGATCATACTTTAAGATTATCCCATCCGAAACAAAGCAAGCATCATAAGAACCAGCCACAATAATATTATCAGCGCTATCCAGCGCTATTACACTACCCCATAGGTGATCATAATAACCAGTGTCATAAGTCTTACTCCATAAAAGAACGCCAAAAGAATCATATTTACGTATCAAAAAATCACTATCTATTCCATTATTCGTAACACCCGCTACAATAACATTATCCATACTATCTACGGCCACACCATATGCTGAATCCGATGCTCCGCCATCATAAGTCTGGTTCCAGGTAAGATTGCCAAAAGAATCATATTTGCGTATCAGCCAATCATTATTTGTTCCATTATTTGTATTACTCGCTACAATAATATTATCAGCGCTATCTACGGCTACTCCACCCGGCCAATCATCATTACCGCCATCATAAAGCTCATCCCAAAGAATATTGCCAGAAGAATCATATTTACGTATCAGCCAATCAGTATTTGTACCATTATTTGTACCACCTGCCACAATAACATTATCAGCGCTATCTACAGCCACAGCATAAGCATCATCATTTAAACTACCTGTATAGGTTTTGCTCCAAAGAATATTGCCAGAAGGATCACATTTGCGTATTAGCCAGTCACTATTTGTTCCGTCCCACGTAGAGCCTGCCACAATAATATTATCAGCGCTGTCTACGGTTACGACACCCGGCCGATCATCATTACCGCTGTCATAAGTCCTGTTCCAGGTAAGCACACCGGCTGAATCATATTTTTGGAGCAATAAATTACCATTTGTTCCACTATAAATATAACCTGCTACAATAACATTATCTGCGCTGTCTACGGTTATTCCACTTACATCATTCCATTCCCCTGTATCATAGGTTTTGCTCCATAAAATTTTAGGAGATGTTGTTGTTACAATTTTTTTAATCAGCCAATCAGTATCTGTTCCATTATTCGCATTAGCAGCTATAATGATATTATCGGCGCTGTCTACGGCGACTCCGCCTGACCAATCATCAAAACCGCTGTCATAAGTGTTGCTCCAGCTAAGTACGCCGGCTGAATCATATTTTTGTATCAGCCAATCTATGTCTGTTCCATCCCACGAATCACCTTGTACAAAAATATTATCAGCGCTGTCTACGGCTACCCCTCCAGCTAACCAATCTTCAGAACCACTATCATAGGTTTGGCTCCAACTAAGTACGCCGGCAGAATTATATTTTTGTATCAGCCAATCCATGTCTGTTGCATTACCAACACTACCTCCGACAATAATATTGTCCATACTGTCTGTAGCAACTCCTCCTTCTGCATAATCATTATAACCGCTGTCATAAGTCCGACTCCAAGTAAGCGCACCGAAAGAATCATATTTTTGTATCAGCCAATCGGAATTTGTTCCATCATACATACCGCCTCCGACAATAATATTACCCGCACTATCTATAGCGACGCTTTGTGCAGAATCATTATTACCGCTATCATAATTCTGACTCCAGCTAAGTACACCGAGAGAATCATATTTTTGGAGCAATAAATCTTCATTTATTCCATTATACGTACCGCCTCCAACAATAACATTACCCGCACTATCTATAGCGACGCTTTGTGCATAATCATTATAACCGCTGTCATAAGTCCGGCTCCAAATAAGTACACCGGCTGAATCGTATTTTTGTATCAAAAAATCTTGATTTATTCCATT
>JAJRXT010000086.1 GCA_024276125.1 bacterium
CATATCATTCATCTTTATTTTTACCCGAAAAAATCTTTAATAAGTCCATCGGAATTGGAAATAACGTAGTGGTGTTCTGATCGGCGCCTATTTTAACCAATGTTTCCAAATAGCGCAGTTGAACCGATATCCGATGTTTTTCCATCATTTCAGAGGCCTGAACCAGCTTTTCAGCAGATTGAAATTCGCCCTCAGCGCTAATAATTTTAGCCCGCCGCTCTCTTTCGGCTTCCGCCTCACGCGCCATAGCGCGCTTCATGTTTTCAGGTAAGTCCACATGCTTTATTTCTACATTAGAAACCTTGATCCCCCAAGGATCTGTCATTTGATCCAGTATACCTTGTAATTGACGGCTTATTTTTTCCTGAGCGGAAAGAATCTCATCCAAAGTCGCCTGTCCCATTACGCTGCGTAACGTAGTCTGGGCAAGTTGCGAAGTAGCATACAGATAATTTTCCACTTCAAGTACGCTTCTTATTGCATCCATAACTCTAAAATAAACTACCGCATTAACCTTAGCCGATACATTATCGCGGGTAATAATATCCTGTTCCGGCACATCCAGCACCACAACCCGCAATGATATGCGAACCATCGTGTCAATAGGAGCAAAAACAAAGATAATGCCCGGTCCCTTGGCCTGCTTCAATATTCTACCCAAACGAAAGACTACGCCGCGTTCATATTCTTTTAAAATTTTAATCGAATTAAACATATACGCAAAGATAACAACCACGAAAATCATCACAAATTGCATAGCTTTAACCTCCATTTTTAGTATTAGCGAGTATCATATCAACCTTAAATTGCTATAAGCGATCACCCAAAGCTTTGAGGCTGTATCTTAACAAACATCCCTGTCATTCCCACAAAAATTTGAATCCATAACATTTTAAAAAGACAGGGTTCCTGCTTTCGCTGGAATGAGAAAAAAGCGATTACTCAATTGTAACGCAGTCTCTTTAAGGCAGGAGTCTAATTAGACCTCTTCGCTCTGCTTAAGAACAACAAGCAAAAAATAATGGTTGATGCGATATTGAAAATTATTTTTCTTTTTCCGCTTTAACCTCTTCTATAATTTTTTCAGCCAAATGAGAGGGCACTTCTTCATAATGACAAAATTCCATATGAAATACCCCGCGTCCGCCGGTTATAGAACGCAGATCAGGAGCGTATTTTAAGACTTCCGACATGGGTACTTTAGCCTTTACAGTTTGAGAGTTTGCTCTGGGTTCCACGCCCAAAACTTTACCGCGTCTGGCGTTTAAATCCCCTATTATATCGCCCAAACAGTCATCAGGGACAGATATTTCCATATCCATAATAGGCTCTAATAATACCGGTTTAGCGTGCATAACAGCTTTTTTAAATCCCATGGAGGCGGCAATTTTAAAGGCCATTTCAGATGAATCCACCGAATGAAAAGAACCGTCATACAGGGTAACTTTAACATCCACCACTGGATAACCGGCCTGTACGCCGCCCACCATAGCTTCCACTATACCTTTTTCCACAGCGGGTATATATTGGCGCGGGATAACGCCGCCTACGATTTTATCTACAAATTCAAATCCTGCTCCATGCGGTAAGGGTTCTATTTTCAGCCAAGTATCGCCATACTGGCCTCTGCCGCCAGATTGTTTTTTGTATTTTCCCTGAGCCTTGGCAGAGGCTTTAATGGTTTCTTTATAGGGTACTTTAGGGGTTTTCATATCCACTTCCACTCCGAATTTTCGTTTCAGCCTTTCTACAATCACCTCTAAGTGTACCTGCCCCATACCGGATACGATTAATTCGTTAGTTTCCTCATCCCGCTTAATTTCCAAAGACGGGTCTTCATCATTTAGACGCTGTAAGGCTTGGCTTACCTTTTCCTAATCGCCTTTGCTTTTGGGCTCCATGGCAAAAGATAAAACCGGTTTGGGAAATTCTATCGGATTAAATATTATCGGCGTTTTTTCTTCACATAGCGTATCCCCTGTTTGCGTATATTTTAACTTGGCTATAGCGCCGATTTCCCCGGCTTTAACAGAATTTGTAGCCCTTTGGTTTTTACCTTGTAATTCGTATATATGTCCAACGCGTTCGTGTTGTTTTTGCGTGGAATTATAAACATTGGAATCCGCATGCAGCTCTCCTGCAAATACCCTGAACATGCTAAGCTTACCAATATGCTGATCTACTATAGTTTTAAAGACTTGCAGCGCCAGCGGCGCATCTACTGCCGGCTTGCATATTATGCTTTTGCCTTTGGGGTCAGTTGCTTCTATGGCATGTCGTTCTGCCGGAGAAGGCAGGTAATCCAGTATAGCATTTAATAGGGGTTGAATAGCGATATTATGCGTAGCCGAACCGCATGCGACCGGTACCAGTTGCGAGGTAATAGTTGCTTAGCGCAGGGCTTTTTCCAACTGCTCAGCAGAAGGCTCTTCTCCTTCTAAATAGGCGCCTAACAGATCATCGTCAGTCTCAACAATCGCCTCCACCAGTTTTTCGCGATATTTTGCGGCTTCTTCCTTTAATTCAGCCGGAATATTTTTCTCGTCGTATTTACCGCTTAAATCATCTTTATATATATAAGCTGTTTGTTTAATTAAATCGATAACTCCTTTAAAATTATGTTCTAATCCAATAGGAATTTGAATAGGCAGCGGATGCACTCCCAGCGCTTTTTCAATATCGCCTAATGCGCGGATAAAATTAGCGCGGTCGCGGTCCATTTTGTTTATAAATATAATCCGCGGCAGCTCATAATCATGAGCGAATCCCCAGAGTTTTTCGGTCTGTACTTTAACGCAGGAAATAGCGCTTACAATAACAATAACGGCATCGGCGGCCTTAAGCGAGGCCTTGGTATCGGCAATAAAATTGGCATAACCCGGGGTATCTATAATAGTTATTTTATGTTTTTTCCATTCGGCATAGCCTAATGAAGAATTAATGGTAATTTGTCGTTTTATCTCATCGGGGTCAAAATCCAAAGCAGCGGTACCTTTTAAGACTTCGCCTAGGCGGGTGATGCTTGCGGCATCATATAACATAGCCTCGGCCAGCGATGTCTTACCCGCGCCTCCATGAGCGATAATTCCCACATTACGTAACTGCGATATACTGTATTGCTTCATAATCAGGACTCCTTTTTTAGGCTATGTTATTTTTAATGAATTTATTTTATTTCATATAAAGACGCAATGCTTCGCAGGTTGGGTTGAAGAATGAAACCCAACAAAAATTGTTTATCAATAATTAATTTTATGTGTAATTCGCTACCCATATTCTTCTCTTTTTTGTTATTTAAAAATCTTTTCAGCATAGCAGGTTGGGTTAATTAAACAAAGCAAAACCCAAGAAAAACAGCCTATTGTATTAGATAAACTCTAATTTTACAACTATAAATTCATGTCATTATCTTCGCATGATTCATGTATCCGAATCCGTCCTGTTTCTATAATCCACAGTTTCTTCTCAACAGGCGTATGAAAAAGCATTTGTAGAAATTGGCGGATCAACTATTCCAATAAAGTAACGCTTGGGTTACGAGAAATTCTGATAACTACAATTCCATAGCTTTTAGATGGAGGGAATCTCAAAACATCGGTAAAGTCCAAGTCTAATGTTACTAAACAACGCTGTTCGGCACAGCATACTTCATAAAGGCGCTGATCCGGACAACCGTTCAACCTTTGACTGCAAACTGTTTGGACATCATGCCCCTTAACACGAAAAATATGCTGGGTTCTGGTTCCAAAATTCTCATCAAGCTTAAATTTCACTTGAGGGTCCCTGCGGAAATTTCAACATACCGCTGTCTGGACATTTCTGCGCCATAGGCTATAGCCGCCCGAATATCCTCTTGCGTCAAGTGCGGATATTCTTCAAGAATTTTTTTAACACTCATACCCTCAGCCAAAAAATCAAGTATCAGCGACACCCAAATTCGTGTCCCCCGAATGCAAGGCTTGCCAAAACAAACATTTGGGTCAATGGAAATACGCTTTAAAATTTCCTTCATCACTTCCTAAAATTGCTAATCATTCTTACTGCCATCATTATCATCATCCTGAGGTAATAAATCTTTTAGCTCTTCCAATTTTGGCAAACCGGACAGATCGTCTAAGCCAAGGTAGATTAAAAAATCCCGGGTTGTGCCGTACATAATAGGCCGCCCTGGTATTTTTTTGCGCCCTGCCATTTTTATAAGCTTTCGCTCAAGCAGCATCCTTAGGATACCGCTTACATCCACACCGCGTACAGCCTCAACTTCCGCCCTTATAATAGGCTGACGATAGGCGACAATCGCCAGCGTCTCCATCGCCGCCTGCGACAGACTGCGCAACTGACGGCTGCTATATAAACGCCGTATCCATGACGCAAGCTCGGCCTTTGTTGCCAGCTGATACCCGCCGGCCACCTTAACCAATTGAATTCCCCTGTCATCTGCCTTATATTCTTGCTCCAATTTTTCCAGACAGAAAATTATTTCTTTTTTATTGCTATCGGTTATTTCTTTTAGCAGGTTTACAGATAAAGGCTTATCCGCTACAAACAGCAGGGCTTCAATAATACTTTTTAACTGCACATCACTCATTTAATATTACTGTTTAATCCGCATAACTTATATGATAAATATTGATATATTAGCCCATAGCCTATGAAATGTAAACCATTTTATTACCCTCGCCCCTACCAATGCACGGTTTGGTCTAATACCTCTTTGGGTACCTGCGGGTCGGAATATGAGGTGCGAAACAATAATTCCTCAGTATAGGCAAATATCCTGATTAATCTCAAAAAATAACCATTGAAAAACGGATATAGGGGAATGTATAAAAACAAGCGGATATCCTGAACTTTTGCAGCCGAAAGCAGCCAGCAAATAAACAATTGGAGAGCATTGTTTATTATAAAAATAATATATCCCAAAACCAGTACCCACCACATAACAGGCCGGTGATAGATAAACAACCAGCCTAAATAAATTATAAAACTGTAACCGGCGATTATCTGATAAGCCAAAATATCAAGACTGCCTAAAAGAATTGATATGTCAAAGTTTGCATGCAGGGGATTAAATACGCTTATATATTTGCGGAAATGATAGCGGATAACGCTGCGATTCCAGCGGCGCTGCTGTTTTATAAAACCGGCGATTGTATCCGGTACGCAGGTAAAACAAACCGCATCCGGCGCAAAGGCAATCTTACCGCCTGCCAGCTTGCTTTTCATGGTTAAATCGGCATCTTCGCCCGGACCCACATCCCAGCCGCCTACCTGCTCCAATATACTGCGCCTAAACGCCCCGAAGGCGCCCGACACAATAAGCAGAATATTAAGTTTGGCGCCGGCTATTCTGCCTACTGAAATATTAATCAAATATTCAATCGCCTGCATTCTGGTAAGCAGGTTCTCGCCCATATTCCTTACTTTTATATTGCCGGAGACCGCTATAATATCAGGCTTTGCAAATGGAGCTAATATTTTTTTTACTGCATGAGCATCAAACACCGTATCAGCATCCGCCGTTATGATATACTTTCCCTTAGCATAACGCAGCCCCAAATTGGCGGCTGAAGATTTACCGCCTCTTATACGATTGCGTAAAAACAGGATTTCCTTTTTATCAGCCAGCAACTTACATATATTAGGGGTATTGTCTGTCGAGCCGTCATCAACTACAATAATTTGTATATATGGATAGCTTTGCTTTTTAAGTGAATAAATCGTATTTAGGATACCCTGCTCTTCATTATAACAAGGAATGATTATGGATATATAAGTTTTAGTACGCACTAATTGCGCCACAAAAAGCGAGCCAGCATCATCTTTGTTAAATAATACATTAAGTAAGACCACAATATCGGTAAACAAATAGCGCGGTAATTCCAAGAATATAAACGGCCAGTAAAACAGGACAATACTCGCCCAATCACGATTTAATATCCCGCTGAAACCATAGGCAAAATAATTGATAATATCTTGCATAACCGTAAAATTAGTTGTAGGTTATAGGCTTATACTTTATAATAACGTGAGTTTGACATAAAAGTTGTTGAATTAATTAAACTGTAGGGGCGGCGGCTTGTCCCCGCCCGTGATTCGGGAGGGGACAAGCCCCTCCCCTACAGGAAATTTACGTTAATTACTTGATATGTAACAATGTTCTACTTTTTCTTATGTCGAACTCAGGTTATAATAGGGAACTATTAAAAAAATAACGTAAGTTAAACATAAAACTTACTTGCTTTATTCGGCTGTAAGGACGGGTTTGAAACTCAATGCTGTTGATTTAAGGTGGAAACCAGTCATTCTGAGGCTGGAGGCCGAAGAATCTCCCCCCGCAACAGCTAGAAGATTCTTCACTCCACTTACGTTTCGTTCAGAATGACAATTTACTTAAGTCAACAACATTGGGGTCAAACCCGCCCCTATAAAAAATTTACATCAATTATACAAACAGGAGCAAAAGATGAATACTATAAAAGCTACCACCATTAATGATGCGTGGCATCAGGCCGTATATCAATGCTGGAAGGACGGATATGATTATAAGATTGACAGCGGTTCATATCAAGGACAGATTCGCCGGCAGTTTGATTTTTTCGCTTGCGAAATAGCCCAGCCCGAAACCAGACCGCTGGCGATTCAGTTTCCTGAAAATCTGTCAGTTCCAGCGCCCAATACAGAAGCTCAAATTGAAGATTATGCGGCAAATTACCTGTTAAACAAAGAGACCAGCCACAAAGAAACATATACCTACGGCAGCAGAATGCTTAATTTCCCCAATCCAGACGGTACATATACAGATCAAGTAGAATGGATTATCAATCACTTACGGGAATTCCCCGGTAATAATCACTGCGCAATTACAGTGCCATTAGGAGGCGATTTAACACTCAGCCATGCGCCTTGTCTGCGGGTAGTGGATTTAAAAATAGTCAATGGAAAGCTTGATATTTCAGTCTACTTCCGCAGTTGGGACTTATGGAGCGGTTTTCCTACCAATTTGGGCGGTTTTCAGTTGTTTAACGAGTTTGTGGCACAAGAAATAGGTATACCAACGGGTAAGATGTTTGCCGCAAGCGCGGGACTACATTTATATGAAATGTATTTTGAAGTGGTAAAGGCTCGCTTTAATCAGTAAGATATCGGTCTTATGTTTCTATCTGTAGAGGCGGGTTTTTAAACCCGTCTTTTATGTTTCATTATATTATGTTTCGGGGTGGGACACCTCGAAACATACGATTCCCGATAAAGACATTCGGGAATGACAGGTGGTTTTGCAAGAGCCTCATAGGTTTTAAGTTTGTCATTCTGAAGCGGAGCGAAGAATCTGCTCCCATTATGCGAGCGGATTCTTCACTCCACTTCGTTTCGTTGGCAATGACAGCTAAGAAAATTAAACGGATTTGGTTTCGGAGTTAACTCAATAGCCATTTTGATAAATAACTTTATGTTATCGGCTTGAGACAAACCAAAACATGAACCAGCACTTACAAAACTATACTCTGGCAATTATTTTTCTTCAAATACTTCCGCTAATTCAATATCCAGCCCCTCCAGGACAGCCAGCGGTAAAATCTCTTTTGCCCCGAAAATATCCCCCCTACCATAAATACCGTCTTTGTCCAGTAAATAACGCTCCACATAATTTTCAATCGGGTGGATAAGTATATATTCTTTTACGCCATGTTTTTCATAACTTCTCATCTTCTCCCGCTTATCTTTAAGAGAGGTATAAGGAGAAAGCGCTTAAATCGCAATATCAGGCGCGCCGGATATATTGGCCTTGGTAATTTTCTTTTTATCGCAAACCACTAAAATATCAGGCTGAACAACGTCATATTCAGATAAAACCACATCCGTCGGCGCAATAAACACCCGGCAAGACTTGCCTTTTAACTTGAGATTCAAAAGAGTATAAAAATTTCCCACAATTATCTGGTGCCTGATAGACGGCGCAGGGCTCATGTTATAGGCTACGCCGTCTATTATTTCCCATCTTTCATCATCCGGCCACTTGAGATAGTCTTTGTAGGTATATTTTTTGTCTGTTTTTATAGCTAAAAACATGGTAAATCCTTGTAGGCGCGGGTTTTTAAACCCGCCTCCATGGCCGACCTAAAGGTTAGCGGCTACATTACACGACCACATTATCTTGTATACTTATTTTTTGCCGGATTTTCCCTTTGGAGAGTTTTTTTCTTTTTCTTCCTCACTTGCTCCGGCGGATTCTTCTTTTTGAGCCTCTTCGCCCTTTTGCCGGTTTTCCAAAGAAGATACCCTGCTGTTTAATTCATCTAAGCGGGCATTTAAATTGTCTATATCCTTTTTGGAAACAAAGGGATTTTTCTCAAAGATTTTATTGCTTATTTCGTTTATTAATTCCTCGCTTTTGGCCTTGCTTACATTAATTTTTTCCTCAAGCTCATCTACAAATTTGGTTCGTTCAGCATCATCAATTTTACCTTTTTTCACCAAATCATCTAATAAATCTATTACTTTAGCTTGAGTATCTAAACCAGTCGTTATTACGCGTTTTAATAAATCCAACATTGCTTTTTCCTCCATAATAAAAGTAAAAAACGTACTTAAGAACTGTCACAAAACAAGTTGTGCATTTTAGCGCTAAGATTTAGCTTAGATTCAGGCGGTCTGATAAAAGCAAAATTTGAGGACTAGCTGCGCTAATTCAATGATTTTGCTTTTTGAAGACCGCCTGAAGATGAGCAAAAGATTAGATGCGAAAAGGTACAAGTTATTTTGTGACGGTTCATTGCTATAATTAACCTTAAATTCGACATAAAACTTATTGATTTTATTATCCTGTAAACGCAACAAGAAGATTCTTCGGCCTTACAGCCTCAGAATGACGGGCGATTATCTAGCCCCCAACTCATCCGCTATACGCTTAGATAATTTCATTACAATTTTATTCCTTACATCTTCAAGATACTGCGGGTTATCAACAACATCATCTCCTTGAGCAAAAGCCTCCCATACTATTTTAGTGTTACTTAAATTCCATATTTGTACCTGAATATAGACAGTAAGATTGTTCGGATACTTGGGAATGGGCGCATAATCCGAATTAATACTAATAATATAGGCGGCTCCCAATTTTTTGTATAATTTCTGTAATTTATCAAAATCGGTTACAGATGCCAAGCTGTATTTATACAGGTATTCAAAATATTCCTCCCACATATCCATATCAGTAAAGGTATCGCTTGCTTCTTTGTTGCTTATAAACTTTATGTTAGCAAATTTTTTAGTCAATTCCTCATAAAAAATATTAGTTACCGTCTCCTCGCCTAATCCACCGCCCATAATGCTTCTAACCGGTAATAGGGCAATTTTTATGTTTTCTAAAGAATTTAAACTAAATTTTGTTTTTTTATTGATTTCTCCGTAGGTAAAGCTTACTTGTGAGATATCTTCTTCTGTAAAAAACTCCATTTTGGAAAATTCAGCGGATAATTTTTTATAGCCTTCAGTTTCAGAAATAGTAGCGCATCCCATTAAACGAATCAATAATAATAATAAAATAGCGTTTTTTACAATAATAAGCATATTTTTTATTCTTAAAATAAAACCAGCCTAAAGCCCCAACACATCACACATATCATATAAACCAGCTTTAGCGGCAACGACAAATTCAGCCGCCCTTACGGCGCCTTTGGCAAAGGTATCGCGGCTTTGCGCCCGATGAGTCAGTTCGATACTCTCACCGGTACCGGCGAAAAGCACCGTATGCGTGCCCACAATATCGCCGCCGCGTACTGTGTGTATACCAATCTCGTCAGGCTTGCGTTTCCCGATAATACCATGTCGGCCGTAAACCCCGACTTTATCCAAGTCGCGCCCTAATGCTTTGGCTACTACTTGCGCCATTTTTAGGGCTGTTCCGCTGGGTGCGTCCTGCTTAAAATGATGATGCGCTTCGATCAGTTCCACATCATAGTCATCGCCTAAAGTCTTGGCTATAATCTCAAGTACCTTAAATGTAAGGTTAACCCCCACGCTCATATTAGGCGAAAAGACCACCGGAATTTTTCGGGCTGATTCATTTATACGCTCTATCTGCTCATCTGTAAAGCCGGTAGTACCGATAACCATAGCCTTACCGGCCGCTGCCGCCTTTTCTAAATGGGTTATACTTACTTGCGGATTGGTAAACTCAATTATAACATCACCGGAGGCAATAAGTGCATCTAAATTAGAGTCAATCTTTATTCCCAACTGACCGACCCCTGCCAACAATCCCGCATCTTTACCCACATCAGGATGCCCAGCGGCTTCAATAGCTCCGCCTAACTCTACTCCATGAGTATCGCGCACAGCGCCAACAATCCTACGCCCCATTCTGCCGGCAGCGCCTGATACAATCACTTTTATCATATTATATCCTCCCTATATTAACTTGGTATAATTAAATATTAACCACAGAGAACACAGAGAAAATATAAGTTAAGCTAAAGTCCCTCTGTGTTCTCTAAACTATTAAACGTTTTATACCCTCTTTTAATCTTTCTACATTGAAATTAATCAACAAACCGACTTTTTAGTTCATTGCTTTCAAATAGGTCAATAACTGTGCTTGGTATATTCTATTTATTGCTTCTACAGCTTTTAATTCTACAATGACTTTATTTTCTACCAAATAATCTATTCTATGTTTACCTATGTTTTTGCCTTTATATCTCAGCTTTATTTCCTTTTGTCTTTCATACAAAACACATCTTAAGGTAAACTCATGAGCTAATGCTTCCTCGTAGATATTCTCCAACAATCCAGGACCTAATTTTGAATGAACCTCTATCGCACAAGATATTATTCGTCCGGTTATATCTTTTAAAGGAAATTCCTTGGGAGAACACAGAGTATTTCTCTGTGCACTCTGTGGTTTCATTTTTCCCCCATTCTTTTCTACCATTTTGACTTTACTTTAAATTATAATCAGTTAAAACTTTTTTCAATTTAGCCAAATTATCCTCGCTCATAGAACAAAGCGGTAATCTTAGGTTTCCGTCTATTTTATTCATCAGGCTCAAAGCCGTTTTTACCGGAATGGGATTTGTTTCATAAAACATCGCTTCACATAATGGAAAAAGCTCAAATTGCAGCTTAGCGGCTGTTTTTATATCTCCGGCATTAAATGTATCTATCAGGTTTCTTACCAATTTTGGAGCAATGTTGGCTGCTACTGATATAACTCCCGCGCCGCCTATAGCAAGCATTGGCAATATAATAAAATCATCGCCTGATAATAATGTTATATTATCCCCGCATAAGTACCGAATATGCGTCATTTGGGCAAGCGAACCGCTAGCCTCTTTTATAGCGACGATATTGTCAATTTGGGCTAGCTTTGCAACTGTTGCCGGCAGCATATTTATGGATGTTCTGCCGGGTACATTGTATAACACTATCGGAATATCCACCGCTTTGGCAATGTGTGTATAGTGATTATACAAACCGGTTTGAGTCGGCTTGTTATAATACGGAGTAATAATTAAAGCCCCGTCCGCTCCGGCGGCTTTTGCCGATTTGGTCAAGCGCAGCGCCTCGGCTGTATTGTTGGAGCCGGTACCGGCAATCACGGGTACTCTCTTATTTACAATCTCTACGGCCAGTTTTATAACGTATTCATGCTCAATATGCGACATAGTGGCCGATTCACCGGTAGTACAGCAGGGTACTATAGCAGACGTACCGTTTTTTAACTGATACTCAATTAATTCTGCAAATGATTTTTCATTTATTTCGCCATTTGCCTTAAATGGAGTGACAATAGCCACCATTGATCCTTTAAACATTAGCTCATCTCCCCTAAAAACAAAGGGATTTCCTCCCCTTTAATTAAGTCCTTATAGCTTTCGCGTTGTTTTATAATATAATATTTATCACCAAAAACCAAGACCTCAGCCGCCCGCGGGCGTGAGTTATAATTAGACGACATGCTGAATCCATAAGAACCGGCGCTTAAAACCGCCATTAATTCACCTTGTAAAAATTCGGGTAATAATCTTTTTTGCGCTAGAAAATCACCCGTCTCACAAATAGGTCCCACCACGTCAACTTCAATTTCAGCCCGCTTGTTTTGCTGTATGGGAATAATTTTATGATGCGCATTATACAAACTCGGGCGCGCCAGATCATTCATACCAGCATCTACAATCAGAAATTTTTTGCTTGTTGTAGGTTTGGCATAGGTAATGCGGGTAACTAAAATACCGGCATTACCCACAATCACCCGGCCGGGCTCTAAGATAATTTTACAATTACCCAAATCCTTTATCAAGGGGATTAGCGCACCGGCGAATTGAGCGGGCGAGGGCGGGGTTTCCGTATCATAGGTTATGCCTAAGCCTCCGCCAAGGTTAAGGTATTTTATACTAAAGCCCATTTTCCTTAGTTCCTTGATAAGGATGATAATCTTTTTTAGACTGTCTACAAACGGGGCGATTTCCGTAATTTGAGAGCCAATGTGACAGTGTACCCCGACAACCTGTATGTTTTCCAATGCGGCGGCGGTTTTATATTCTTCTATCGCCTGATATATATTAATACCGAATTTATTTTTCTCTAAGCCGGTTGATATATAAGGATGAGTCTGCGGATCAACATCGGGATTAACTCTCAAGGCAACGTGTGCCTTTTTACTTAATTTACCGGCAACCTGATTTAATAATTTTAATTCTGCGGCGGATTCCACATTAAATAATAATACGCCGGATGATAAGGCATATTGCATCTCAGCGCTGGTTTTACCCACGCCGGCATATACTATTTTATTTGGCTCTACCCCAGCGGCAAGCGCGCGGTATAATTCCCCGCCGGAAACAATATCCATACCGGCGCCCATATTAGCTAAGGTCTTTAAGACAGCCTGATTGGAATTGGCCTTCATGGCGAAACAGACTAAATGCTCAACACCGGCAAAAGCCTTATCAAAAACCTCAAAATGCCGGCATAAGGTATTATAACTATAAATATATACGGGAGTACCGACTTTTTCGGCGATTTGCCTAACCGGCACATCTTCTGCGTATAATTCATTTTGCTTGTATGTAAATAAGTGCATATAATTATTGTTCCTGATTATGGTAAATTACCGTATATTGGCGGTTTTGTTAATTAAGTTTTTCGTATGAGAATAAAGAAAGTCCGGGCAAAAATCCGCACCGGTATCCCAAACGATAGTCCCTAATTCTTTATCTATGCGAAAGTTTTTAAACCTTTTGATATCATTTAAAGGGGCAAAAACCTTTCCGTAAAGATATTTTTTAAAATCAATTTGTTTCTTATTTCCGTCCTCCAAATCAACCGGTTTAGGCAAGTGTTTAACCAATTCAGCATAAAACTTGAAAAAGAGTTTTGCTTCAATCCCTTTTACGCCCAAATCTATATCATTTGCCTCTTCGTTTTTTTCATGACAAGAGCCAAACAAACACACACAAGACACCCTATATTTTTTAGCACACTGTAAAATAATGTCTTTTTCTGCTTGGTTTATCATTTAGGGGTTTCCTCTGCGTATTCGCTCTTTTAGTGAAGAATCTAATTATACCCTTTGTTTTATAAGTTCAGAATGACATATAGGTACTTTCTGCGATTTATTTGGCAAAAGCAAAAACATCTATGGAAACAGATTTTACCGGAGTGGCTTTACCATGCAGCATTTGCCGTATCTCTTCCGTAGTCTGACGACTAAAGGTTTCTTCCCCGCAACGTGTACAGACCTTGGCAGGGATATCCTCAACCAGTACCGGTCTTTGGTTAATTTGAAAGACCTCGCTAACCAATGTTTTTTTTGATTTTGTAAAGCCGCAAACATTACACCGAAACATAATTATCTCCGTCTGGAATAGTTATCCCAATTGGTTTTATTTGGGGAATAAAGCGTTATAATTTTTACCATATCCGGGTCAGCAAGAGAAACTTGTATATGCAGGGGACGACCAGTTTTGGTAAAGCTTAACAACAAACAACTTGGAGAATACTTGTCCTCAGGATAATTTTCAATGATTCTTGCGTTTTTTCCGGCCTGCTTTATCTCTAAATCGCTTATATTACGTTCAATCGCCCGCTTGAAAGCATGCCGGCTGAATTCAAACCATCCGGCTGATAATTGATTCTGAACCTCAGCAAGTGTTTTCATATTTTCAAATCAGCAAATTCAACCCCACCGATGGATGTTAAAATTTCAATTAGTGGCACGGGGATAGCCATAGAGGGCTACCGCATAGCCGCCGATAAGCAAATATTCAATTTTTTTTGAGTTGAGTAATTGTAAAAATTCTTTGAAGTCTCTCGGTAGATGGATCATAGCCGAACGTAATCCTTCTTAATGTTTCCACTGCGGCGATTCTTTCAAGATAAGTCCTCTTTTCCCAGAACTCATAATCATCATTTTCCCAAAGCGAGGTAACTTTAAATTTTTTTTTGTTCACTTTATATACCACTTATATACCATATCAAAAGTCGTGTCATATACAAACTTATAATAGTTTATTGCTTATCTTCCGGCGCTTCCTGCCGTACCTTACTTAGCGGCTCAGGGGGAGCCTTTTTGCCACAGGCTGATATTAAGGTTAACATAACCCTTGTAAAAAGCAACAAGACAATTGTTTTTGTTATATATTTTGCCTTTTCTTTAAGTTGACTAAGAGCATTGCGTACCATTCGGATCAACGTGTTCTTTAACCTTACCTGAGAATTGGTCAAAGTGACATGCTATTTTTTCCCATTTACTGAGTTTATTGTTATTCATAGTGTTTTTTATTAAGATGCTTTTTTTAGTTCATAAGAAATTCCATACGGTTCGGCAATATTTTCAGAAGCATCCAGCATTTCTATAGAAATAACCCTTCCGTCTTGGCCGTAATCAAAAATTATGCCTTCACTTCTCTCATCGCTTTCTATGACCGGTTTATTTTGAAGAATGAGACTTAGTGTGTCAGTTTCTGCGTCATATATTACCTTCAATTCTCTTCCCCCCTTACATCCAATATTTATCAATTCTTGAAGTTTTATAGACAGTTATTATATAAAATGTATCCGTTGATTTTAGGCCGATTACTCTTAACAACATCTCTTTATTTAGTATAGCATCAACGTATTTAGTTTGAAAAATAACTCGTCCTTTTCTAGTTTGGATTATTTGAGTCGGATTCTCAATTAATTTTATTACAAGAGCGTTATCAATTTGCCGTCTTGTAATTTCAAATAAAGCATGTTTAGAAAAAATGATTTTCAATTTTCTTTTTCCCGCACCTTACTTAACGGCTCAGGGGGAGCCTTTTTACCGCAGGCTGATATTAAGGTTAACATAACCCCTGTAAAAAGCAACAAGACAATTGTTTTTGTTATATATTTGGACATATTTAGCGCCTATTTCTGAGATTTATTCTGCGCCATAACCTTAAGCGGCAGACCCCATATCTTACAAAACGACTCCCCGTCTTTATGATTAAAGGCATCTGCCTCGTCATAAGTTGCCAAAGAATAATTATATAATGAATTTTCAGATTTTCGCCCGACTACCATGCAATTGCCCTTATGCAGCTTAAGCCTTATAGTGCCGGTCATTTGCAATTGGAATTTAGCGAAAAAGGCATCCAGCGCATCCTTTAATGGAGAAAACCATAAACCATTATAGACCATTTCTGTATATTTATGACTTAAAACCTGCCTAAAATGCAGACTTTCCTTATCCAGTACCATTTTTTCCAATTGAGCATGGGCAAAATGAAGTATATACGCCGCCGGCGCTTCATATATTTCGCGGGTTTTTATGCCTACCAGCCTGTTTTCCACCATATCGCTGCGGCCTATACCGTGCTCCCCGCCCAGCCGGTTAAGCTCTTCAACCAATTCCAATAAGGATAATTCTTTTCCATTAATACGGGTAGGGCGTCCTTTGGTAAAGGACAATTCAACATATTCCGGCTCTGCTTTAGCCGTTTCAGTAGATGCGGTAAGCTGATAAACATCCTTAGGCGCCTCCTGCCACGGGTCCTCCAAAATACCGCATTCAATGCACGCTCCCCAAATATTATAATCCAAACTGTAGGGATTTTCTTTGGTTATCTCTAAGGGAATATTATGCTCGCGGGCAAATTCAATCTCCTGAGCCCTTGAATTAACCTCCCAGCGGCGCAAAGGAGCGACTATTTCAATCTCCGGCGCCAGCGCCATTATGGATACATCGAAACGCACCTGATCATTTCCCTTACCGGTGGAACCGTGAGCTATCACGTGAGCTGATTCCGCTTTAGCTATATCTACCAGCGCTTTTGAGATCAGCGGCCTGCTTAGAGCAGCGGAAAGATAATAATTATCTTCATATACAGCATGAGCCCATACTGCCGGCAGACAATAGTTATCTAAAAACTCATCGCGTACGTCTTGTACGTAAACTTTGCTGGCGCCGGTTTTAAGCGCTTTTTCTTTAATTTTTTCCGCATCCCTGCACTGACCCAAATCAGCATATACGGCGATTACCTCGTATTGATATCGCATGATGAACCATTTTATAATTACCGAGGTATCCAGCCCCCCGGAATATGCCAAAACCACTTTCTTTTTAGACACTATACTTTTCCTCCTTAACTATTAATAAATTTACTATAATGACTGTCAAATGTAGGGTGGGTCAAGCCGGTATTAGAAAAAAGCCTGAACGATACGTTTTAAGTGTACATTATTTTATAATTGCGGACCCACCACACCGACAATTATTCGCCGTTAGGGTGGTAGATTCGGGGTGATCTTTTGCTGTTTTAATATTCTTCAAATACAGAAGAACAGATGTTACATAACACCCCTTAATCCACCCTACGGTAATATCCTTAGTTTTTTGTATAACATAAAATATTAAATGGATTTCTCTCTATTAAACTCTTTATAAAAGTATAAGCTAAATGATATTATTTTGCATCATTTATTAATAGTTTTTTTTTATTTTTAGATTTGCTATTATGGCTTTGAATCCTTTATAAGCCTAAAATTTGAGATTAAAATGAAAGCCTTAGTGTTTCAAAATAATAATTTAGAATTGGCGCAAGAGCATCCCATACCTGATGTCGGTTGTAATGATGCCTTAATTAAGGTAATCGCCGCCGGTATTTGTAATACGGATTTGGAAATTATTAAAGGATATATGAATTTTTCCGGTATAATAGGGCATGAATTTGTGGGACGCGTAATTAAAAGCCGGGATACCCGCCTGTGCGGTAAGCGCGTAGTGGGGCAGATAAATTGCGGCTGCGGTAAGTGCCCTTTATGTATAAAAGGATTGGACAAACATTGCCCTAACCGCACGGTACTTGGCATATTGGGTCGTAACGGAGCTATGGCGGAATATGTCTGCCTGCCTAATAAAAATCTTCGACTATTGCCGGATAATGTCTCCGATTTACAGGCTGTATTTGTGGAACCATTGGCGGCAGCTTATGAAATTTTAGAGCAGGCGGCTATTAAACCCGACCAAAGCGTGTTATTATTGGGTGATGGAAAATTGGGTCAGTTAATTGCGCAAGTAATCCGGCTTGCCGGTTGTAAATTAACCGCAGCCGGAAAGCATCCTGAAAAATTAGCGCTTTTAGATGCCTGCGGAATAAAGACTGTAATATTAGAGCAATTGGATGTGGATAATCGGCTTTATGATATAGTAATTGATGCCAGCGGCTCTGCTTCCGGTTTAAAGCTTGCGCTTAAACATGTAAGCCCTTGCGGTAAAATAATACTTAAGACGACCACTGCCAATAAAAATGAGATAGATATCTTAAATAAAATAGTAATAGATGAGGTAACCCTTATAGGTTCGCGCTGCGGGCCTTATCCGCCGGCTATTAAGGCATTAGCTGCTAATTTGATTAATGTCTCCCCATTGGTTACCAGCCAATACAGTTTGTCGCAATGATTAGAAGCCTTAAAACAAGCGGCTTCTTATCAGACTTTAAAAGTCATTATCTGGATGCAATAATGGAATCCATTAATTTACCCAATAAATTATCATTATTTAGAATATTTTTAGTGCCGCTTTTGGTAGTGGTTATTATAACTAGATACAGCAATTTACTGGCTACAATAATCTTTTTGGCGGCTATGGCGACTGATCTGCTGGATGGTTATATTGCCCGTGCTACCAATCAGATAACCACTTTGGGCGAGCTCTTGGACCCGATTGCCGATAAACTGCTGATTTGCGCTGCATTTATTTCGCTGGTGGAAATGAACAGAGTACCTGCCTGGATGGTGGTAGTTATTGTTGGCCGCGAACTGGCGGTTACCGGCCTGCGGGCTATAGCCGCTTCGCAATCAGAGGTCATTCCGGCTGATCCTTTAGGGAAGTATAAAACTGTATTCCAAGCTGCCGCTGTAGTTTTAATTATGATGAATATAGCCTTCTGGGATAGACTGCTGCTTTGGCTGGCGCTGCTTATTACTTTGGCGTCCGGCGCAAATTATTTTATCAAATTCAGGAAAAATCTCGGGCTTTAATCTGTCATTCCCGAATGTTTTTATCGGGAATCTAATTAACTCAAGTTGTTGCCTATATGTCTATTTTTAGAAATATTTGGTTTTACATACCCGTCATTCTGAATGAAGCGGCGCGCAGTAAAGAATCTACTCGCTGTTACGGGGGCAGATTCTTCAGTCTTCGGCTTCAGAATGACAAAAATGGATAACTTTCACTATTAGGTAGCAACTTGGGTTAATTAATATTTCTTATATCGAAATTACCTTACGCTTAAGGCGCTTTATTATTTAGTTTATGTACATAAAATTTCAAGGTTTGAAGTTATATTATGAGGTATACGGTCAAGGAGAACCTGTCTGTCTGTTACATGGCTGGGGAGGAAACGTAAACAGCCTGCGCCCTCTATTTAATCATCTTATAAACCAACATAGGGTTTATGCAGTGGACTTACCCGGCTTCGGACGAAGCTCTCCGCCGCCTGCTTCCTGGGGAAGTTATGAGTATGCCTATCTTATGGCGCAGTTTTTTTCTCAATTGGAGATTAAATCAATTCATTTAATAGCCCATTCCTTCGGGGGGCGGGTGGCTATTATGCTATGTTTTTATTTTCCGCAGCTTATTAATAAACTGGTGCTGGTGGACAGCGCCGGCATAAAACCGCGGCGCGGCCCTCGATATTATCTAAAGGTCTATACAGCCAAATCGGCCAGACGACTGTTTAGCTGACCCTTATTCGGCTCCAAATCAGAAAAAATAATATCTGCCGTTTATAAAAAATTGGGATCGGCAGACTATACGCAGGCAGGCAATGAGATGCGGCCTATTTTGGTCAGGGTGGTTAATGAAGACTTAAGTGATCTGTTGCCTAAAATATCGCATCAAAGCCTGCTCGTCTGGGGCGCTAAGGATAAGGCTACTCCCCTATATCAAGCCCGAAAAATGGATAAATTACTGCCTAACGCCACTCTGGTTGTCCTGGAAGGCGCAGGGCATTACTCTTATCTGGACAAATTCCCTCAATTTTGCAAACTAGTCTCCAGTTTTTTAAAAGACAAAAATACTGATATATAAATAGGATATATTGTGGATATTGTTTTACTGCTTGTAATTACCGCCATCTGCCCTTGGCTTATTATGTTGTTTTACAAAGCCTGTTTTACGCTTCATATACTTCAGCTAGAGAGCTATAAAAATGAACAATATACAAGCTGGATACTATCTAACTTAAAAAAACTGGCTATTATAAGTGAACTTAGCATATTATCCCTGCTGGCGGGAATAAGTTTAATCATTTATTTTTATTATTTGAATATCAATACATTTTATCTTTTTTTAGTTTTATGGACGGCAGGCATATCTTTTTTAATCTATAACCGTGATAAAAAACCCGTTAAAAAACCGCTGGTATTTACCGCTAGAGTAATTAGATTAATGATAATCTTCTGGCTGGTTTTGGCCGCAGAATTATCATTTTTCATATGGCTGCATCCTTATGCTTATTCTCAGCAGGTAAAATTAAAAAATTATCTGTTGCTCTTTTTTACGCTTGTTCCGCTTACCTTAATTACTCCGCTTAATATTTTGCTGGCAAATTATTTGGCTGCCCCTTTGGAGAAAGCCGTCAAGTTGTTTTATTTTAAATCGGCTCAGCGTAAAATAAGGGATATGCCTGATTTAACCGTAATTGCCGTAACCGGAAGTTATGGCAAAACCAGTACCAAATATATCACACACAGCCTGCTGTCTCCTTATTATATTACTTTAATGACACCGGAGAGTTATAATACGCCTATGGGGATTTGTAAGGTTATTCGCGGGCAGCTTAATCGGGAGCATAAATATTTTATTGTGGAAATGGGGGCGCGTCAGGCAGGCGATATTAAAGAACTTTGTGAATTGGTAAATCCAAAGATAGGCGTAATCACAGCAATCGGCCCGCAGCATTTGGAGACATTCGGCTCGATAGATAATATTATTAACACAAAGTTTGAGCTTATAGAGCATCTCGATAAAAACGGCCTAGCTATATTTAACGGCGATGATCCCAATTGCCGTAAAATGGCGCAAAGAACTACAATACCCTATAAATTATATGGTATTAAGGATATAAAAACTCTTGATCTTTATGCCTGCGACATAACAACCGGCAGGCAGGTGATAAAATTTAAGACATGCTGTAAGGATGATGGTAAATCGGCTGATTTTTCTGTGCCGCTATTGGGTCGGCATAATACATATAATGTACTAGCGGCAGCAACGGTAGCTTTGGAATGCGGCCTTCATTTATCTCATATTGTACCGGCCTTAAAACTGCTTAACCCCATACCGCATAGATTGCAATTGATTCAAGGCGGGGGAGGGATAACTATTATTGATGATGCCTATAATTCCAACCCGAGAGGCGCAGCGGAGGCGCTTACTGTTTTGCAGGATATGGATGGCGGCAAAAAAATTCTAGTTACTCCCGGTATGGTTGAATTGGGTACAAAAGAATTTGAAGAAAATAAAAAGTTTGGAATTAAGGCGGCTGAAGTTTGCGATATCGTGATTTTAGTAGGTAAAAAGCGCACCATACCTATTTCCGAAGGCTTAAAAGAGTCTCTTTTTCCTAAAGAAAATTTATTTGTGACAGCCTCGCTGACTGAGGCTGCCGCTAAGCTAAAACAACTGGCTAAAACGGGCGATATTGTTTTATTTGAAAACGATCTGCCGGATAATTATGATGAATAAGGGCGAGGCGCCCCGGCCAATTGAAGGGGCTTTGCCCCTACGCTCCCGTTGGCCGCTACCCCCATTTTATCAACAACTTATAAAATGTCTGTTTTAAAATTTATCTTTACTATCTGTCATTCCCGAATGCCTTTATCGGAAATCTAAATTTTAAATGGCTCTTGAGTTAACTTATGAAAAAGATTACATTCTGTCATTCTTAAGCCTTCGACCGAAGAACCTCTCAGCCTACGGGGGTAGATTCTTCACCCCACTTCGTTTCGTTGAAGAATGACAGCTAATAAAATTAAACAGCTTTGGTTTAGCAAGAGAACTCTAGTAGCCATTAAATTTATTATCTTATGTTACGCAAAAAAAATAATCTCACCGTAGGGTGAATTAAAGGGCTTTTATATAACTGATCACCAAAAAATGAGCAAATAACACAAAACGCTCAAAAGATTGCCCCGAATCCACCACCTGGCAGCGAGCAATGAAGGTGGGTCCGCAACAATTAATACAATATACAC
>JAJRXT010000087.1 GCA_024276125.1 bacterium
ATCCAACTACCCTTCTAGAGAATAAGTCTATTAAAACAGCAAGATACGCACCAGCCTTCCTGAGTTGGTATGTAGGTAATATCCCCTGCATAAACTTTATTTGGCTGCTTTATATTGAACTTATGGTCAAGAAGATTTAAAGCCACCGGCTTATTATGCTTAGAGTTTGTAGTTGCTTTAAATTTACGTTTACTTTTGCTTGCCAGGTCTTGCCGCCTCATAAGACGGCCAATACGGCGGCGGCTGACCTTATCTCCATGTTCTTCTTCTAATTCATTTGGACACACGCTCCTTAATTAAATCCCTAATAATATACGAATTTATGTGTCCAGAAAAGTATAACCACTCCAATTTTAAAATATGATACAAGACCCTTCGCTTCGCTCAGGGTGACATTTAGGGAGTTTTTACGAGGCCATCATTCTTTGCTTTACAATAAATTTATATGGTATATAATACCAATTAAGGGGGCTGTTCTTGCGTAAAAAGGCTGCGCTTATAATTAAAGATAAAGTATGCCTTGAAAACGGGGCTATTGTAGAGGTCAGGCTCTGGAGCGTTCCGGTATCAGATGATAAGCCCTATGGTTATAAGTATTCGCTGGTCTACATTGTTGCAGGTGAGCGGATTATTGGCTATGATAATGCCGAGGGCAAGGGAGACCACAGGCATTATGGCAAACAAGAGGAACCCTATATTTTTAAAGATATTGATACGCTTATAAAGGATTTTTATAATGATGTAGAAAAAGTATCGCTAACTAACGGAAAAGACTAAAAAGATAAGGTTAATATTTATAATTTATGATAAAAGGGGGTAGCGACCAACGGAAGCGAAAGGGGGAATCCCCCTAATTGGCCGGGGCGCTTACGCCCCAAATGAGGTAGACTATGCGGGTAAAAAAGATTAAAATAGGTATAAAGGGGTTAGGCGACGTCTTAGATGATTTTGCCGAGGCCGCCAAGGCGCACCAGCGGGGAGAGACGGTAAAAAAGAGAAGCGGTATATATTTTGAAAATTTAAATACCTTCAGAAAAGCGCTAACCCAAAAGCGCTTGGAAATGCTGCATATAATAAAAGAAAAACACCCCGCATCCGTTTATGAGCTTGCAGATATCCTTGGCCGAGACATAAAAAACGTAACCCAAGACTTAGAGCATCTAAAGGAAATTGGGCTGGTGGAAATTAAAGATACAAAAGAAAAAAGAAAACGCCTTATCCCGCAGGTTAATTATGATACTGTAGCTGTTGAGATAAGTATTTAAAAACTCAAATAAAAATAATTTACTGGTAATATTACCTTACCGCTATTTTTGAAATAAATCCAAATATTCATAAAAGGCAAAAAGGCGATTTTTCTTAAAGCCGGTCATTTCTTTTAAAATACCTATTTTTTGAAAATCTGCAATAAGGCTGTTTACTGTCGGGTGGGTTAATTCTAATTTCCGGCAGACTGATTTAACATTTATAATTGGTTCTGAATACAGTAGCTTTAATAGACGTTGCCCAATTTTGACTCTTTTACCAAGGGTAAGTATTTGAGATTCGCATCTATATCTTAGGGCAATAATTTCTTCAAATGTTTTTTTCCCTTTTTGAGCTGTAGATGCAATACCAACCAGGAAAAATTTAATCCATTGTTCAATATTGTTTGAAGTGCGGACTATGGTTAATGAATCATAGTATGAGCCCTTATTTTTATCAAAAAATTCTGATAAATAAAGAGTCGGTTTGCTAAAAATTCCCTTCTCAATAAAATATAGCGTGATTAAGAGACGACCAAGACGGCCATTACCGTCTGAAAAGGGGTGAATCGTCTCAAATTGATAGTGGCTGAGTGCGGCTTTTATTAAGTGGGGGATGTTTAAACCTTCATTATGCCAAAATTTTTCCAAATCCGTCAGTAAATCGGGTAATTCCAAGTGAGCTGGCGGTATAAAGAAAGCGTCTTTAAGGCTTGAGCCGCCTATCCAATTTTGACTTTTCCTGATTTCACCCGGGTTTTTGTGAGCGCCCCTTACCCCGCTAAGTAGGATTTTATGGGTATCTTTAAGCAATCTCATTGAAAGAGGCAATCTTTTTAATTCCTCAATTGCAAAATTCATTGCTTTGGTATAATTTTGGACTTCAAGCCAATCGTTTTTTCTTTCCGGCTTAATTTCTTCTGCCGTCATAACGGCCTCGTCAATACCGGTTTTAGTTCCTTCAATTCTACTTGAGGTTGTAGCCTCCTTTATAATGTGCATATGAATGAACAAATCTACATCAGGAACAAGCTGGGAATAGGCGTTTAATTCAGCTAAATACCGCATTGCATCTTCTAAAAGAACATCAATCTTTGTGTCATCCCACCGGAAGGCAGTATTTATGAAAGATGGGGAGAAGCTTTTATATTCGTATTGCTGTTTAAAACTTCCTGCTTTATATTTTTTTCCTGTCATAACAGAAACTTTCATTAAGATAAAGCAAATGTAAAGTTGGCTTTACAACTTTACATTTAAAAAATTATATGTAAAGTTAAGCCGAAAAATTAAATGCTAACCATAAAGTAAAAACAGGCCAAAATAATCAATATTTGTTTTTTTAAGCCATTCCTTTTTAAAATCCGGCATATATTACCTTTTATAGCTCAATGTTTAATTTATTTAGTTCTTCATTAATCCATTCTTGAGCGAAAGACTCGTCATTTTCAATTGCCAGTTCAACTCCACGCTTGGCAATTTCCAACAGTTGCTTTGACAACTTACGGTTGTAGAAAGAGTTATTAACCATTTCTGCAATTTTTTGTTGTGTGGTTTCATGCAAAATAGGAATGAGTGTTTTTTTAACCTGGCTAACCAGCCAATGATTTATAATTGACCCGCCAACATTACGCTCTATTTGCTTTTGAACAAGAGTTGAATTTAAAACAAGCGTTAAATACTCAGGATATAATCTGTGTTCGTCATGAACTTTGAGCCGCAAAATACCGCCTGAGGGAATCATTTTTTCCGGTTCGTCTTTCAAGTAATAAGCAATACCTGGAGTAGCATCTTTTGACAATAAAATCTCGCCTTTTTGGGGCTGGTGTTTTTTTATGGTTTGGTATAAACCCTTGGATAAATACCGTTGGTTGCCGTTTTTTATGCCCAACTTTGACAAGTTGCTTACACGCAAAAACAAAATTCCGTTATCTTGGTAGGCGCTGCTTCCAGGTTCAATACATTTTTTTATTGAGACTATATCGCCTAAGCAAGAATACTCTTCTGATTTACTGATAGCATTGACAATTTCATCATACATGGGCTGGAAGTATTCGGCGTCTATACGTTCGGCAGACTGGATGTCAGAGTAGTATTTTATAAACCAAAGGCGGTGTTTTGGCTGCCAGTCTAAAAGATTAAGCTCCGCTAAAAGTACCTGCTCTGCATGGGTGTAACAATCATTAGATTTATTGATACAATCAAACGATTTACAAACAATTTGTTCTATAATTTTTTGGAAATTGTTAGAAGGGATAAAAACCTTAATTTCTTTTAAGTCAGATAAATTTAAGCCTTGTTAGATAGCTCCTCTGGCTCCTCTAAGAGTAAACAACTGTCCGATATCGGAATTGAGATAGGTTAATAAGTAATATGGATTAACCTTATTGGCTCTAATTAATGTACTTTTACAACTAAAAATCGATTTTGAGTCTTTAGCTTGAGCAATTGCAAGCTTACCTAAAGTACCTACTACCGTAACAAGTAAGTCATTCTTTTTTATATGGAATTGTGGTAAGGATTTATAAAGATTTTCTGGAACAAAAGCGGGGTCTTCATCTCCAATAATAAAGTTATTTATATCTTTATTTCTAATGTATTTGTAATTTGGCTCATTAACATATTGGTCAACTGTAACCGTAGAACCAAAGGGACCGACAACAAAAGTAACAAGGTTATCTAAAAATTCGTTGTTTTTCTCATCTAGCAATTGTATTTTTTTCAATACTTCAGGACGGTAATATTATGCATCAATTCGTAATTCATGATTTAAGCTTTTAAAGTTAACAACGGAATATTCCATATTTTTTACTTCCAAAAACTTAGTTTTTCGTGTTTTGCCCACTCAATAAAGCCTTCAGCTATGCCGTCTTCCAATTCGCCGTTATGGTTGTGCAGGTCATGGTCAACTATCATGTGCCCGTATTTGTCCAGCTTGGGTTTTCCCTCTCCGTTTTTTACATAGATATATTCGCCGGAATTGTCTTTGCCCCCTTTTTGCGATACGGCAAAAAATACAGGGTAATCTTCTTTTTTAGGGCACAATTTATCGTCCCATTTCTGTAAAAAAAGCACGCTGGTCTTTGTCCCTGTATGGGGTTTAAAGGTGTTATTGTGCAGTCCTACAATGGCTAAAATCCTGGCTTTTTGGGCTATGTAGTCACGTATATCTTTATCCGATGTATTGTTAAACCTGCCCTGGGGTAAAACAATAGCCAGCCGCCCGCCGGGTTTGATAAAGTCAAGGTTGCGTTCGATAAATAAAATATCCCGCCCTACTTTTGATTTAGGCTTGTTTTTGCTGTTATAGCCAAGCTCGTATTTATGAATAATGCGGGATTCTTTAATATCCCCCGCAAAGGGCGGATTAGCCATTAGGATATCAAAGCAGAATTCCTTGTTTTCGTTTTTGGTCTTTTTGAGCTCTTCCAGCCGTTCGTAACCATTGCCATAAGTAGACAACCAAGCCCTGTTTTTTATGGTCTCGTCCCAACGCTCATAATCCAGGGTGTTTAGGTGCAAAACATTTGTCTCGCCGTCTCCGGCGATTAGATTAAGGGTTCTGGCCACCCGTACCACCTTTTCGTCAAAATCAATGCCGAAAACCCTTAGAACATCCTCTTTTTCTTCCGGCGTTATTTCATTGTTTTCAAACAGGTGTCCGGTAAGCCAAAATATGGTATGCACGGTAAAACCGCAGGAGCCGGAGGCGGTATCAATCATGTATTCGCCTTTTTTGGGATTTAGCATTTTAACGCACATATCAATTACATGCCGTGGGGTAAAATATTGCCCTTTTTCTCCTTTGGATGATTTGCTGACTAAATATTCAAAGGCTTCGTCAATTACTTGCAGGTTGGAATTAAAAAGCTTTACGTCCTGCAAACTTGATACGCAAATAGAAAGGTGGGAAGGGGAAAGGTCAATCTTGCTTTCTTTAGGAAAAACGCCAGACCATTTTCGCTTTGACTCGTCAAACAGCCGTTGTATTTTCTTTTTTAGCTCCCCTTCAGACTGCCCGGTATTCCTAAATTCAAGCGCTCGAAAATCACTGTCGTCAATAGTTTCCAGCACGTCTTTTAACCTCTTAAAATCTCCAAGGTTAGCCCCTTTTAGCTTATGCTTAATAACACGGTCAATATAGACTTTATCGTCTCTGCTCTTGGTCTCATCATACAGCTTAGTAAATATCAGCTTAAAAACATCTTCAAAAACGTCCACTCCGGCATTTGCCAAGACTTCGTCTTCCATCTCTGTAATTATAGACTTAAGCGACTTGCCCTCATTGTGGATTTTGTCTTTAATAATCAAATCCCGCCAGGTGAAGCGTTCCTTTAAAATATCTTCCAGACTTTGATCAGCGTTCGGAACATCTGTTATATCTTCAAAATAATTCGGGTCTTTACGGTTGTAATGGGAAATCTGAGCGCCGTTTGTCCATATGCCGATAGGTGCGCCCGTGGCATTGCAATAACTCTTTAACTGTTCTTTGCCGTCTTTAAGCTTAGGTTTTTTTACCTCAACAATAATATATTCTACTGTCGGACGGTCTTTATCAAAGATTACAATATCAGCGGATTTTGTCTGCCTGCCGAATGCTACGGCGTGTTCAAATTTTATCCTATGCTTTGGGTAACCGTAATCGTTTATCAGCTTGGAAGTATAAAGCTGCCGGACTATCTCCTCAGGCTTTAGCTGAATATCTTTTTCACGTATAAGGCATTTAATATAAGGCTTATCTTTTTTTAATAAAATCGCCTCTTCCAATACGGTTATTTCTTCAGATGAGAATATCGAAAGATTGTATTGTGAATCTTTTAAGATTGAAAGTAATGTTATTTTGTCCTTACTATTGCCCATAAGCGCTCCTATTTTTTTATAGCCAGATAAAAGACCCTCATATCCTATCGTAGAACGACATATTAATCAACAGGAACGTTTACCCAAAATAAATATTGGTATGTTTACCGCTTCCGCATAGTATCCCTAAGCATACTTTGATAAAAAGGGTGCATATTGCAAATAGTTGATTAATAAACTATTTTGCTAAAGCAAAAAAATAGAGATAGTTTTTTTATGTTTTCTGGCTGGTTGTAACTATTATGGAATACCATTAAAAAATACCTATGTAAACAAAGCTCAACTATCCGATAAATTAATCTTGTTGTATTTTTAACCTATTAAGCAATTTTTAATAATGATATATAGTTTGTTGGAATAATTTGAATTAAAACCTTTGGAATATGGTTAAATCTTTTCCATTTAACAGTTCTAATAAGTATGTCTACAGCTAATAAATGATTTTCCCTATAACTCATTTTAGCGTTTTGAAGAGGGATATCTCTTTTTGAATTTGAAAACACTCGTAATATTCTCATAATTGAGCCTCTTGCAAAAGTCAAAATATAAGGGAATTTTTAAGATTGAGTTAATTTTTGTAATAACCGGGGCTATTTTATAGTAGAATACGCTATCAATTGTAATTAGTTATAATTATAGGAGAAGCGTTAATGAATACTGTGCTGGAAGGTTTGTCTTGGTTAATGAACAGAGTACAAAGGTCGTTATTTCCACATTTGGAAGAAAGTTTTGACGATACTATAACCGATAAGCAAAAACAATTAATTACTATCTTAGAGATAGTA
>JAJRXT010000088.1 GCA_024276125.1 bacterium
ATTAGCGCCTTTTTGAGCGCTTGGACTTATTGCATGCGTATCGCCTCTTAGGTAGCGGTCAAACGGGGAATCGGGTGTAATCAAAGTTCGCTCAAATGCAGCGATTGCCTTGGCGATATTTTTTGTGGTTACGGGATCATCCGCGCCGAATACATCTTTAAAACGTTCTACATATTCAGGGACTTTTTTAAGTTTGCTGACAACATCCTCTAATGTTTCGTTCATTTCAACTGAGGCCTGAATAGGCCCTAAGGCTTGTTCTTCCAAGGTAGCCGCCCGTCCGTCCCAAAACTGAACATCCAAAAATGCGGAATTAAGTACGGTCGGCGTATTACGGGGGCCTTCAGACATCTTATGGCCCAAAGCGCGGGGAATACGGTCGGCAAATGCAAACACCGGATTATGACAAGTTGCGCAGCTTATCCATTCGCTGTCTGATAAGCGCGGGTCAAAAAAGAGCATCTTGCCCAGCTCAACTTTATTTTGTGTTAATGAATTATCAGCCGGAATAGGCGGGAGCGCCGGTAAAGGTTCAAATTCCTGAGCCTTGGCCGAAGTAAAGCTAAACAATACGATAAAACTAACTAGTGCAATTACTATCTTGAGTCTCATTTTTGCCTCCTTATGTATTAATATTCGGGGTGGGACACCGCCGAAACATAAACCCGCCACCGAGCCTTTTGGTCGGCGGCTACAGATGCTAGCTTGCTAAAAGGAAAAGAACATGCCCCCAATGCTGTTGATTTAAGGTGCCAAAATTTAAAAATGTAGGGTGGAACAAGCCCATATTGGAAATAAGCTTACCCCAAAAATATGTTAAGCCTATGTTTTTGATATTTGCGGTTCCACCATAGTTATCTTATAACTAATTGCAATTGTGGTGGATTCGGGGTAATCTTTAGGTTATTGGGTGTTCTTTATTTTTTTTAAGACAATCTGTTATACAAGACCCCTTAATCCACCCTACAGCTACTGTCATTCTTAAATGAAGCGTAAGCGGAGTGAAGAATCTACTCACATATGCGGGGGCAGATTCTTCGGCTTCCAGCCTCAGAATGACAGCTGATGATATCCTTTTTAAGAAAACGATATACTACAGATGTTAACCCGCTAGGTCTTTATACCACTTGGCCGGATGCCGGGATATATTCGGATTATCCTTTTTTGCGCCGGATGAAAATAATTTGCTCAGAGGATATAATAATAATATACCCAAGCCAAGTTTTGCGCAATAGTTTAAAAATTCGCGTCTGGTTAATTGTTTTTCCGGTTCCATTTATTTAATCCCATATACCGGCTATTTTAGCGCCGCATTTCCCGCAAGTCCCGTTAATTATATCATACTTAGTAAGCATATATCCAATTCTGCCGATAATAATTTGATTACATTTTGGGCAATATGTATTATTACCCTCATGCCCGGGTACATTACCCACATATACATAGTTTAATCCTACAGCCAAGGCTGTCTCTCTGGCTTCGGTGATTACTTCAACCGAGGTTGGCGGTAAGTTCTTTAATTTATACGTAGGCCAAAAGCGCGAAAAATGCAAGGGCACATCAGCCCCCAAATTATCCATAATCCAGTTACACATTTGTTTACTCATTGACATATCATCGTTTAGCGTAGGCGCCAGCAGGTTGGTAATCTCCACCCATACCCCTTGCTCGTGCATGGTTTTTATCGTCTCAAGTACAGGTTTTAATTCCCCGCCGCATATCTTGTGGTAATACTCTTCAGTAAAGGCTTTTAAGTCCACATTTGCCCCGTCGATATACTTACATAGCTCAAGTAATGGGTCACGGTTTATAAAACCTGCTGTTACCATAATATTTTTAATGTTTGCGGCTTTGGCAAGTTTTGCCGAATCTAATGTATATTCATAGAATACAATCGGTTCGGAATAGGTATAGGCAATGCTGCGGCAGGCAGCGTTCTTGGCGGCCTGTACCACTTTAGCCGGCGGTAAGTCATGGTTTATGGTATCTTCAGGCTCTCTTTGCGATATTTCCCAATTCTGACAGAATTTACAGTGCAGATTGCATCCAGCGGTCGCTATGGATAATGCAGTAGTGCCGGGCAGCATATGAAACATTGGTTTTTTCTCAATAGGATCAACATGTACGGCGCAGGGCTTGCCGTATACCAATGTTGTAAGCCTATTATTTAAGTTTATACGCACCCGACAATCGCCGCGCTGTCCGTTTACCAATTTACATTCTTTCTTACACAACAAACACTGAACAATTTTCATAATACCTTAACCTTAATGTCAGCATGATTAGCTTAACTTGTTTGTAAAAACAAAACCTTGAGGAACCCTTTTTGAAAAAAGTGTTCCTCAAACTCCTCCCAAAAACTTTCAATCTAAAGGAATTTGGTTGGCGGCACAATAATACCTGCTATAAATATTGCGGCAAGATAACATGTGCCGCTAACCAAATTCCTTGAATTAAAGTTCTTAGGAAGGGGGTTTGGGGGAAACCCTTCTTTTAAGAAGGGTTTCCCCCAAGGTTTACTCTTTACAAATAAATTAAACCAATTATATTGAATTTAAGATTAAGGTATATAACTTTCTGTATAGAAAGTAAAGCAGGCTGACAAAAAAACAAAAATATGTTATATCTATTAAAATGAGTTTTTTGCGAGTCTACAGGGGTTATTCCTGAAAATGGCTACTAGAGTTCTCTTGCGAAACCAAAGCCGTTTAATTTTCTTAGCCGTCATTCTTGAACGAAACGAAGTGGAGTGAAGAATCTACCCCCGTAGACTGAGAGATTCTTCGGCCTCCGGCTTCAGAATGACAGAATATAATCATTTTCGCAAGAGAACTCAATAGCCATTTTCCTGAATGTCTTTATCGAAAATAACATTTTGGAGACTTTTTCAATCGTATAGGGAATCCTATTTTATTTGTAAGTACAGGTTGTTAAACCCGTACTATGGCCGAGCCTTTTGGTCGGCGGCTGCAAGGGGATAGTTAGCGCCGCAAAGCGCACTAAGTTTAAAGAGCTTTCCTTAAGAGAATGAGGTTAAAATATGAAACTAAAAAAAGAACTTGGTCTGCTGGATGTTTTCTGTGTTGCCTCCGGTGCGATGATTAGCTCCGGTTTATTTATCCTGCCCGGATTGGTTTATGCCAAAGTCGGGCCGGCGGTGATTTTAGCCTATATTATAGCCGGTATATTGATCCTGCCGGTTTTATTTGCTAAATCCGAATTAGCAACGGCTATGCCCAAAGCCGGCGGCGATTATTTTTTCATTGAGCGGAGTATGGGTTCTACCGCGGGTACGATAGGCGGGTTTGCCAGTTGGTTTTCACTCAGCCTAAAGAGCGCCTTTTCCTTACTGGGTATCGGCGTATTTGCGACTTTAATTAATCCGTCTATTACTGAGGGACAGATCAAATTTATAGCCGTATTATGCTGTATATTTTTTACGGTAATTAATTTAGTAAGTGTAAAAGTTGCCGGCAGGTTTCAGGTCCTTCTGGTGATTTTACTTATAGTTTTGTTGGTTGTTTATATTATGCGCGGTTTTGTATCAGTTGACGTCCACCGCTACAGCCCGTTTATGCCGTATGATAAGAGCGCATTATTTGGCGCCTGCGGACTGGTTTTTATATCGTTCGGCGGACTGACTAAAGCCGCAAGTATTGCTGAAGAAATCAAAAACCCCACTAAAAATATCCCCTATGGAATGATACTGGCATTTGTTACGGTATTTTTTCTTTATGCGGCAGCCATTTTTGTAACCGTAGGCTTACTGGACAGCGGCGAGCTTGCGCATTCGCTTACTCCCATATCTGCGGGCAGTTATAAGCTTCTTGGCGCAGCCGGCAGTACAGCTATGGCGCTTGCGGCTATATTTTCTTTTATATCCACTGCCAATGCCGGAATTCTTGCGGCGTCGCGTTTTCCCATGGCCATGAGCCGCGATCAGCTTTTGCCGGATTTTTTTGCTAAAATAAATAAACGCTTTAATACTCCGCATTTTTCTATAATATTTACCGGACTCTTTATGACAGCTACTATTTTATTTTTAGACCTTGAGGGTTTGGTAAAAGTAGCCTCTACTATGCAGATCGTATTATTTTTATTTGTACTGATTGCCGGTATTGTTATGCGGGAGAGCAGAATCCTAAACTATAAACCGGCATTTACGGCGCCATTATATCCTTGGTTATATATAGCCGGTATGATTAGTTATCTTTTTTTATTATCCAGTATGGGTAAATTAGCAATTCTTTCTACCGTCGGCTTTCTGCTTATCAGCGTATTATGGCATAAGCTGTATGTTGAAGGCAGGAGCGAGCGTAAATCGGCGCTTATACATATTGTAGAGCGGATCAGCGCCAAAGAAATAGCGGGTGATTCGCTTAATATTGAATTGCGTGAGATTCTAAAACAACGCGATGAAATAGTAGCGGACAGATTTGATAAATTGGTAAAAAAATGCGAGCTGTTGGATATATCTAAACCAATTACGCTAATGGAATTTTTCTCCGTAGTGGCGGATAGGCTTGCAGGGCGGCTTGGCCTTGATGCGGAGCAGTTATTTGATTCATTTATTATGCGCGAAAAAGAATCAACTACAGTAATACGTCCGGGGCTTGCAATCCCGCATGTAATTATTGAGGGAAAACATAAGTTTGAATTACTGATAGCAAGATGTACGGCTGGTATTGATTCTGAGGAAACATTGACTCCCTTTTACGCCGCTTTTGTACTGATTGGCTCTCGTGATGAAAGGAATTTTCATTTGCGGGCATTATCTGCAATCGCCCAAATTGCGCAAGACCCTGATTTTGATAAAATCTGGCTGCACGCTAAAAATATTGAAGAGCTGCGCGATATAATACTTCTTTCCAAAAGGCGCCGCGAAAAAGGCTTATAGTTTAAAATGGCTACTAGAGTCCTCTTACGAAACCAAAGCTGTTTAATTTTATTAGCTGTCATTCTGAACGCAGCGAAGCGGAGTGAAGAATCTGTCCGCTGTTGCGGGGGGAGATTCTTCGGCCTTACGGCCTCAGAATGACAGAATGACAGAATGACAGAATGTAATTATTTAAGGATGTTTCTATATTATAAATATAAATACCGTCATACTGTAACCTTTGGGAGCCCGTCATGGCAGAAGATGAATGTAAGGTAACTCCATCACCCCCTGATGCAAAAAGCTGGCTTGAGCATGCGGTAAAAATGCAGCAGGAAGCGCCGAAGCGTTTTGAAGAGGCCGCCAAATTTTTAACTACCATCATTTCACTTACCCTAACCCTATATCTTACCGCATCACATAGAATACCGATTAATCCAATCCTGGCTGCCTCATGGTTCATCGCTTTATTTTTGGCCTTTATGGTGATGTATCCACGAAAATATACCTTTAACCGGCAATCAGCAGAAAATATTAAGAAAAAAGCAGAGGAAATGGTAAAAAGGAAACGGCGTTTTTTTATTGCAGCCGCATTGCTTTACTTTTTCCCGCCGCTTTTGTTTTTAACAAGCGCCTTTTTACATTCGGAGAGTTATTGTGAAAAAGAAAACAGAGAAAAAAGCCTTCAACATAGATTGCCCGTTGTGCAAGAAAAAAGAAATAGCGGTAGTAATTGAAATTGAAGAGGATAGTGAAAAAAAGGAAACAAGCAGTATTGACCTTACCTGTCCTTTTTGCGACAAAATGATTAGAGCGCAAATATATGGAAAATTAGCAGAAGATTCTATTGTATACCGCAGTCTTTTTATGAACTAATTAACTCGTGTGGAGCCGGATAGATGATCTATAAACAAATAAAATTACAGCTTTCAGACAGCCAAGAGGGTGCCTTACTTGCCGGTTTTAACCAAGTAATCGGTTTTTTAGAAGGCGGCGGCAGCCTTAATACCCGGGCGCTTACCGCTTTAAAAAAGGAACTGTCATATGTTATATCTAAAAATGACCAGCTTGTTGATACCTTACAGGAAATACACCAAGGCGATAAGTTTTATCATGTAAATTTATGTCATCCCAATGCACAAATATTAAACCTGCCCTGGGGGATTGCCGTTGACCCTGTTTGTAAAAGCCCTTTAAATGAAATAAAGCAGTTTTTATTAAGTAAGAACTCTCTTTTAAGAGAGCCTGATAAAAGAGAATTAACCGGCGGTCCGTTAAAGATATTAATCATGATCTCTTCACCCAAGGACAGCGGTATAAAAGGGCGGCTGTCTTATGAAGAAGAAGAGCGGCAGATATTGCATGCCTTAGAGCCTTTGTTTAAACAAGGCGAGATAGAGATAGATTTTACGGAAAACGGTTCTTTAGACGCCTTAGAGCGTAAAATCAAGCGGAATAATTATCATATTCTGCATTTCAGCGGTCACGGTGTTTTTGATGAGGAAAAAAAAGAGGGGTTTTTACAGCTTGAAGACGATATAAGTTTAAAAGCTGAATTGGTTAAGGGTGACGATTTTGCCAAAGCGCTTTTAAAAGATAAGCATACTATAGCTTTGGTTGTTTTATCCTCCTGTCAGACTGCACAGGCCAATCTGGAAAAAGGCATTGCCGGTATTACCGGTACATTGCTTCAAAAGGGGATTCCAGCGGTAATATCCATGGGGCTTTCCATACAGGATAAGTACGCCACCTCATTTGCCTCCCATTTTTATACTCAGATTGCAAACAAAGAATCGCTGCTTGAGGCTTTCTATGATGCGCGCCGGATGATAAAGCGGGAAGAAGCTCAAGATATTATAGATAAGCGCTTAAATATGATTCCTATGCAATGGCTGATTCCAAACCTGTATCTTACTGATAATACCGGTATAGTTAATTGGGATAAACCCTTTGAACATACTAAACCGGAGAGCCTAAACATTGTTTATGCCAACACGGTTTTGGAGAAATCCGATCTCAGGAAGGAAGAATTTATCGGCCGGCGCGAAGATTTATCAAATATTCTGCCGGCGCTGTTTGATAAAAAACCGGTACTTTTAAAGGGTCAGGGGGGTATAGGCAAGACAACGCTTGCCCGCAAGCTCTTACAAAGGCTGTTGGTAAAACACCCCAAGGTAATTCCTTTTATTTTAAATCAGGAAGGATGCGAAGGAAAAGATTTTTCTATCACCACAGTTCATGAAGAACTTATCAGGTTTTGCTTTTTACATGATAAAGACAAATGGGTAGATAATGCGGAAAGGCTTTATGCGGATAAGATAATAAAACAAATTACTTTTCTATTGGACAAAATAGCAAAAGAGTATCCTATTGTTTTATTCTTTGATAATGTTGAATCATTTCAGGATGTCAATTCCAAGGAATTTATCCCTGAGCATCAGCCGACATTATTGGTTATGAAATATATAGCCGAGCATCCCGATATATATATGCTCATAACAGGCAGGTATCCGATAGCCGAACTTAAAATTAAGGGATTTGATATAAACGATGTTTGTTTAAACGACTTTATCCGTAAATGCTATAATTTAGGATTAAAAAAAATCACCCAAAGCCAGCTTGAATTTTTATATGAAACAATAGGCGGTAATTTTCGGATGGTGAATTTTTTCTACCAAAGCTTTGCTAAAACCCCGCAAAACATAGAAAAGGCATTTAATGATTTACGGGTTTTTAAGAAAAAAGCAAAACACGCCTCCAAGTCCGCTATTGAGAAAATGGCTGAAAATTTATTATTTAATACATTATGGAAAAACACCACAGCGCAGGAAAAAGAACTAGCCGGATTATTGTATCATTACAGCCTGCCGGTAACAGATATTGCTTTTAGGGTACAGGATTATCATAAATCTGAAAAAACGCTGCTTTCTCTTTGCGATCATACCCTGATACAGGTCTATCTGGATAGAGAAACCGGGTTAATTTATTATCATATGCCGCCTTTGGTAAAAGCGCTGTTAAAAGACAGGCTAAGGCCGGCCCCCCTGCCGCTTTTATTTCATGAAAAAGCCGGCAGGTATCATTATTATATGTACTCCTCCGTAGAAAAAAACGACGGCAATGAACTAAAAGCCGCTTTCTGGCACTTTTATCATGCTTTAAATAAGCAAAAAGCAGATGATATTGGTAGAATGATAAGTAATTTTTATCACAATCGCTGTTTTTATTTTGAAGCCCTTAAAATATGCAGGGCGCTAGAGCGTTTATTGGGTGAGAACATACCTTTTTGGTGCGGGAATCGGATGGGTCTTATTTATACTAAAACCGGTCAATATGATGCGGCGCTGCCTTATTTTAAATCCGCACTAGGCAGCTTGCAAGCAAAATCAATACTTAGTAAGGATGATAAAGAAAACAAAGGTACCGCGCTTAATAATATCAGCCAGATATATCAAGCCCGCGGTGATTATGATACGGCCTTAACATATTTAGAAGAATCCCTAAAAATAAGGCGAGAAATCGGCGATAGAGCCGGCGAAGGCGCTACGCTTAATAATATCAGCGGTATACATGATGCCCGCGGCGATTATGATACGGCCTTAACATATTTAGAAGAATCCCTAAAAATCGCACAAGAAATCGGCGATAGAGTCGGCGAAGGCGCTACGCTTAATAATATCAGCGGTATACATAACGCCCGCGGCGATTATGATACGGCCTTAACATATTTAGAAGAATCCCTAAAAATCAGAAAGGAAATCGGCGATAGAGCCGGGCAATGCTATAGTCTTCATAATATGGCTATGATTGAATATCAAAGGGAAAATATGCAGGGCATGTTTTCATTAGAGGCGCAGGCTTATCAACTGGCTGTGGAGATAGAAGATGCAATGGGGCTTTTTGAGATAGGGCAGGTATTTGGTCAATTACTGATAGGCGCTGGACAGAAAGAAGAAGGGATTAAAATACTGCGCCGCTCTTATGAAATAGGCAAAAGCGGCGGTCTGCCGGGTACTGAAGCTATAAAAGAGCTGCTAGCCGGCCAGGGAGAGCCGGTATAGGAGCTTTACTGGATGTACGTGTTGTAAGGATGTTTCGGGGTGGGACGCCCCGAAACATACGACAGGGACGATCCGTCATTCTGAATGAAGCGTAAGCGGAATGAAGAATCTACCCCCGTATGCTGGGAGATTCTTCGGCCTCCGGCCTCAGAATGACAGAATGACAGAATGACAAAATGTAATCTTTTTCGTAAGTTAACTCAATAGCCATTATTTAAAATTAATTTTTCCCTTGTGCATAATCGCAAGCATGGTAACTTTATATAAAGAGGAAATGATTATTAACTAATAGAGATAATATGTTTGAAAAACCTTATATAAAGCCTTTATCGGGCGATTATAATGCAGACAGCGATTCCACCGGAATTAAAGCCGGCCCCTGCGCCCCCTGTCCGCCCAGTTCTACGCCGTGCGCCCCGTGTCCGCCTTCGGGCGAACCGTGTACGCCCTGTACGCCATGTATGCCGAATACCGGTCCTTGCGCGCCGTGTCAACCCAATGGCGGCAATTGTATGCCGTGTTCTCCGTGTCTGCCTAAATCTGTACCGTGCGCCCCGTGTCCGCCATCTGGTAAACCCTGTATGCCCTGTACGCCATGCCTGCCGGAAAGAAGTTCCTGTCTGCCCTGTTTTCCCCGTTCAGGCCCTTGTTCGCCCTCGCCTTGCGCTCCCCAGACAGAACCCTGCGCCCCGTGCGCCCCTAATTCAGGCCCCTGTACGCCTTGTTACCCCAGCTCCCCTTCATGCTCACCCTGTCAGCCAAGTTCCCCGGGATGCGCGCCCAACTCTCCGGGATGTATACCCAGCTCCCCGGGTTGCGTACCCAATTCCCCCGGCTGCATACCTAATTCTCCGAGCTGCGTACCCAATTCCCCGGGATGCACACCCGCCGGTTGTCCGCCAAATTCTCCGGGCTGTATACCCGATTCTGCAAACTGTCCGCCTTCCTCTCCTGTAAACTGCCCGCCTTCTTCTGTAAATTGTCCGCCGAATCCGAATACTTGCCCGCCAAATTCAGTGGCCTGCCCGCCCAGTTCACCCGGCTGTCCGCCCTCGTCTGTAAATTGTCCGCCCAGCATACCCCATAAGCCAAATTAATTGTCTGGCGTCAATGTTGAGATATCCAAACACAGTAAACTAAAAAAAGTGTAGCTAACCAAAGTGCAAAAAGAAATAAATTGACGAAAAAATGATGCTGTTGATGATGATGACTGATCCTGCCTCTCATAAAAAATTCCCCCCCCATGTGTTTACATAACCAATCAACTGTCTTAATATTTAGAAACTGTCACAAAATATAATTATGCTTGTTTTAGGAATCTTTATAAAACTATTTACCTTAAGTCATTAAATTTTCAATAAGATAGTTTTGGCATGGAACAACAACCGAGAAAAAATCCGGTTAATATGTTATTCATCTATATAAAGATTACCTAAGCTGAAAGCGCTTGTCAAGCAAAAAATCAATATCTGGTATTTTATTTTCAAACACTACTATATATATGGTTTTGAAGATATGTAAAGCTGTAATAAAATGTTTTTTTAATCTGAGTTTGTTTAAATTTCATATATTTTGTTAAAGCCCTTTACGGGCTGGTTTGCTATTTTACCTAATATAATTAAAATAGTTGCTTATTGATTGATTGACAAATGCTGACAGGGCATTATAATAAGTGGTACTGAAAGAATGAGAGACTTAAATAATTCTGGTTATTTTTTTTAAACCATTATAAATTAAATATAGCAGGGGGATAAAAAATTGGAAAGTAAATGTGTGATAACCTTCAATGCTACTCACTATGCGCTAAAAGCCGAACGAGTGATAAAAAAGGCTAAATTAACCTCAAAACTCATCCCGGTGCCCAGGCAATTCAGCTCTAATTGCGGATTAGCCCTGCAATTTGACTGCGCTGATAAAGAAAATATACTTAAAATGTTTGAAGCACAGCATGTAAAAGTACACGGTGTTCATGATATGGGTAATTGATTTAAGCAAATTTTATGTTTCGGGGCGTTTCACCCCAAAACCACTATATGTTAAGCAAAATTTGGTTTTGAAACCCTATAATATGCTAATTTCAAATGTCAAAATCCAAATTCTGATTTCAATCAGGGTACACATTCCGTCAAATTAACTCCCGAATTATTCGGGTTTAAGTAAATAAATAAAATAAAATTAAATTAAATGGCTATTGAGTTAACTCCGAAACCAAAGCCGTTTAATTTTCTTAGCTGTCATTCTTGAACGAAACGAAGTGGAGTGAAGAATCTACTCGCTGTTGCGGGGGGAGATTCTTCGGCCTACGGCCTCGGAATGACAGGATGTAATTTTTTTCGGAGTTAACTCAATAGCCATTTTAAATCATGTCCTTATCTCCGCTTTTAAAAATTCAGGATTTACATACGTCTTTTTTCACCGCTGCGGGAGTTATAAAGGCGGTAGACGGGCTTAGCCTTAAGATATATCCCGGCGAGACTCTTGGTCTGGTAGGTGAATCCGGTTGCGGTAAAAGTATGACGGCGCTGTCTATTATGCAGCTTGTGCCTTCTCCGCCCGGTAAGATTACCGCGGGCTCTATAGAATTTGAGAATACCGACTTGGTTAGTCTTCCTGAATCAGCTCTGCGCAAAGTGCGCGGCAATCAGATTTCCATGATTTTTCAAGAGCCGATGACCTGTTTGAATCCCGTATTTACCATAGGCGATCAGATTGCAGAACCTATGCGCCTGCATATGGGATTAAACGGCGGAGCGGCTAACAATCGTTGTATAGAATTATTAAATTTAGTAGGCATTCCATCAGCCAAGCAGCGTCTTAGGGAATATCCGCATCAATTAAGCGGCGGAATGCGGCAGCGGGTGATGATTGCTATGGCGCTTGCCTGTCAGCCAAAGCTGCTTATTGCCGATGAGCCTACCACTGCGCTTGACGTTACTATTCAAGCGCAGATTCTACAGCTTATAAAACACCTTAAAGAAAAATTCCATATGGCGGTGCTTTTGATTACCCATGATCTGGGTATAGTGGCTGATACGGCTGGCAGAGTGGCTATTATGTATGCCGGAAAATTAGTGGAGCTTGCCCAAACCAGACAATTATTCTATGATCCCAAACATCCTTATACCAAGGGTTTATTAAATTCCGTACCCAAATTATCTGATAAGCGGATAAAAAGACAAAAATTGCAGACTATAGCAGGCAGCGTGCCTGACTTGCTAAATCCGCCTTCCGGTTGTTATTTTCATCCGCGCTGCGATAAAAAGATGCCGGTTTGCAGTAGGAAAGAGCCGCAATTAACAGCGATAGATAAAAATCATAAGGTAAGATGCTGGTTATATACACAGTCAAAATAATATGCCAAAAAACCTATTAAAAGTAAGCGGATTAACTAAATATTTCCCTGTAAAACAGGGGTTATTCTCCAAGGTAAGCTCCCAGGTACAGGCGGTAAATAATATCAGTTTTGAGATTAAATCGGGCGAGACGCTTGGTTTGGTGGGTGAGTCCGGCTGCGGTAAAAGTACGACCGGACGGCTTATATTGCGCCTGTTGGAGCCTACTGCGGGCAAGGTTTTTTTTGAAGGGCAGGAGATTTATTCGCTGTCGTCCGGTAAATTCCGCTCATTCAGACGCAATATGCAGATCATTTTTCAGGACCCTTATGCTTCGCTTAATCCACGAATGAAGGTTGAGGATATTGTAGGCGAGGGTATGCTGATTCATAAACTGGCAGCAAATAAAAAAGAGCGCCGGGAATTGGTGGTTAAGCTGCTGGAAAAGGTGGGTCTTAAAAGAGAGCATTTAAACCGCTATCCGCATGAATTCAGCGGCGGACAGCGTCAGCGAATCGGGATTGCCAGGGCGCTTGCGGTTAGGCCTAAGTTTATTGTAGCGGATGAGCCGATTTCCGCTTTGGATGTATCTATTCAGGCGCAGGTATTAAATCTGCTGATGGACTTACAAGATGAGTTCGGGCTTACGTATTTATTTATTACGCATGATTTAAGCGTGGTAGAGCATATAAGCGACAGGGTGGCGGTTATGCACTTAGGGCAGATTGTAGAGCTTGCAGCCAGCGAGAGCTTATACGCCAATCCGCTGCATCCTTATACACAATGTTTGCTCTCAGCCATACCGGTACCCGATCCGGATAATCAGCCGCAAAGGATTATTCTATCCGGTGAAGTACCCTCTCCAGCCAACCCACCGACAGGCTGCCGCTTTCATACGCGCTGTCCGAAGGTTATGGATATATGTAGGCGGGATGAACCCGCATTTAGGGAAGTGGGCAATGACCATTTTGCCGCTTGTCATTTATTGTAGATGCCGACCTTTAGGTCGGCCTGTTTGCGGGTTATGATATGCCGAAAAGATTTATGTTTCAGGGTGTCTCACCCCAAAGCACCTGGGGAAAATACAGAAAATACCGTGATAACCACTTGGGATATGGACTGGTAATACTCCCAAAATAAAGATAGCCGGGACCCGCTACGCAGTTCCCAGCTCTAATATTAGAATCTCATGTTACGCAAAAAATAAAAATCTTACTGTAGGGTGGATTAAGGGGTCTTGTATAAAAGCTCTTCTTACATATTTATAGAGCGCCAAACAGCCGGTAAGCTACCCCGAATCCACCACTCTCTGTAAAAGTAAGTATGGTGGATCCGCAACTGTCAGAAAACGTAATCTAAGCATATTTCTTTAGCCTCTTTTATAATATGGGCCTGATCCACCCTACATTTAAAAGCAAGCTTTGCGTAAGGTGAATTAGAATAACGCTACAATAACATTTATCAAGATAATTGTGGGTATCGATAAGGAGTGTATTACCCTTGCCACTTTTGGCTTGAGGACAAACCGAAAGATCGAAGGGTCTAGTCCGCATAAAATGAAGATTCTTCGGCCTTTGGTCTCAGAATGACAGGCTAAGTATAAATGTAGGTTGGGTTGAGGTACGAAACCCAACATTATCAATGTGTTGTTGGGTTTCACTTCGTTTAACCCAACCTACTTTATGGCTTTAACCTCATCAATTTGTCTACAGCCTCGCAAAACCCCGCAGGGCCGATACCATCAGTTATAATAACGCCGTCAAAATAAGCCCTTTTTTCAAATTCTCCATTGGGTTTGCGCACCAGAAAGGGATAATCAACCTGTTTTAGCATTGCTATATCATTTTGAGCATCGCCTATACCGGCAAATTTTATATGCGGATTTATTTGTTTATATAAGTCAATCAGATAGCCTACGGCCAGCCCCTTATCCACCCCGCCGGTAATATGATGATAACGCCCGCCTTTGGTATAGTTTAGTCCCTGTTCGGTTATTTTTTCCCTAACAGCCAACGCCAGTTGCTCATTTTCATTTTTTATTATAAACGGCTCGTCATATTCCCGCCTTTTGGCAAGCGCCGCCTCAGAACTTTTAAGTCCGGTAAGCCGGATAAGCTCCGATAGGCTCA